>JANYFG010000096.1 GCA_025362815.1 Rhodospirillales bacterium
AGTGCAGGTTCTGGTTCGCGACAACAATGTCGATCAGGCGCTCAAGGCGCTGAAGAAGAAAATGCAGCGCGAGGGCATCTTTCGCGAGATGAAGCTGCGCCGCCATTTCGAGAAGCCGTCCGAGCGACGCGCCCGTGAGGCTGCCGAGGCCGTTCGGCGCGCCCGGAAGATGGAGCGCAAGCGCCTGGAGCGCGAGGGCTTCTGATTTCTGACCGGCGCGCGCCTGCCCGCCGGTTGACATGACATCACAGCGACGCGAACGTCATCATTGAAAGCACACGCTTTCGGTGGTGGCGATTTTGCATGTACAGCACACCGGCTTCTTTTGGCCAAATGGCGCGTCTGGTGCGATATCGCTCTCATTCATTGTTCATCGATCATGCGAAAGCAGGCGCCGTGACCGTCAATCCATGCGACCTCGATGCCGTCACCGCACGGCGGCTCATCGGCAGCAAGAAACTCTCCGCGAGCGAACTGCTGGAAAGCTGCATCGCGCGCACGCTCGCGGTTGACCCGGCGGTGAACGCCATGGTGGCGCGCGATTTCGAGCGCGCGCGGGAGACGGCCACGCAGGCCGATCGGCAGACCATGCGCGGCGAGGCCTTGGGCGCGCTGCACGGGCTGCCTGTGGGGATCAAGGATCTCGAGGACGTGGCGGGTCTTCGCACCACCTATGGCAGCCCGTTATTTGCCCATCACGTGCCATTGCACGACCAGCTGATCGTCTCTCTCGTGCGCGAAGCCGGCGGCATCATCGCGGGCAAGACGAACACGCCCGAATGGGGCGCCGGCGCCAACACGCGCAACGCCGTGTATGGCGCCACCGGCAATCCGCATAACCCGCTGATGTCGGCGGCCGGATCGTCCGGTGGGTCGGCGGTGGCGCTGGCGACCGGGATGGTGCCGCTGGCCACGGGGTCGGACACCGGGGGAAGCCTGCGCAACCCCGCGGCGTTCTGCGGCATCGTGGGCTTCCGGCCGACCCCCGGCCTGGTGCCGAGCGACAAGCGTGGCTTTGGCTGGTCCAACCTGCCGGTGCTGGGGCCGATGGCGCGCACGGTGCCGGATCTTTGCCTTCTGCTGTCGGCGATCGTCTCCGACTCGGCGGCCGATCCGCTGGCGACCACGGTGGAGGGCGCGCACATCCGCAAGGCGGCCGATTTCGCCGAGCCGGCCGAGATCGACCTTTCCGGATTGCGGGTGGCCTTCAGCGCCGATTTTGGATTCGCGCCAACGGAGAAGCACATTCGCGCGGTGTTCGCGGAAAAGATCGCGCTGTTCTCCGATGCGTTCGCGGTGGCGGAAACCGCGTCTCCCGATTGCTCCGGCATGGACGAGACGTTCGAGGTTCTGCGCGCCATGGCCTTCCTGGGCGCGCATCACGACAGGGTGCGCGACACGCCCGACCAGGTGGGGCCGAATGTGCGGGCCAATGTCGAGGAAGGCCTCGGCTACGACGCGATGGACATCGTCCGCGCCATGCAGCAGCAGACGCTGCTGTATCACCGTTTCCAGACCTTCTTCGAGCGTTACGACGTGATGATCACGCCGTCGGTGACCATATCGCCGCGCCCGTGGTTGGAGCTGTACCC
Organism: Rhodospirillales bacterium; assembly: GCA_025362815.1. Classification (GTDB taxonomy): domain Bacteria; phylum Pseudomonadota; class Alphaproteobacteria; order Acetobacterales; family Acetobacteraceae; genus CAIQQQ01. The sequence goes on from JANYFG010000096.1 coordinate 1,593, forward strand.
CGCGGAGATCGACGGCGTGCCGACGCGCACGTATTTTCATTGGCTGGCGTTGGCCTACGCACCAACAACGGTGGGCCACCCCGCTTTGTCCCTGCCGGTCGGCCGGGATCACCACGGCATGCCGTTCGGCCTGCAAATCGTGGGACGGCGCGGCGGCGACGCGAAGGTGCTGGCGGTGGCCGCGGCGTTGGAGCGGCTGCTGGCGGGTGACGACAGAACAGCGCGCCCGGTGCCCGATATCGCAGCTCTCACGATCGCACCGAAGATCAGCGACCAGCCCGGGTTTTTAGGCTTCGGCTGACGGAATTCAGGCCCGGCGGTGCGCACCGCCGGGCCTGTATCTCGTTAGTTTAGGCGGCGAGCTTGGCAGCCGATTTGTTCAACTGCTTCACGGACATTCCGCTCAATAGCTGCTCGGCCTTCTTCTCCTCGTCCAACGTCTCTTGCAGCAGGGCGATCACGTCGGCATGCCCGCCGGCCTTGGCCCAGGCGATGATGGCGGTGTAGCGAGCCATCTCGTAATGCTCGACCGCCTGGCCACAGGCTGCCAGCCCGGCGTCGCGAACGGGGCCGGCCTCGGTCTGCTCGACGACCTCGTCACCTTCCTCGAGAAGCCCTTTGATGGCCTCGCACGGAATGGCCTTGGGTCGCTGACCCATTTTTTCGAAAACCTGCTCCAGACGCTCGATCTGGTGCACCGTCTCTTCCCGATGCGACAGGAAGGCCTCCTTGAGCGCAGGCTCCTGCGCGGCTTTGGCCATCTTGGGCAGTGCCTTCAGCAACTGGCGCTCGGCGTAGTAGATGTCCTGAAGAAAATGAAGCGTGAGATCGTCCAATGTTTTCATTGTGCGTCACCTGTATTGCCCGCTCATATCAACAACGATACTTTCTTCGCCTTCCTGCTCCATGCAGTCTTGCGCGGCGGTTTGCGGAGGGTGAACGAACTTTCTGCGGGCTTGGTTCCGGGCTTGGCTGCCAATTAACTGCGTTCCGTGCAGGCACTGAAATCAAACAGATTGGCTGGGGCGGGAGGATTCGAACCTCCGCATGGCGGAATCAAAATCCGCTGCCTTACCGCTTGGCGACGCCCCATCCGGCCACCGATGTTGATTAGGGCGCGAACACCCGGTCTGGCAAGTCCGGCTGATCCGCAATCGATGCGCGCATGGCACCGCCCCACACCCACCAGCCCGCCCGGGCCAGGCTGACGGCGGCGGCGCGTGCCGCGGCGGGGGTGGCGAAGAGGCCAAAGCAGGTGGCGCCGGACCCGCTCATGCGCGCCAGACGGCATCCCGCGACGGTTCGCAACGCCGCGAGAACGTCCCCGATCGGGGGGCAGAGTGCGATGGCGGGCTGTTCGAGATCGTTATGTGTCGCGCGGAGCCAGGCCACCATGGCGTCGGTGTCATGCCATGCCTCGGGCAACGCGGCCTGCGGGCGAAACCCGCCGGTGCGGGCCCGGAATACCGCAGGCGTGGCCACCGCGATGCCGGGATTGACGAGAACGATGCCGGCATCGGGCATGGCCGGCGCGTGGGACAGGATGTCGCCCACGCCCTGCATGCGGGACGCGCGCTGGTCGAGACAGACCGGGACGTCGGCGCCCAGGCTTGCGGCGATGACGTGCAGCGTGCCGGGTTCGGGCGTGATGCGCCACAGGCGGCACAACACCCGCAGCGCCGCGGCGGCATCGGCGGAGCCACCGCCGATGCCCGAGGCGATGGGCAGGTTCTTTTCCAGAACCAGGGCGGCGCCAATGTTCACACGGCCAGACGCCTGCAACGCCCGCGCCGCACGCAGCACGAGGTTGTCGGGCTCGGCCACCAACGCCGTGCCGAACGGCCCCGCGAGGCGCAGCGTCAGCGTGGCCAACGGTTCGGCGGAGACGACGTCGGCGATATCGGGAAATACCGCCAGGCTGTCGAGCAGGTGATACCCATCGTCCCGCCTGCCCACGACATGCAGATACAGGTTCACCTTGGCCCGCGCGGGCGACAGCACGGTCATGGCGCGAAACGCTACGGCAGCGGCTTCGGCGGCTGATTGCCGAGTGCGACTTCGCTTTCGTGCAGTTTGGCTTCCAGGCGCGGCACATCGTCCGGCTCCGGATTGAGGGTGAGCGCCCGGCGCCACTGGAATTGCGCCTCGAGCTTGCGGCCGGCCGCCCAATACGCGTCGCCGAGGTGATAGTTCACGGTTGCGTCGGCGGGCTGCAATTCGGTGGCGCGTTGCAGCAGGCGCACCGCTTCGGGCACGTTGCCCTGGCGCAGCACCACCCAGCCGAGACTGTCGATCACCGCGCCGTCGTTGGGCCGCTGCTCCACCGCGCGCTCGATCATCTCGCGGGCGCGGGGCAGGTTCTTGTTCTGCTCGGTCCAGGAATAGCCGAGATAGTTCAGCACGTAGGCCTCGTCCGGCGACAGCTCCAGGGCACGTTGAAAATCGGCCTCGGCGCGCGGCCAGTTCTGCGAGCGTTCGAGCGCGATGCCGCGTTCGTAGAAAAGCGGCCAGTTCGATTGGGTGGGATGCGCCACCTTGGCGATCGCCTGGTCATAGGCCGAGACGGCGTCGGCGAACTTCCGATTGCCGCGCAGAATGTCGCCGCGCATGGCCCAGGGCTCGGGCCGGGTGGGGTTGTCGCGCGCCACGTCGTCCAGCAGGCGAAGGGCGGCCTCGGATTTGCCGGTCCGCTCCGACAGCGCGGCCTGGCGCAGGCGCACGACGGATGCGAGCGGGTCGGAGGCGGGGATCGGCTTCAGCATCTCCAGCGCCTGTTCCGGATGCTTGCCGGCATCCAGGATATCGGCCCCGAGAAGGCGGGCGACGCTGAGATCTGGCTGCATATCGAGCGCCAGGCGCAGCATGAGCAACGCGAGATCGTTGTTCTCCTGGCCTCGGAGCGCGCCGGCCAGGGCGAGATAGGTCTCGGCCATGCCGTCTGTGGCGGTGCGCACCGGGCGTGCGGCGGCGGCCAGATACATCGCCGGCACCGCGATGGCGATGTCGCCGCTGTTGTCCTGCAAATTCGTGAAGATCTGCTGCGCCACGGCGGTGCGGTTCTGACGCACCTCCCAGCTTGCGAGGATGCGGGCGAGCTGCAGGTTGAGCCCGCCGGAATCGGTCTGCGCCACCTTGTAGAGCCGCGCGGCCTCGCCGTCCCGCCCGGCGATATCGGCGATCATGGCGGCGTGCAGCGCGAAGCCGCCGCGAAAACGCTGGCCTTCGACGAAGGGTTTCAGCGTGGCCAGCGCCGCATCGGTGCGCCCGCCGCCCTGCTGCGTCCAAGCAACAAGCAAGGGCTGCAGCAACTGCTGCGGACCCTGGCGCGACAGCGCGGCGAACCGGCCCTCGGCGGCCCCCCAACGGCCTTCCTTCGCATCCGTGTTGCCCAGCACCAAGTTGGCGATCATGTTGTTCTGCTGCGTGCGGGCGAGCGTGTTCGCCTCCGGTCGCCCGGCCATGACAGCGGCGAGGAACGCCTGCAACTGCATGTCGGGGTTGCCGGGATCACGCTCCAGGCCCTGCAGAAACAGATCCGTCGCCCGGCCGGGGTCGCCTTCGGCCGCCGCGAAACGCCCCCCGAGGAACGCGCCCGGAGCACCCGTGACCTTCACGCGGGGGGCGTTGGGCGTCATCGGCGTGCCCGGGCTCGTCACGTCGGCCGCAGCACAGGCCGACAGCAGGGAGAGCGTGAGAAGGATGCTGCGGCGTAGCTTCAGGACAAAATGCATACGGGACCCTAACAGTCGAAACGCGTGTTCGCCACGAACTTGCTTAGCGGCATTACATCGCAATCATGCCGGTGGACGCCACGGCTTATGAATGAGGCGACGGGCAGCGCACGGCATGCTGCCGCACGCCACAGGGCCCCGCTACATCCCACCGGGATAGACCGGCCCGCCACCGCCCTCGGGCGTGACCCAGTCGATATTCTGGGTGGGGTCCTTGATGTCGCAGGTTTTGCAGTGAACGCAGTTCTGCGCGTTGATCTGCAAGGCAGGCGCGCCGGTGTCGGCGCCCACGATCTCATACACGCCCGCCGGGCAATACCGCGTCTCCGGGCTGCGATACTGCGCCCAGTTGATGTCGATCGCCCGGCTGGGGTCGCGCAGCCGCAGATGCGCCGGCTGGTCCTCGGCGTGGTTGGTGTTGCTGATGAAGACCGAGGACAGCTTGTCGAAGGTCAGTTTGCCGTCTGGCTTCGGATAGGCGATCTGCGCCGCATCTGCCGCCTTGGTGAGGCTTTCATTGTCCGGGTGCGTGTGGCGCAGCGTCCAGGGCGCCTTGCCGCGAAACAGATAAGTGTCGACGGCGGCATTGAGCAGGCCGCCCCACATGCCCCATTTCGCGAAACCGGGGCGGATGTTGCGGACGGACTGCAACTCGGCCCACAGCCAGCTGGCCTGGAGCTTTTCGGTGTATCCGGCGGGCTCCGGCGCACGGCCCGCTTCCAGCGCTTCTGCCACCGCCTCGGCGGCGAGCATGCCGGATTTCATCGCGGTATGGGTGCCCTTGATCTTGGCCACGTTGAGGAAGCCCGCGGTGTCGCCCACCAGGCAGCCGCCGGGGAAGGTGAGTTTCGGCACCGATTGCAGGCCGCCCTCACTCAACGCGCGGGCGCCGTACGAAATACGACGCCCCCCTTCGAAATGCGGTCGCATGGCGGGATGGGCCTTCAGGCGCTGCATCTCGTCGAACGGCGAGAGCCAGGGATTCTTGTAGTCCAGACCGACCACGTAGCCATACGACACCAGGTTGTCGCCCCAGTGATACAGCCACGAGCCGCCATAGGTTGTGCTGTCGACCGGCCAGCCGATGGTGTGCACGATCAGCCCGGGGGTGTGTTGGGCGGCCGGGATCTCCCACAATTCCTTGATGCCGATGGCGTAGGTCTGCGGGTCGCAGGTCTGTCGCAGGTCGAACCGCTCGAACAGCCTTTTGGTCAGGCTGCCGCGACAGCCCTCGGCGAAGATGGTGTAGGTGGCGCGCAGTTCCATGCCGGGCTGGTGATGCGCGGTGGGGGCGCCATCGCGGCCGATCCCCATGTCGCCGGTGGCGATGCCGACCACGCGACCGTCTTCCTCCAGGATCTCGGCCGCGGCGAAACCGGGATAGATCTCCACCCCCAGCGCTTCGGCGCGTTCGGCGAGCCAGCGGCAGAGATTGCCGAGCGACCCGATATAGTTGCCGTGATTGTGCATCTGCGGCGGCGTGGGCAAGGTGATCGCCCGCGTTTCGGTGAGCAGTAAAAAGCGGTCCTCGCCGGCCTGCGTCGTCAGAGGCGGGCTGTCCTGGCGCCAGTCCGGCAGCAGCTCGTCGAGCGCACGCGGCTCTATCACCGCGCCGGACAGGATATGGGCACCGACCTCGGCGCCCTTTTCCACCACGCACACGCCGATGTCGGGTGCCAGCTGTTTGAGGCGGATGGCGGCCGCAAGCCCCGATGGCCCTGCCCCCACGATCACGACATCGAATTCCATTTGTTCGCGATCGGTCGACATGGATGCCCCTCTGTTGCACCCCATGTGGGGTGGCCGGCGTGAATTAAGAGGCCAAAATAAGAGGTCTGTCGCGGTTGCGCAAAATCGGGGTGCGCGAGACGATAGGGCATGGACAGTTTGGCGGCCCTGCGGCTGCAGATCGAATGGGGCGCGGACGAGGCGCTGGACGAAAGCCCGGTGGGACGGCTGGCGGTGCGCGCGCAAGCCGCCGCAGCGGAAACGGGCACGCCGGCACCGCCCGAGACATTCGTGCTCACACCGGCCCGCGCGCCGCTTCCGGTGCCTCCACGCCTTGGGATGCCCTTGGCCATGCCCTTGGCCATGCACATGCCCATGCCCATGCCCATGGCCATGCCGGCGCAACAGGCCCAGGCGGTGGCCGCCGCGGCGCAGACACGTGCCGAACTGCGCGCGGCGCTGGAGGCGTTCACCGGGTGCGGATTGTCCGCCACCGCCACCAACCTCGTGTTCGATGACGGCCAGGCCGATTCCGGACTGATGCTGGTGGGCGAAGGCCCTGGCGCCGAAGAGGACCGCACCGGACGCCCGTTCGTGGGCGCGTCGGGCCAGTTGTTGGACAGGATGCTGGCCAGCGTGGGGTTGGACCGCACGAAGCTGTTGATAACGAACCTCATTCCGTGGCGCCCACCAGGCAATCGCAATCCCACCGATGCCGAGATCTCGATCTGCCTGCCGTTCCTCCTGCGGCATATCGCGTTGGTGCAGCCGCGCTATCTCGTGCTGCTGGGGGCGATCTCCACCCAGGCCGTGCTGGCCACGAAAGGTGGCATTTCGAGGCAGCGCGGGCGATGGATTCAAGCGGAGATCGCCGGGCTGGACGCCCCTGTGGCCACGCTTCCGATGCTGCATCCGGCGTATCTGCTCCGCAATCCCACCGCCAAGGCCCAGGCCTGGACGGACATGGTCAGCCTGCGACGGCGCCTCGACTCGGACGCAAAATAAACTTTTTGTGATGTTTCGCTAAACTCTTGCCATTATGGACGAATTTTTGGCCAGCCATATTTCTGAGACGAGTCTCACCACTTAGGGTTGCGGCCAGCAGCCTGGGCGTGTAGTGGCGCGGCATGCTAGGGATTGGAACAGCGTTCTCCAGCCTTCCAGCGGCGCGGGCATTTCTTGCCGGGGCCGCGATTTTGGCCGGTGCCACCATCACGAAGGCGGACGCTCAGACACAGGCGATCGACGATACGGCTTTGGCGGCACCCCGGTTGGATCCTCGCGGATCCTCCGGGATCGCTTTGCCGCAGCCGCTTTCGCCCAGCGAGGCGGCGCGCATCAAACGTATCTTCGCGCTCCAGGGCCGCGGGGACCTCAAGGCCGCCACGGCTGCCACCGCCGATGTGGATATCGGAACCCAGGCCGGGCGCGACATGCTCGGGCATATACTCGCCGATCGGTATCTTGGCCCTTCCATGCGCCCCACCGCCCCCGCGCTGCAGGAATGGCTGGGGTTATGGTCCAGCCTGCCGGATGCCCGGTCCCTGCACACCCTTTTGCTGGCGCGGCTTCCGAAAGGCGCCACCCCACCCCCTGCCCCGGACCGGCCGCGCCTGACCCTCGTGACAGCGCCCGACGGCCAGACGCCGGTGCCGGAGGAAAGCGAGCCCGAGACGTTCACGCTGGCCCGCAACAACGCGCTGGACCGGTCGGTGCATGAGGCCGCCCGCGCCCGCGGCGCCGCGGCCGTCGGGCGATTGCTGGCGAGCACCGCGCGCCTGACGCCGGTTTATGAATCGCAGTTGCGCGGCGAGGCGGCGCAGATCCTGTTCACGCTCAATCGGGACGCGGAGGCCTACAGCGTCGTCAAAGACGGCATGCGTCCGTGCGGTGCCTTTACCTGCGACCAGGCCGCGTTGGCGGGCCAGATGGCCGGGCTCGCGGCGTGGCGCATGGGGCGGCCGGAACTGGCACGGCCGATGTTCGAAGCCGCGTGGAAGGCCACGCTGAGCACGGCCGCATTGCGCAGCGCCTCGGCGTTCTGGGCGGCGCGGGCCCAGCTTCGCACCGGCCATGCCGCCGGATACCGGCCCTGGATGACGCGTGCCAGCGAGGAGCCGCGCACCTTCTACGGCCTTCTCGCGCGGCGTACACTCGGATTGGGCTTCGGCTTCGCACCCAACGGTCGCGATGCGCGGGAGCTGCTGACAGAGGCCGATATCGAGGCGGTGGCGGCCACGCCCGAGGGTTTGCGCGCGTTTGCACTGCTGCAGGTGGGCCAGTTCAACCGTGCCGAGCAGGAACTGCGCCAGCTTTGGCCCAGCTCCGATCAGCGGCCCGAGCTCGGCCGGGCCATCCTGCTGGTGGCGCAAAAGGCAGGGCTGGTGCAGCTGTCTGCCCAACTGGCCGATATCGTGCAGGCGCGTGACGGTCGCCCGCGCGATGCCACGCGTTTTGCCATTCCGCGCCTTTCGCCGGATGGGGGGTTTCGGATCGATCCAGCGATGGTCTACGGGATCACCAAAACCGAATCGAATTTTAATTCCGGTCTGGTCTCATCGGCCGGCGCCACCGGTCTCATGCAGATCATGCCGGACACGGCGCTGTTTCTGGCGGGCAAAGGGTCCGACGCGGCGCGCGAAAGCGTGGGCGGCAGCCTGCGCGATCCCGGCGCCAATCTGGCCTTGGGCCAGCGCTACATCGCCTATCTCGCACAGCACGAGGCCGTGGGCGGCAATCTGTTGCGGCTGCTGGCCAGCTACAACAGCGGCCCCGGCAGCTTCGGGCGCTGGGGGCCCAGCATGGTCGATCAGGGCGACCCGCTTTTGTTCATCGAGGCGATCCCGGTGGACGAGACGCGCGCCTTCGTGCCGCGGGTGCTGACCTATACGTGGATCTATGCGGCGCGCATGCATCTGCCAACGCCGAGCCTCGATGAACTCGCCGCCGGCGTGTCGCCGCTGTATCATGCGATGACAAATCAGGACCCGCCGCCCCGCCTGCACTGACGCAGGGGCACGCGGCCGGCCTTCTTCGGGAAACAGCAGCATGGCCCGGCTCGACGACACCCGCCCCTTCATCGCCTGCAACATCGCCGTGCTCACGGTGTCCGACACCCGAACGCGCGACAACGACACCTCCGGCGATACGCTCGCAGCCCGCGTGACGGCGGCCGGGCACAGGGTGGCTCAGCGCGACATCGCGCGCGACGATGCCGACGTCATCACCCCGCTGCTGCAAGGCTGGATCGCCGATCCGTCGATCGATGTGATCATCACCACCGGCGGCACCGGCATCACCGGGCGCGACGTGACGCCGGAGGCATTTTCGCGCGTGCTCGAAAAAAACATCGACGGGTTCGGCGAACTGTTCCGGATGTTGAGCTATCAGAAGATCGGCACATCCACCATCCAGTCGCGCGCGATCGGCGGCGTTGCCGGTGGCACCTACATGTTTGCCCTGCCGGGCAGCACCGGTGCCGTGCGCGACGCCTGGGACGACATTCTCGTCTGGCAGCTCGACAACCGCCACCGCCCCTGCAATCTGGTGGAGCTGATGCCGCGGCTGCAGGAACATCTCGCGGCAAAAGCATAGGTGCCACCGAGGTGTTTGCAAAGCTCTCGATTCAATCAGGGCGTTTGCGAAGATAGTGATCCAGGAACGCATGTGTGCGTTCGAAGCTGTCACGTGATGCCGTCCAGTCGTATTGCATGGGGTGCCCCAGCAGAACGCGGCGGGGGTTCACATCGGGATTGTCGAAGCCGTGCACGACATCCTTGTAGGTGTGCACGTCCATCTTCGCGCCCGCTGGAAGGGCCGCCTTGAACGCCGCGCAGGTGGCGGCCGGGTCGCCCCAGTTATCCGCGTCGCCGTTCAACGCCAGCAAGGGCGTGGTGCCGAAATATTCCGGCTGGCGGCAAGGGCCGTAATAATTCACGACCGCTTTCAGCAGGCCCGGCTTGAAGGCCTCGAAGGCGCGGCGTGTGACGGTGGTGGCGGTGCCGCCGCCATGGGAGAACCCCACCACCCCGATGCGGCCGCCGTCGATGCCGGGCTGGTGCTGCAACGCGCTCGCCGCGTTCAGCACGTCGCCGGCACGGTCGAGCGCCGTCACCTTCGGCTGGTCCGCCGGCGCGCAGACGGTGGTAACCTCGCGGGCGCGAAAGCTGTTGAGCACCAGGGCGGCGTAGCCCCAGTCGTTCAGCCGGCCGACCCATCGCCGCATGTTCTCGCCATTGCCGATGCCGCCGCAGCCATGCAGCAGGATCACCACGGGATACGGCCCCGCGCCGTCGGGCAGGCTGAGGCGCCCCGAGAGCGGGCCGGGTGCCGGGCGGGCGCCCGAGGCCGTGGGAATGGGGTTGGACGGGATCACCAGGTCCTCGGCCGCCCATACTGACGGCGCCCACACGGCCGGCGTCACGACGAGGGTGGCCGCGATCAGCGATGCGCGCGCGAAGGACACCATTTGAGTTCTCTTTTCGTTCTTGACGCGCGTTAACCGGTTCGGCATGGTGACACAGGAACAAAGAGGGATCAACGTCATGCGCGCGCAAGAGCACAGCCGCACATACCGCGACTTCGATCTGGCGCGGGAAATCGATCCGGACGAGATCGATGCGTTGGAGCGCGCCGGCCAGCCCGAGCAGGGGTATGGAGCGAAATCGCGCAAAGCCGCCGGCCTCGGCATTCCGCCGGTGCCGCCGCATGCCCTCAAGATGCCGGCCCAGCGCGGCCGCGGGGCCACGATCAATCCCGGCTCGCGGTTCGATCGCAACGAGGCCAGCGTGTTCGACGATGGCTGGGACACGCTGACGGCTGATTTCGCCGAGCTGCCGCCGCTGCGCACCACGCTCACGCGCGATGCCAGCCGCAGCGTCATCAGCTGGAACCAAAGCCCGGATCTGGGTTTCGACCGCGCGGTGAACCCGTATCGCGGGTGCGAGCATGGCTGCGTGTATTGCTACGCCCGCCCGTCTCACGCCTATCTCGGCTATTCGCCGGGGCTCGATTTCGAAACCAAACTGCTGTTCAAGCCGGACGTGGCGGCTCTGTTGGAAAAGGAACTGCGCAAGCCCGGCTATGTGGCGCGGCCGCTGGCGCTCGGCTCCAACACCGATCCGTATCAGCCGATCGAACGCACCCTCAAACTCACCCGCGAGGTGCTGGAGGTGATGGACCGGTTCAGCCATCCCGTCACCATCGTCACGAAATCCGCTGGCGTGCTCAGGGACATCGACATTCTGCAGGAGCTCGCCACCCGCAATCTGGTGCGCGTCTATCTGTCCGTTACCACGCTGGATGCCACGCTGGCGCGGCGGATGGAGCCGCGCGCCGCCACGCCGATGCGCCGGCTGCAGGCGATCGCGGAACTGTCGCGCGCCGGGATTCCCACCGGCGTTCTGGCGGCACCGATGATCCCTGCGCTGAACGATGCGGAAATGGAGCGCATCCTGGAAGCCGCGGCGCGTGCCGGGGCCAGGCAGGCCGGCTACGTGCTGCTGCGCCTGCCGCACGAGTTGAAGCAGATCTTCGAGGACTGGCTGCACGCGAACTATCCCGACCGCGCACGCCACGTGCTGGAACTGGTGCGCGAGACCCGCGCCGGCGGGCTGAACGACAGCCGGTTCGGCAAACGCTTCACCGGCACCGGGGTGTATGCCGATCTGCTCGCCCGCCGTTTCAGCCTCGCCGCCCGGCAGCACGGATTGGAGGAACGCCAGGACCTTGATTGCAGCCAGTTTCGCGCGCCCGTGGGGATCCCCGGGCTGGCCGAGAGCCAGATGTCGTTGTTCTGACGCCGCCCCCTTGCCCCCCAGACGTCGCGGGGGGAATGTCATGCAAACTTCGCTTGCCTCCGCCGGGCGGGCGAGGCGTCTGTCTGGCATCACCAACAAGGTAACTCCCCGCATGAACGCGCTGCGCCGCCTGCTTCTCAGTACTGCCCTCGTCGCGACCCTGGCGGTGCCCGCTTTCGCCGCCGAGCCCTACGTCACCGGCAAGATGCTGGACCTCACGGTTCTGGTGCCGCCGCCGCCGGCAAAAGGATCTGACGCCGAGAAGGCCGATATGGCCGCGGTGCTCACCGCGCAGGCGAACGCGACCGACGCCCGCAAGGCGCAGGCGCTCGCCGATTCGGACGAGACGGTGTTCGTGATGTTCACGCAGGTGCTGGGCGAAAAGTTCGTGGCCGCCAGCCTGCCCAAGGCCACGCTTCTGTTCGAGCGGATCGGCGACAGCGAGGACGACACGCTCGATGCCGCCAAGCCATTCTTCGGCCGCGTGCGCCCCTGGCTCGCCAACCCCGAGGTGAAGGCGATCGCCAAGCCGACCAAAAGCGGCTCCTATCCCTCCGGCCACACCACGCGGGTGACGATCAATGCCATCATGGTGGCGGCGATGGTGCCGGAGAAGAAAGAGGCGATCTGGGCGCGCGCCAATGATTACGCCGAAAGCCGCGTGATCGGCGGCATGCACTACCCGACTGACGTTCTGGCGGGTTGGCGCACCGGCACGGCGATGGCCACGATGATGTTGCATGACCCGGCGTTCAAGGCAGACTTCGAAGCGGCAAAGACCGAGGTTCGCGCGGCGATGGGGATGTAGTCTTCACTCTGGATACGAATACTTTGCGCAAGGCCACGGAGAATACTCCGTGGCCTTTTTCGTTTGCATCAGGAGCGGCCGGGATAGTCGGGATCGGCGAGAAACGGGAACGGCCCCGGGAAATTCTCGACATAGACGGTGTGGGCGACAATGCCGGCCTGCGGCAGCGTGGTCAGCACCTGGAACGCCGCCGGCTCCAGGTTCCACATGCCCGGCTCGTCACCCAGCACGAACTCCACCTGATGCGCCACCGAGGGGCCGATCGAGGCGATGGTGTGCGCCACGGCGGCGTTGATGGGGCGGTGATGATGGCCGCACAGGATCCGCTTCACCTGGGCATGCTTTGCAATAACGCCGGTGAAATCATCGATGTTGCGAAGGGCGATGCGGTCCATGTGCCGGATGCCGCAGACGAAGGGGGGATGATGCATCACCACGATGGTGGATTTTTCCGTCTCCTGTCCCAAAGTCTCATCGAGCCAGGCCAGACGTGCGGCGCAGAGCTCGCCGGCGCTGCTTCCGGGAATGACGGTGTCGAGCATCACCAGCCGAATGTCGTGCGCGTCGATTGCGTATTGCACGAAATCCCGATGCGCGCTGACGCCGGGCAGGTGGCCGAGGGAAGATTTCAGCACCTCGCGGCGGTCGTGATTGCCGGGGATGACATAAACGGGCGTGGCGATCAGCCGGCCCAGCATCTCGCTGAGAACCGCATACTCTGACTCCAGACCGTTGTCGGTGAGATCACCGGACATGACGATGGCATCCGGTTTGAAGCTGAGCTTCTGCACGCAACGCAGCGCGCGCTCGGTGAGCATGTTGGTCTCGGCGGTGCGATAGGCGGGCAGCCCCAGGGGGCGTAGATGCAGGTCTGTCAGATGGACGAGGATCATAGCTTGTTCCGATGCGGGTCTCCCTCCCCCACGGCGAGGGAGGGATATGGTCCGTGTTACGCCTATGTATCACGCCAGCGTATTACTTCGGACGTTACTTTCGACGTTGCACTGGACGTTATTCTGGCAGCTTCAGGGCGGTCTGTTCCACATAGGGGCGCAGCAACGCATCGGCGGCCTTCTGTGCGTTGGCCATCGCGTCCGCCGGCTTGATCTTGCCGGAGAGCACCGCTTGCACCTGGTCCTCCAACGCCTTGCGCACGCCCACGGTGTTGAACGTGGAGAACCACGGCTGGGCGTAGGCGAGCTGGTCGACGGCCACCTTCGCATCCGGATTCTTGCTGAGGTAGTCTTTCATCTCTGCCGTGTCATAGGCCGCCATGCGGGGCGCGAAGTAGCCGGTGAAACGGCTCCAGCCGCCGTTGATCTCGGGGCTGCTGAGGAAGGTGATCAGCTTCCACGCCGCCTGCTCGCGCTCGGGCGTGTTGCCGGTGGGGATCAGCAGCGAGGCCCCGCCGATCGGCACTGCGTTGCGCAAGGCGCGTGGCACGAAAGCCACCTTCATCGGCAGCTTCATGTTGTCGCGCACGAAGCCGAGTGCGCCGGTTGAATGGATCATCATGGCGGTGCGGCCGGCGAAGAAGGCGTTGGATGCGGCGTTGGCGTCGTTGACGCCTTCCGGCATCACCTTGTGCTTGTGCACGAGATCGTCGAGGAACTGCACGGCGCCGATGGTGCTGGGCGTGTTGTAATAAACCTCGCCGCCCCAGTTGCGATTGTAGTAGTCGCCGCCGTTGGACATCGAAAGCCCGCTGACCAGCCAGCCCAGCGTGTCGTAGTTCGACAGCACGGTGATCCCGCTGCGCGTCATGGTGGCGCCGTCGCGCTTCGTCAGTTTTTTCGCGACGTCGACAAGCTCTTGCCAGGTCGCCGGCGGCTTGTCAGGGTCGAGGCCGACCTCTTTGAACGCGTCGGTGTTATAGTAGAGAATGGGCGTCGAATTCTGGAACGGCACGCCGTAGACGTGGCCGGCTTCGGTGGCGTTGATGCGCACGGCCGGAAAGAACTTGTTGATGAAGGCGTCTGGCGTTTCCTTGTCGGCGGCGATCAGCCGGCCGAGATCGATCGCCTGATTGTTGATGACGTATTCGCGGATGAAGTTGGCGCTCATCAGCACCACCGCCGGGGGACGGCCGGCTTGAATGGCGGCGCGGGTCTTCAAATTCGTGTCGTCATAGGCGCCGGTATAGACCGCGGTGACATGCACGTCGTTCTGCTGGGCGTTGAACACGTCCACGAGACGCGTCATCTCGAGGGCCAGCTTGCCCTGGACGGGGACCGGGAAGAAAAAATCGATGTCGGTGGCCGCCTGGGCGGCACCGGAGACGAGCGATAGCGCGAGTGTCAAGGTGGGAAAGAGGCGCATCGTGAGATCCTTTACTTGAGGCCTGAAAAAACGAGGCTGGAGACGAAGCGGCGTTGGAAGAAAAGAAAGCCGACAAGCAGCGGGGCCGCGACCAGTGCCGTGCCGGCGGCGATGGTACCCCACTCGCCACCGCTTTCGGCGCCGCGGGTGAAGCTGGCCAAACCCACTGTCAGCACCTGCGACGTTGGCTGAGACACCGCCATGAGCGGCCACAGGAATTCGTTCCAGTGCGAGGTGATCGAGACGACCGCGAAGGCGGCCAGACCCGGGCGCGCCAGCGGAATGAGGATGTGCCAGATCACCTGAAGGCGCGTGGCGCCGTCGACGGCGGCAGCGTCCTCGAAGTCACGCGGGATGGCGCGGAAGGTCTGGCGCATCAGGAAGACGCCGAACGCGGAGGCGCAATAGGGCGCGGCGATGCCGGCGAGGCTGTCGAACAGGCCAAGATTTGTGATCATCAGCAGGTTCGGCACCACCAGCACGGCGGGCGGCAGCAGGAGTTGCAGCAGGAAAAGGGTGAAGACGGTGCCGCGACCCCGGAATTTCAATCGCGCGAAGGCGTAGCCGGCGAGGCTCACGGTCACGGCCTGGACCGCAAGAATGCCGCCGCAGAGCAGGATGGTGTTCACATACCAAAGCGGAAAGCGGCCGCTTTTCCAGGCGTTGACGTAGTTCGACCAGCCGAACGGGCCGTGCGGGAACAGCGAGGCGAGATCGAGCACGCCTGACACGTCCGGGCGCATCGAGGCCACGGCCATCCAGGCGAAGGGGACCAGCCAAAGCAATGTGGCGAGGGCCGCGAGGAGAAGGCCGAGGTTCTTAACTTTCATAATGGATGCCTCGTTCCAGGGCGCGCAGACCCACGACGGCGATGGCGAGAAGGCCGCCCACGCACACCACCGTGGCGGCGGAGGCCAATCCCAGATCCATGTTCTGTTCGGCCTGCTGGTAGATGTAATAGAGAATCATGTTGGTGCTGTCGGACGGGCCGCCGCCGGTCATGACGATGACGTGGTCGATCTGGACCAGCGTGTTGACGAGGGCGATGACCGAGACGAAGCCGATGGTGGGGCCGAGCAGGGGCAGCGTGATGCGGCGCAGGCGGGTGGCGGGCCCGGCGCCGTCGATTTTGGCGGCCTCGTGATATTCCTCGGGGATCCCGGCGAGGCCGGCGAGGAAGAACAGCATGTAGTAGCCGGTGTTCTTCCAGATGGTGATGGCGATGATGGCGCCCAATGCGATGTCGGGGTTGCCGAGCCAGTTGGTGGAGTGGACGCCGATCTTGGCCAGGTAGTAGTCGAGCAGACCGCCGCCGGGCAGGAAGATGAACACGAACAGCGCCGCGGCGGCGACCAGCGGGATCAGCAGCGGCATCACCAGGATGGTGCGCAACGCGGCGGTGAATTTGCCGTTTTCACGCAATGCGAGGGCGAAGAACAGCGCGAGCGCCAGGCTCGGCAGGATGGTGCCGGCGGCGAAGGCCACGGTGTTCCAGGCGGTGTTGGCGAAATGCGGATCCGCGAAAAGCCGGGCGAAATTGTCCATGCCCCAGCTTGCCCGCTGGCCGAAGCGCTGCTGCGTGAGAGCACGCAAGGTGACGCCGATGATCGGCCAGTAGGTGAACGCCCCCAGAAACACCAGCGACGGCGCCAACAACGCGAAGGCCAGCGCGAGGGATCGCGGTGCGCGGCGCCTGCGCGGGATCGGCGCGCCGAGGGTGAGTGATTGGGGCAAAGGCAGCTCCATGACGGCGATGCGTTACACCGCCAACTCCGGTGCGTTACGCCGGCAACGGCGACCTTTGCGTGACGGTGCGGCGACAGTTCGATGACATCGAAACGACGATCGGGCTGTTTTGACGCGGCGGGCTGCTGTATCAGGCGCGACATGCGCTTTTCCACCGAAGATCCGCCCGGCCGCCGGGACAGCTATCATCACGGCAATCTGCGTGAGGCGTTGGTGGCGGCGGGCTTGCGGCTGATCGCCGAACGGGGGCCCGCGGGGTTCAGCTTCGCCGAGGTTGCGCGTGCGGCGGGGGTGAGCCCGGCGGCGCCGTATCGGCATTTTCGCGATCGCAACGCTTTGGTGGCCGAGATCGCGCGGCAAGGATACGAGCGGTTTGCCGATCGGCTGGAGGCGGGCTGGGCAGCGGGGCGGCCCGATCCCGTGACGGCGATTGAGAATTGCGGCAAGGCGTATCTGGGTTTCGCCCGCAGCGATCCTGCGTCGTATGCCGCCATGTTCGACACCGGCTTCCCGCTCGAGGCGGATGCGGCGCTGTTGCGTGAGTCGGAACGGGCGTTCGGTGTTCTGCGCCGGGCGGCGGAGGCGGCGTGCAGCACGCTCGGCGCCGCCCCGTCCCGGCCGCCGGCCCTGATGGTGGCGCTTCATCTTTGGGCGATGGCGCATGGCATTGCGGTTCTGTTCATCGGGCGTGACGACAGCACGCGGCGGAAGCTGCCGATGTCGGCCGAGGACCTGCTGGAGTCCGGCTTACTCATCTACTTGCAGTCATTGGGACTGGCCCCGCCAAAATAGTGAAGGCCGGCCTTGACGCACACCCCAGAGAAGCCCAGTTATGTAAATGTGATAAACATTCACATTGTCTTTCCAGTGGAGGCTCCCGTGCCGATATCCGCGTATCTTCATGAAATCCCGCGTCCGTTCTGGATGGTGGGCATGGTGTTGGGATTTGTCTGGTTCTGGCCGGTCGGCCTCCTCGCATTGGCGTATCTGATCGCCAGCGGCCGGATGCGCCGCCGTTACGGCGCGGGACGGTGGTATATGGCCGAGAACGGCGCGGGCCAGGGTGCGCCAGGCGCTGCACAGCAGGACAATGCGTCACAGGGCGGTTTCGGCTGGGGCCCCGGTGGCAATTTCTGCGGCTGGGGCGGCAATCGCGCCACGCGCCCGACCAGCAACCGCGCGTTCGACGACTACCGGGCAGAGACATTGCGCCGGCTCGAGGACGAGCAGAAGGAATTCATGGATTACCTGGATCGTCTGCGCCAGGCCCGGGACAAGCAGGAATTCGACCAGTTCATGGCCGATCGCGGTCGTCGCCCGGCGTCGGGCGAGCAGGTTCCTACGGCGGGATAACGAGCCGCCGATTGACGACGAACCCCCGCAGGTCGCCCCAGGGCCTGCGGGGGTTTTCTTGTTACGCTTCGCGGATCAGGGCGCCGTCAATTCATGAACATCTTGCCGGGGTTCATGATGCCGTTCGGGTCGATCGCGGCCTTGAGGCTGCGCATCACCGCAAGCGATTCCAGACCATGCTCCTGCTCGAGAAATTCGCGTTTGCCGAGGCCGATGCCGTGCTCACCGCTGCACGAGCCGCCCAAGGCCAACGCACGCGCCACGATTTTACGGTCCAGCGCCCAGGCGCGGGCAACGCCGTCCGGCTCGTCCGGCACCAGGATGACGGTGTGGAAATTGCCGTCGCCGACATGGCCGACCATGGGTGCGGTGAGGCCCGATTCCGCGATGTCCTGCTTGCAGCCGAGGATGGCCTCGGCGAGTTTGGAAATCGGCACCACGGCGTCCGTCGCCATGCCCTTGTGCCCGGGCTTGAGTGCGAGCGCGGCCCAATAGGCATCGTGGCGCGCCTTCCACAACGCGGCGCGGGCGGCCGGTTCCGTGGCCCAGCGAAAGCCGCTTGCGCCGTTTTCGATCGCCAAAGCCTCGGCGAGTTCGGCCTGTTCGGCCACGCCGGCCTGGGTGCCGTGGAATTCGAAGAACAGCGTGGGTGCCACCGCCATGCCTTCGAGCTTTGAAAACCTGATGCTGGCGCCAATCTGCACGTCGTCCAGCAATTCCATGCGCGCCACCGGAATGCCGCATTGCAAAACGCCGATCACGGTTTCAACCGCGCCCGCCAGCGTCTCGAACTGGCACACGGCGGCCGACGTCGCTTCGGGGATGCCGTGCAGGCGAAGCTGAATTTCCGTGATGATCCCCAACGTGCCTTCGCTGCCGATGAACAGATGGGTGAGATCGTAGCCGGTGGCAGATTTGCGCACGCGGCCGCCGGTTTGGATCACGCGGCCATCCGGCAGGGCCACCGTCAGCCCCAGCACGTTCTCGCGTATGGTGCCGTATCGCACGGCGGCGGTGCCGGAGGCGCGGGTGGCGCACATGCCGCCGATGGTGCAGACGCTGCCGGGGTCGACCGGGAAGAACAGGCCCTGATCGCGGAGGAATTCGTTGAGCTGCTGGCGGGTGACCCCGGCCTGGATCCGGCAATCCATGTCTGCGGTGTTGACCTGCAGGATGGCGGTCATGCGGCTAAGATCGATGCTGATGCCGCCGCGCACCGGTGTGACATGTCCCTCGAGCGACGTGCCGGCGCCGAACGGCACCACCGGAACGTTGTGCGCGTGGCACAAGGCGAGCAGGCGCGCCGCTTCCTCGGTGGTTTCGATGAAGGCCACAGCATCGGGCTGGCGAGGCGGATGGGCGTCCTCGCCATGGCTGTGCTGATCGCGCAACGCGGCGTTGGTGGTGATGCGCTCGCCCAGGAATTCCTTGGCAAGGGCGATGACGGCGTCATGCGACATAGGCGTTTCCCCGAAAATGCGGCTGTTTCAGCGGTTCGCCAGCGTGCCGCCGTAAAGCACCTGGCCGGTGATGCGCCCGGCGCTGGTGCCGCCGCGCGGTTCGAGCGAGATGACGAAACGGGTGCCCTCCGGCGGGACCGATGGCAACGTGATGGTGGCACCGCGGGACGGTAAGACGCCGAGCGACACCGCTGGCTGGTCGCCGGGTGGAATGATCCAAAGCTGCAGGTCACGCCCGTTCGGGACCGCGATGGTGGCAAGCGCGGTCAGGCGCAGCGTGGCGGCACCATCGATTTCCGCCAGATACAGCGGGGCGGGAGCGTTGACGACGCCGATGGCGGCGATGGCGGTGGTGGGCGCGATGCTCCTCGGCACGAAGGCGAAAACGCCGGCCGCCACGGCGAGTGCCAGGCATACGGCGGTGGCGACCTTCCACCGGATCAACCCATTGGAAGCCGGCCTGGGCCGCGACGGACGGTCCAGCCGCTCCGACGCATCGAACGCCACCGGAGCCAGGGTGGGGAGCGCCTCGCCGATGGCAGGCGCGACGGGATCCAGCATCCGGAGATAGGGCGGCGGCAAGCTGGTTGCCGGGGCGTGGTAGAGCGGTTCGATCTTTTCTGTCGGCGCGGCCAGCGGTTGCTGTTGCGGGGGTGATTCCGGGGGTGATTCCGGGGGCGGCTCCGGGTGCGGCTCTGGGTGCGGCTCTGGGGCTGATTCAAGCGTCGGCACCACCGGTTCCGGCTCGCGCGCGAAAGCCGATTCCGGCATCAGGGCAAGCGGTGCGGCTGCGATGAGCGGGGTGTCGACGATCGCATGGGGTTCTGGCGGCGCCCCTTCAACTTCCACCTCGGCCGCGTACGGCGTGGGCATAGGCCACCGCCGCGCGGGCGGTGGCTCGTCGCTTTGGGGGAACATGGTGAAGGCCGACATCATCGCCGCCAGCGTGGGCGGCCGGGGCCCGGAATGGTCGTGGGCGGCGTCTTGGTCTGCCATGTCAGTGACGTGCCGTGAACAAAATCTGGCGCCTTCCGGACGGGTCGATGCATCATGATAGCTGTGCCGCCTGGCGGAACAAAGGGATAGGGATAAGGCGGCTCGTTCGAACGACCGGCGGCGCTCAGACGTCACACGCGCCGGACCGCCGTTTCTGATAGATACGTGGTATTGATCGGGGAAACGTCATGGTTGCGCTCATCGTCGTTGCGCTCTTGGTGGCTCTTGCAGTTGGCGCGGTGTATGCGCACGACGTCAGACAGACTCAGCACACTATTTTACGCAACTACCCCGTATTGGGCCATTTCCGTTATTTCGCTGAGACCTGGGGCGAATATATGCGGCAATACCAGTATCTGCCGGACTGGGCGGAGCGGCCGTTCAACCGGCTGGAGCGATCCTGGGTCTATCGCTCGGCGAAGGGGGTTTCGAACCTGATCAGCTTCGGCAGCGAGGCGGCGCCGTCTTTCGCCTTTCGCAACGCCCCCTTTCCCATTCTGGACGAAGAAAAACGCTCGTATATGGGCAAGACGATCGGGATCTCCGAGGGGCCGGGTGCCAGCGCACGGCCGTATCATGCGGCGAACTTTTTCAATATCTCCGGCATGAGCTATGGCGCGCTGAGCCATGCCGCCGTGCTGGCGCTGTCGCGCGGGGCGAAGCAGGCAGGGATATGGATGGCGACCGGCGAAGGCGGGCTGTCGAAATATCATCTCGACGGCGGTGCAGACATCGTCATGCAGATCGGCACGGCGAAATACGGCGTGCGCGACGCGGATGGTAATTTATCCGACGACAAGTTGCGCGAGATTGCGGCGCACGATCAGGTGCGGATGTTCGAGGTGAAGCTCGCGCAGGGTGCCAAGCCCGGTAAGGGTGGCATTCTGCCGGGGGCGAAAGTGAGCGCCGAAATCGCCGCCATTCGCGGCATCCCGGTGGGCCAGGACAGCATCAGCCCGAACCGTCACCGCGATATCGGCAATGTGGCCGAACTCGGTGCCTTCGTGAACCGCGTTCGCACCGTGACAGGCCGGCCGGTGGGGGTGAAGATTGTGGCCGGCAACCCGGATTTTCTCGACGAGTGGTTCTTGGACTGTATCGCCAATCCCACGCATTGCCCGGATTATATCGCCGTTGATGGCGGCGAGGGCGGGACCGGCGCGGCGCCGGCGGCGCTGGCAGACTACGTAGGCATGCCGATCACGCAGGCGTTGCCGCTGGTGGCCGACGCCCGCGCGCGCCACGGGTTGCAGGACCGCATCCGGCTTCTTGCCGCCGGCAAACTTGTGACGCCCGACAAAGTGGCGTGGGCACTGTGCATGGGGGCGGATTTCGTTATGAGCGCCCGCGGCTTCATGTTTGCGCTCGGCTGCATCCAGGCCATGAAATGCGGCTCCGGCCATTGCCCCACCGGGGTGACGGCGGTGGACCCGAAGATGATCCGCGGGCTCGACCCCACCGATAAGGGCGTACGCGTCAGCCGATACGCCGAGCGAGTGCTCGATGAAGTCTCCATTATCGCGCATTCCTGCGGCCTGACGGATCCCGGCGGTTTCAACAGAAGCCACGTCACGCAGATCGAGCGCGGCGTCGGCGGTTTCCGGAACTCCGGCGCTGGGTAGGCGGGAAGGAAAATTTAAGACAAATTTTAGCATATTCGTCTTTTTCTGAAGAAAAAAAAGCAAAAAGACTTTTGTAATGGGATTACATGGTGTGGTAATATCCAGACCATGCAATCCCAATGAATGAAGTTTTTTGGTTCTTTTGTTCACAAAAGAACTATTTTTCCTTGTTGCTGACTTTTTGTTCTGCGCTTCACAACACCCCTAGAAATTAGGCCATCGCCGCGTTCTAAAGGCCTCCTGCTCCGCGGTGGGGGTTTTGCTGTCGGCAAGACTGCGGGCGGGGCTCGTCAGTGCTTCGGGATTGGCCCAGCAATCCACCGTACCCAAGCTCCGCGTGCAGACCTGTGCCACCTCGAGCGGCGGATCCGTGGCGCGACAATACGGCCTTCCCTGCTCCAGCCGTACCACGGAACAGTCCCTTCCCGTCACCCCGGAATAAAGAATGTCCGGCAACGAACGGCCGAAAATCGGCACTGTGGCGATGCTGGCGACGGCCAACGCCTCCACTGGCTCGAAAAACGGAATTCCGCAGCCGGCCAGGGCGGTGCAGGTGGCCAGAACCAACAATGTGCGAACAAGCCTGATCATGGCGCCCAGCATCGAACAAAATGCTTAATACAACGTAACCGCCAGCCGGTTTGCGCCCATTCCGGCCCACGCGTATGGTCCGGCCGTTCAAGACCTTTGGCGAGACCGCAGAATGGCCGTGCCCGATATTTTCGATGAAGTTGCCGAGGATCTGCGCGCCGAGCGCAACCGCAGCCTGCTCAAGCGCTACGGTGGCCTGCTGATCGTGGCCGCCGTGCTCGTGATCGCGGGCGTGGGCGGCTATGAGGCGTGGCGGCAATACGCCACCGGGCGGTCGGACAAACAGGCCGGTGTCTTCCTCGACGCCCAGCGCCTGGCCGATGGCCCCGCCGCCGGCCGCCTTGCCGCGCTTTCCGGCTTTACGCAGTTGTCGCAGGATGGTTCGGCCGGCTACCGGACGCTCTCCCGCCTGCGCGCCGCCGCCATCAAGGTCGACTCCGCCGATCTGCCGGGTGCGCTCCTCCTTTGGAACGACGTGGCGGCCGACAGCGGCGCAGACCCCATCATGCGTGATTTTGCCAACCTGCAATGGGCGCTGCACGAGATCGACGCCGGCGAGCCCGCCCTGGTTTCGGCACGTCTCCTGCCACTCACCGGCGAGGGCAGCGCCTGGAAATCGCTCGCGGAAGAAGGGCAGGCCATGCTCGCGATCAGAGAAGGTCAGATCGACACAGCGCGCAACATGCTGAAGCGCCTGGCCGCCGATATCACCGCACCTGATGGCGTTCGCGGGCGTGCGGGCGGATTGCTGCAGCAACTCGGAGGCGGCGCATGACCGACACCGCTCGCCCACGCCGTGTCCTCGCACGCCGCGCCGCCTTGCTGCTGCCGCTGGCGGCCACCGGCTGCAGCATCTTCGATTTCAACTTCTTCGGTGTCGAGAAAGACCCGATCCCCGGCAAACGCCTCGCCGTCATGCGCGTCAACCGCGGGCTGGTGATCGACAATCCCCGCAACGAGCGCATCATCTTGCCGCCGCCGGCCGACCGCGTGTCGTGGCCCCAGGCCGGCGGCGAGCCCAGCCACGAGATGGGCCACGCCGCGGTGGCAGACCGTGTCACCGAGGCCTGGCGCGCGGACATCGGCAAAGGCGGCGGCTACCGGCGCAAAATCACATCCCAACCGGTGGTGGCCGACGGCCGGGTGTTCGCCATGGACAGCAACGCCACCGTCTCGGCTTTCGACACTGCCCGCGGCAACCGCGCGTGGCGCTTCGAAACCACACCCGACGACGATCGCGGCACCAATGTCGGCGGTGGCATCGCCTTCGCCGAGGGGCGCATCTACGCCTCCACCGGGCGCGGCGAAATCCTCTGCCTCGATGCCGCCACCGGCGAGCTGAAATGGCGCCAGAAGCTGGAAAATGCCGCCCGCGCCGCACCCACCGTGGCCGAAGGTCGCCTGTTCGTGCCGCTGTTGGGGGACAAACTCGCCGCCCACGCCACCGATGACGGCCGAAAACTCTGGTCTTACCAGGCCACCGAGGCCCAAACAGCCGTGCTTGGCCTGCCCTCCCCCGCCTACGCCGACGGGCTGGTGGTGGCAGGATTCGGCTCCGGCGATCTCGTGGCCCTGCGCGGCGCCACCGGTGCGGTGGTTTGGGCCGACAGCCTTGCCTCCGCGCGTGGCCGCAATTCCGGCTCCGACCTCTCCGCCATCGCGGGCATGCCCGTCATCCAGGACGGCCGCGTTTACGCCGTGGGGCTTGGCGGCCTGATGCTCGCACTCGACCTCCGGTCCGGGCGCAGGCTTTGGGAGCGCGACGTGACATCCGACTCCACCCCTTGCATCGCCGGCGGCTGGATTTTCGTTTTGAGCTCAGACGGCGAGCTTGGCGCCATCAGCCGGGTCGACGGATCGGTCGCCTGGGTCACGCAGCTGCAAAAGTTCGAAAATATGGAAAAGCGCCGCAACGCCATTCGCTGGCTGGGGCCCACCTTGGTGGGCGACCGGCTGATCGTGGCCTCCAACACGGCGGTGGTGCAGGCCGTCAGCCCCTATACCGGCGACGTGCTTGGCCAGCAGGACCTGTCCGGCGCGGCCTCGGTCGCCGCCATCGTGGCCCAGGGCACCGTTTTCCTGATCACCGATGACGCACGATTGGTGGCACTCCGCTGACCCAGTCCCACCTCCCCGTCGTTGTGATCGCCGGCCGTCCCAACGTCGGCAAATCGACGCTTTTCAACAAGTTGGTTGGTCGCCGCCAGGCTATCGTGTCCGACACCCCCGGCGTGACGCGGGACCGCAAGGAGGGCGAGGCCCTTCTTCGCGGCCGCACCGTGCGCCTGCTCGACACCGCCGGGCTCGAGGAAAGCGACCCGGAATCGCTCTACGGGCGTATGCGCGCGTCGTCGGAGGCGGCGGTCAAGATGGCCGATCTCGTCCTGTTCGTCATCGACGCACGCGCCGGTGTCACGCCGGCAGACGAGCATTTCGCCGCCTGGTTGCGCCGCCAGGGCGCGCCCATCCTGCTCGTGGTCAACAAGGCCGAGGGGCGAAACGGCTCCAACGCGGCGCTCGAAGCCTATTCCCTCGGCCTGGGCGACCCCGTCGGCGTTTCTGCCGAACACGGCGACGGACTGGCCGACCTCATGCGCGAGATTGCCGACCGCCTGCCGCCCGAGGAGGAGTTCGACGCCAATGCCGCCCGCCCCCTCAAGCTCGCGATCGTGGGCCGCCCCAACGCCGGCAAATCCACGCTCCTGAACCGGTTGCTCGGCGAGGAACGCATGATCACCGGGCCAGAGCCGGGCCTGACGCGTGACTCCATCGCCGTGCGCATCTTCGACACCGACGGCACGGAGATCGAAATCGTCGACACCGCGGGCCTGCGCAAGAAGGCCCGCATCGAAGCCGACCTGGAAAAGATGTCGGTCTCCGCGTCCATCGAGGCCCTTAAAATGGCCGAGGTCGTGGTGCTCGCCATCGATGCCGTCGAGGGTATTCACGAACAAGACCTTCAGATTGCCCGCCTGGTTGAACGCGAAGGCCGCGCGTGCATCATCGCGCTCAACAAGTGGGATGCGGTGCCGGACCGAAACGCCGCTCGAAAAGCGGTGTCGGACCGGCTGGAAACCTCGATGTCGCAGATGAAGGGCATCCCCGTCATCACCATCTCGGCGCTCACCGGGCTCGGCACCGAAAAACTGCTTCCGGTGGTCCGCGCAGCCTACGAGGTGTGGAACATGCGGGTCGCGACCAGTGCGCTCAACCGCTGGTTCGAAACCGCGCTGGAACGCCATCAAGCCCCACTCGTCGAAGGCCGCCGGCTGAAATTGCGCTACATCACCCAGGCCGAAGCGCGTCCGCCAACCTTCGTGGTGTTCGGCACACGGGCGGAACAAACGCCGGAGGACTACCAGCGCTATCTCTCGAATTCAATGCGCGACGAGTTCAACCTGCCCGGCACCCCCATCCGGCTCCAGTTCCGCGGCACCAAGAACCCCTACGCCGAAGACCGCGACTGATCCGATCGCCGCTGGCCCTCTCCGCTGGCGAAGGGTCAAGCCATCTTGCGACCTCCCAGACCCGCATCCGCCCGTGATGCCGCCAACCCCCAGCCGGTGATCAGCACCGCCCAGCCGGCGGTGTCGAACGTGAACAGGCTGCTGGTCGAGGCAATCGGCCAAAACACCACCACGAACGCCACGAACAGCATCGCCTGCTCCGGATCGATGGTGGGCCGCAATGCCCGCAACAGGCCGCGCAACCAGAGAAGGATCGTGGCCGAAAACGCTAGCAATCCGGTCAGCCCCCCCATCACGGCCGCCTCGAAATAATAATTATGCGGGTGAATGTTGCAGGCCGCGGCACCGATCTCGGCGTTCACCAACCCCAGCGCCGGCAGCGCGTGGAAATAAGCAGGGTCCGGGCAAAAGGTGCGAAACCCGTCGAACCCAAGGCCCAGCCAAGGATGCAGCCCCACCATCACGGCGGCCCGCACATAGAGCTGGCCATAAGGACTATCTGGAAAATGCGCCATCTGGTCGGCGAACCGAACAACCAGCTTCGCGTAGGCCGGCGGTGACAGCACCGGCAACGCCAACATCGCCGCACATCCCACAGCCCCCGTTACCAGCAGCGGCCGGCGCAATCGTGGAACAAGAATGGCTGTCAGAACCATGGATAGGATCATGAGCAAGGTCGGCATACGCTGCCCGACCAACAACATCGTTGCCAATGCCATAACCAGCCCACTGGCTGCAATCGCAAACGCCTGCCATGTCGCGCGTTGCAACACGCGAATGAGCATTGGAAATACTGCGGGGATCATCAGAAATACAAAGATCGCGCCCGCGCGCGGTTTTTCGAACGGGCCGGTCAATGCTCCGTCAGACCACCGCGGATACCCTAGGAAGTTGGTGCCAAGCGCATATTGCTGCCAGCACTCCAGCGCCACCCAGGCCGCCAGCACCGCGCACACCACCGAAAGCCCGCGCCGGCTCCCGTCATCCGTCAGAACCCATTCCTCCAGCGCCGCGACAAACAAAAACAGCCGCACCACCGCCAGAGCCTGCAACACCGAATGCACCGGCCCGGTGACGAGCGAGGCCACAAGCTGCAAAACCCAAAACGTCATGGCGCACCATAGCCAGGGCCTGCGTAGCCAGAACCAGCTGCCCGTCCGCGCCGAATGCAGCAAAAACAGCAATCCCACGCCGGTCACCATCATATCGGCCAACGCGCGCCCATACAAAAGAAACACCGGCAACAGAAACGTCGCCACAAGCGCGATGCGTCGCAGCAAACTGCCCTGCAGCCACGCCTCCCGCCCAAACGCCCCCGCAATCGATCCTGCCACGGACATCTTCGCTTAAGCCGGACGACGGGCCATGCGCTGCAACACTCCCCATTCGGGCGCGAACAGATAAAGCGCACACAAAATGCCCGGCAGCGTCGCGTGGATCCAGATCAACGGAATCAGCACCGGCGCGCGCGCGGCCACATTCAGCAGCGCCAGCCCCAACGCCAGCAAACCTACCACCACCACAATGGCCATCGCCGGGCGCTGAATATTGCCATGCCTGCTGAACGCGCCGCTCAACGATGAAACCAGTGCGATCATCGCAAACGACACCACGGTGAACGGCGCGGACAAACGCCGATGCGCCTCCACCACAAACTTCCCGGCGCTGCGCAACTGCTGCTCCGTGGCCGTCGGCGGGTCCAGCAGCTCCGCCAGCGACAGCTCGCCGGCATCACGAAACCGCTGTTCCTCCGCCTTGTTCGATTGCGACAGATCCACGGTGTTCTCGGTGAATGTCAGAACATTCAACCGCCCCGTCTGGCGGTCGATCTCTTCCCGACTGCCATTCAACAGCAACACACGCGGCGCGGCGGCCCCTTCCAGCAGCCGCCCCGCTTCCGCCAAAATCGTGGCGTGGCTGGAAGGATTGCGTGCATCGTCTATCAGAATCCCGCGCAACGTGCCGTCCGGCTCCCGTGTTCGAACATAAACCGTCAGGCTGTCAGACACCTGGTTGAACACCCCCTCCTGCAACAGGAACGCCGCCAGCCGGTTGCGGATTTCAAACTGGTCCTGGCGGAACTGGCTGAAGCTGGAGGGCACGATCCACACATTGAGAAAAAAGCACGACACCATCACCAGCCCCGACACCGCCAGCGCCGGGCGGGCCAACGCAGACTGCGACAGTCCGGCCGCGCGCATTACCGTCAGCTCCCGATCGGTTGAAAGCCGCTGATAGATGAACTGAATCACAACAAAGGTGGTGATAGGCAGGATGATCGCCACGAAATTTGGAATCAGCAGTCCGGTCAGACGCAGAAACACCCCTACCGAGAGCCCGCGATTGACCACCGTCTCCACAAAACGAAGCGACTGGGTCAGCCAGATCAACGCCACCAGCCCGCCGGTCACGGCAACCAGCGCGAAGCTGAGCTGTCGAGCGAGATAACGATCGATCCGTGTGATGGCGAAAGCATTCATGGCGGCGAACCTAAAAACAAAATGCGCAGCGGTCCAAACCCAAGATGACGGCCCCATCGGAGGCACCCCGCCATCATGCGGTCAGGCCCTTAACAAACCCATAATGCCGAACGCCAAAAGTATCAAAATCACCTGCCCACTTACCTGGCCCTCTCTCCTGGCCCTCTCTCCTGGCCCGCTCACCCGGCCCGCTTGCCCAGCCCGATCGCGCCGCCATAAGCGGCAACGAGCCGGTCAATCACGATATCACGGGTGAAATCCGCCTCAAACCGCCCGTAACCGGCCCGCGACAGCCGATCAGCCAAAGCCGGTTCGGCCATCACACGCCGCAGGCACGCCGCCAGCGCCGCTGCGTCGTCAATCGGGCACAGCAACCCGTCCGAACCATCGCGCACATATTGCCGCGCCCCATCGGCGGCGGTCGCGATCAACGGCCGCCCGGCCGCCCACGCCTCCACGATCACCGTGCCAAACGGCTCGTAACGGCTTGGCAACACACAGATATCGCACGCCTCAAGCAACGCCTTCCTGTCCGAACGCCAGCCCAGAAACCGCACCCGATCCTGCAAGCCGAGCCGCTCCGCCAACGCCTCATAAGCCCCGCGCCCGGGCCCGTCACCGGCAATCCACACATAAAGGTCCGGCACACCGGCCGCCGCCTGAAGCATCGTGTCGATCCCCTTCACCTCGTGCAGGCGCGACAGCACCAGCGCCACCGTCGCATCCTCGGGCGTTGAAAGGCTGGCCCGCCCCACCGCAGGGGCCTCCGGCATCGTGCCGAACGTGTTGGTGGTGAACACCCGCTCGGCCGGCATCCCGCGCGCCACAATGGAGGCCGCGATATCCGGCGTTACAGCGAAAAAACTGTCACAGGTCCGGAAATATTTAAGATTGTAGTAATCACCGAACCAGCCCACCGCGGGGCACGCCAGCCGCCTGGGTATCACCGAGCCGGCACGCGCCATCCACGCATGCACCACATCCGGTTGAAACCGCCGCGCCACATCGCCCACCACGCCCCGACGAAACAGCCGATCGAACGCCGAAAACCCGAACTCCAACGTTGAAACACCGCAAGCGGCATAACGCCGGCCCTGGGCGGCGTAGGGCCGGCAGATCACATGCTGCGCCACCCCCCGCTCGGCGAGCGCCACGATGGCATCCACCGCAAAGGTTTCAGCCCCCCCGATTTCGGCGCCGGCAATGACGTGAAGAACCCGCATGAGGCCGTTTTGAGCAGCTTTGCGTCCCCGATGAAAGCCGCCAGACCGCAAACCCATTAACAAACCGGAACGAAATAGCGAAGCAACCACCTCATCCCGACGGGACTTTTCCAAATCCCTGCCGCCGCGCCGCCGCCAAAACCCCGCGCGGCAGCGGAATCCGCCCCCAGTCAACCGCCACCTTCGCCCGCGCCTTGCGAACACGAACCGCTTCCTCCGCCGCTGGAGCCGACACACTCACCTGCGCCCCGATCACCTGCTCCCCAGGCATCCGAACCCCGAGCATCCGGCAAACCGGCCCCAGAATCCGCCGCGCCTGCGCCGTCCCCGCCACCAACCCCGCCATCTCCGGC
Organism: Rhodospirillales bacterium; assembly: GCA_025362815.1. GTDB lineage: Bacteria > Pseudomonadota > Alphaproteobacteria > Acetobacterales > Acetobacteraceae > CAIQQQ01. The sequence continues at coordinate 31,268 of JANYFG010000096.1, forward strand.
TCGTCCAGCACCGTTCGTAGCTGCCCCGCAAAGCACGCGGCCTCATACGGCATCACGCCCATCAACCAGCCAAACCGAAGCGGTAACCGCGCCCGGGCCGCCGCATCGCCCGCCCGAAGCACACGTCCCGGCGCCTCACCAAGGTCAGCGCCCTCACCCTTGCCCGCGCGCGCCGACCCGGCCCGATACCGGCCAGACCGCACCCGCTCCACCAACGCCAGAAACCGCCACTCCGCCCCACGCACCCGCGTCCATACGAGCACGATCATCGGCGCCGTCATCAATCCCCGCCCAAGACACGCCGCCACCGCACGGCACAAGGCCGCGGTGGTCAGCGAGAAACGATCGAAAGGGGACTGGATATTCATGAACAGAACAAGAACAAAAAATCCAGCCAAATGCAAGGAAATTTGCAGAACACCCACACGCATCGCACAGTCCGCAAAGCCCCGCCCAAGCCCCGGCCCCGTCACACACCCCCAGCGAGAGCCCTCGAATGCGCCACCTCAGCCTGCCCTGCGGCACCGAAATTCCCGTGATCGGCCAGGGCACCTGGCACATGGGCGAGCCGGGCGGCAACCACTAGGCCGAAATCCAGGCCCTCCGCCTCGGCCTCGATCTCGGCATGACGCTGATCGACACCGCCGAGATGTATGCCGACGGCGGCAGCGAGAAAGTCGTGGCCCAGGCCATCGCCGGCCGCCGCCACGAGGTCTTTCTGGTCTCCAAACTCTATCCCCAGAACGCGTCCCGCACCGCCACGCAGGCCGCATGCGAACGCAGCCTCCGCCGCCTCGGCACCGACGGGCTGGACCTGTATCTGTTGCACTGGCGCGGCTCCGTCCCGCTCGCCGAGACCGTCGCCGCTTTCGAGGCCCTGCGCCAGGCCGGCAAGATCGTGCGCTGGGGCGTCTCCAACCTCGACCTCGCCGACATGGCGGAATTGCTGGCAACCCCGGGCGGCACCGCCTGCGCCACCAACCAGGTCCTCTACAACCCCACATATCGCGGCATCGAGTTCGATCTGCTGCCCTGGTGCCACGCCCACCGCATCCCCGTGATGGCCTACTCTCCCGTGGGCCAGGGCGACGCCCTGCTGCGCCACCCCGGCGACGCCCTGCTGCGCCACCCCGGCGGAAGCCTGCTGCGCCACCCCACGCTGCAGTCCATCGCCGCCGCCCACCACGCAACCCCCGCCCAGATCGCGCTCGCCTGGGCGCTGCGTCATCCCCATGTCGCGGCCATTCCCAAGGCCACCCAGCCCCAGCACGTCCGCGAAAACGCCGAGGCCGCCGACATCACCCTCACCACGGCCGACCTCGCGGCGCTGGACGCAGCCTTCCCACCCCCCAAACGCCCCCGCCCGCTCGACATGCTCTGAGCCTGTGCTCCTCCGGGTCTGGCGCCTCGCACATGACTGGCCTTAACTCGCGAGGCTCGTCCCGGAGACTACCCATGCCAGACACGAACCTGAATTCAGCCGACACCGCCCTGCGCGCCCGCGCCAGGCGCGTCATCCCCGGCGGCCAATGGGGCCATCTCGATGCCAGCCGCCTGCCGGATGGCTACCCGCAATATTTCGCCAGCGCCGAAGGCTGCCACCTCGTCGACGTCGATGGCCGCCGCTTCGTCGATCTCATGTGCTCCTGGGGCCCCATCGTCCTCGGCCACCGCCACCCCTTGGTCGAAGAGGCCGCCGCCGCCCAGGCCCGGCTGGGAGACTGCATGAACGGCCCCGCGCCGGTGCTGGTCGAACTCGCCGAGCTCATGGTCGACCTCATCCCCCATGCCGACTGGTGCATCTTCGGCAAGAACGGCACGGATGCCACAACCGCCTGCGTCACCATCGCCCGCGCCGCCACCGGCCGGCGCAAGGTGTTGGTCGCCCGCGGCGCCTATCACGGCGCGGTGCCCTGGTGCTCCCCCAGCGTCGCAGGCGTCACCGCCGAGGACCGCGCGCATCTGTTGCTGTTCGACTATAACGACATCGAAAGTCTGCAAGCCGCCGTGGAACAGGCGGGCCCCGATCTCGCCGCCATCATCGTCTCCGCCTACCGCCACGACATGGGGCAGAAACAGGTCCTCCCCACCGCCGCCTTCGCCCAACGCGTCCGCGCGCTCTGCGACGAAACCCACGCCGCGTTGATCCTGGACGACGTGCGCGCCGGTTTTCGCCTTCATCTCGGCGGCTCCTGGGAACCCCTAGGCGTCCGGCCCGACATGGCGGCCTGGAGCAAGGCCATCGCCAACGGCCACCCGCTTTCGGCCGTCACCGGCACTGATCGTTTCCGCGAGGCTGCAACACAGGTTTTCACCACCGGCTCATTCTGGTGCGGCTCCGTGCCGATGGCCGCCGCCGTCGCCACCCTGACCGAACTGCGCCGCATCGATGGCCCGGCCCGGATGCACGCCCTGGGCGAACGCCTGCGCGCGGGCCTGACCGCACGCGCCGCCCATCACGGCCTCGCCATCGACCAAAGCGGCCCGGTGCAGATGCCAACCATGCTGTTCGAAAACGATCCCGAGTGGAAAAAGGGTTTCGCGTTCTGCGCCGAAGCCCTGCGCCACGGTGCCTACCTTCACCCCAAGCACAACATGTTCCTCTCCTGCGCCCATACCGAGGCGGATATCGACGCCGTTCTGCACGCCGCCGATGCCGGGTTCCGTCATGTCGCACGCTGATCCCGCAAACGAACTTCAAAAATGGGTCGATGACTTCGCAGCCGCCCTGACAACGCCAGACCCAGCGGCCGCTTCGGCCCTGTTCGCCGAGGACGGCTATTGGCGAGACCTCATCGCCTTCACCTGGACCCTGCGCACGTTCCAAGGCCGCCAGGCCATCCAAGGCATGGTGCACGCCCGCGCCACCACCATCGGCGCCCACGGCTGGACAACCGACGGCGCCACCGAAAAGAACGGCATCGTCGAAGGCTGGATCAGCTTTCAAACCCGCGTCGCCACCTGCCGCGGCTATGTCCGCCTCAAGTCCGGCCTATGCTGGACATTGCTGACGGCAGGCCGCGATTTGATCGGGCACGAGGAAGCGCAAGGCGCCACCCGCGAACGCGGCGCGCCCTTGCCGGGCGCCACCGATCGCCGCAGCTGGCTCGAACGCCGCACCGAGGAACACAGCCGCCTCGGCCACGAAAACCAGCCCTACGTGCTCATCGTCGGCGGCGGCCAGGGTGGCCTCGCACTCGGCGCCCGCCTCAAACGCCTCGGCGTCCCGGCCTTGGTGATCGACACCCACGAACGCCCCGGCGACAACTGGCGCAGCCGCTACCGCTCGCTCTGCCTGCACGACCCCGTGTGGTACGACCACATGCCCTATCTCCCCTTCCCCGCGCACTGGCCGGTCTTCACCCCCAAGGACAAGTTGGGCGACTGGCTCGAGATGTATGCCAAGGTGATGGAGCTGGACTGCTGGAATTCCACCAGCTGCACCGCCGCCACCCACGACGCCGAACAAGGCGTCTGGACCGTCAAGCTCAACCGCTGCGGCACGGAAGTTACCCTTCGCCCCACCCATCTCGTGCTCGCCACCGGAATGGCCGGCATGCCGCAGTTGCCGGATTTCCCCGGTATGTCGTCCTTCCGCGGCACACAGCATCATTCCAGCCAGCATCGCGGCGGCGCGGCCTATGCGGGCCAGAAGGTCGTCGTCATCGGCTCGAACAACTCCGCCCACGATATCTGCGCCGATTTTTGGGAGCACGGGGCAGACGTCACCATGGTCCAACGCTCCTCAACCCTCGTGGTGCGCACTGAAACAATGCTGCGTCGCGGCTGGGGCGCGCTGTATTCGGAAGAAGCCGTGCAGGCTGGAATCGACACCGACAAGGCCGACCTCCTCGCCGCCTCGCTGCCCTACGGTGTCCTGCCAGACCTGCACCGCCCACTGTGGGAAGCCATCGCCGCCGAGGACGCCGAATTCTACGATCGCCTGCGCGCCGCCGGATTCCTGCTGGATTTCGGCGAGGACGGCACGGGCCTTTCGCTGAAATATCTCCGTCGCGGCTCCGGCTACTACATCGATGTCGGCGCCTCCGAGCTCATCGCCTCCGGCGCCATCAAGCTGCGCAGCGATTCCGCCGTTTCCGAAATCGTCCCCGAAGGCGTCAAACTTGCAGACGGCAGCGTGCTCGAAGCCGAATTGATCATCTACGCCACCGGCTTCGGCTCCATGAACAACTGGGCCGAAAAACTCATCTCCAAAGAGGTGGCAGACGCCGTGGGCCCCTGCTGGGGTCTCGGCTCCAACACCGCCCGCGACCCAGGCCCGTGGGAAGGCGAGCTACGCAACATGTGGAAGCCCACCGCCCAGCCCGCCCTATGGTTCCACGGCGGCAACCTCGCCCAGTCCCGCCACTATTCCCGCTACCTCGCCTTGCAGTTGAAAGCCCGGTTCGAGGGCATCCCCACGCCGGTCTATTCGGAGAATCCCCATGTCCACGAATGATCTTCTCTTTCTGTCCGCCACATCGGCCGCCTCACTCATCCGCCGAAAAAAACTCTCCCCGGTCGAATATATCGACGCCGTTCTGGCAGCCATCGAAATCCAGCAGCCCCGCCTGAACGCCTTCGTCACCATCACCGCCGACCGCGCCCGAGACGCCGCGCGCCGCGCCGAACAGGCCGTGATGAACAATGACACATTGGGCCCGCTGCACGGCGTGCCCGTCACCATCAAAGACCTGTTCGCCACCGCGGGCGTACGCACCTCCTACGGCTCGGCCGTCCACGCCGACAACGTGCCAGACCACGACGACATCCTGGTCCAGCGCCTCACCCGGGCCGGCGCCATCACGCTCGGCAAAACCACCACGCCGGAATTCGGCCATAAGGGCCTGACAGACGGGCCCAGCTTCGGCACCACCCGCAATCCGTGGAATCTCGAGCGTACAACAGGTGGTTCCACAGGCGGGTCTGCCGCCGCCGTCGCCGCGGGCCTGGGCCCGCTCGGCCTCGGCACCGATGGCGCCGGCTCCGTGCGCATCCCCGCCGCCGCATGCGGCCTGGTCGGCCTCAAGCCCACCAACGGCGTCGTCCCCTACGAACAGGCGGTCGACAGTTTCGCATCCTACGCTGCCGCCGGCCCCCTCACCCGCACCGTCGCCGACGCGGCCCTGATGATGTCGGTGCTGTCAGGCCCCGATCCCATCGACCCCTGGAGCCTCGGCGCCCCCGCCTTCGCCGCCCCCGCCTTTGCCGCCACCGACACGCGGTTGATCGGCCGAGACCTCGCAGGCCTGCGCGCCGGCTACATCCGGCTGATGGCGAACGAGCGCATCAGCGAAGACGTCGCGCGCAACACCAACGCCGCCATCGCAGCCCTCGAGGCGCGCGGCCTGATCGTCGAGGAAGTGACCGACCCCATCGACTGGATCGAAGACCAGGCGCGCCAGGTCTATATGGGCAACATCTTCGTAGGCTTCGGCCCCCACGTCGCCAAATTCGGCAACCAGATGGACCCCGTGCTGCTCGACTTCATCAAACAGGGCAGCAAAGTCTCGCTCTCGGATTTCCGGCGCGGACAATACGCCCGCACCGGCCTCTACCGCGCCATCCAGAAACTATTCACCAAATACGACATCCTGCTCTCGCCCACCCTCACCCGCACCGCCATCCCAGCCGACTTCAGCAACATCCGAGACCAGATCGACATCGACGGCATCCCAAGCGGCACCACCCGCCAAGGATGGACGTCCTATGTCTATCCCTTCAACCTCACCGGCCACCCCGCCCTCACCGTGCCGTCCGGCTGGGGCGAAGGCGGCCTGCCCACCGGGCTACAGATCATCGGCAAATGGCACACCGACGCAGACCTCCTGCGCATTGGCGCCATCCTTGAAGAGACCAGCCCATGGGCGCATCTCACGCCACCGCTCCTTTAGCGGCAGATGAGTAGAGATGTTCTTTTGTGAACAAAAGAACCAAAAAACTTTATTCAATTTTTCTTGACGTTGTAGAATACTGGGAAACTTCTTCTTATGCCGCTTAGGCTTTTCCGATATGCGATCGGTTGCGTGTAGGCGCCCAGCGGCACATACGGCACATCTTCGAACGCCTGCAACTGAAGCTCGCGCGTGATGCGCTTCTGCTCCTCCGGCGTCTCCGCATCCAGAAACGAACTGCGCAGCGCCTCAAGCTTCGCCGATTCCGGCCACCCATACGTGCCCGCCCGCCCAATCCCACGAATGTAGGATTGCGTGGCAGGCGTCACCGCAATGATCCCCGGAATGTTGTTGCACCACACACTCCAACCGCCCTTGTCCAACCCCTCCTTGTTGGCCAAACGCGGCGCCACCGACCCCCAGTCCGACGCCTGGTAATCAAGATTGATGCCCACCCTGCGAAACATGTCCGCCGCGATCTCGCTCATCGCGTTCAACGACGGAATGTCGGAAGGCACCACGAAAACCACCCGCTCGCCCTTGTAGCCGGCAGCCTTGAGGTTCGCTTTCACCTTCTCGAAATCAGGCGCCCCCGCCATCGTCTCCAACCCCGCATCGGTGGAAAGCGGGCCACCCGGCAGGAAGAATCCGCACCGGTCGTTCCAAAGGCTGCGATCCTCGCCCATCACGGCCGTCATGTAATCGGTCTGCTTGATGCCCGGAAAAAACGCGCGGCGAATGGCGGGGTTGTCGAAAGGCGGCTGCAGATGATTGAAGCGGATCATGCTCATCGATCCGCCAATCTCCTTGGCCTCCACAGCAATCTCGCCGCTCTTGCGCAAAAGCGGCAGCAGATCCGGCGTCGGCTGCTCCCACCAATCCACCTCGCCCCGCTGCAACGCCGCCGCCGCCGTGGCGCCATCGGGAATGGTGTGCCACTCCACCCTGTCCACATAAACAATCTTTGGTCCCGAAGCGAAACTCGGCGTCCCCGAAGGCCGCGGCACATACCCGTCGAACTTCTGATAAACCGCACGAGACCCCGCCAGCCGCTCGTTGGCCACGAAGCGGAACGGCCCGCTGCCCACCATCTCCGTCACCTGCACGTTAGATGCCGTCTTGGCCAGTCGCTCCGGCATCACAGGGCAATAAGACGAAGGCTTCGCCAACGCCACCGGCAGTAACGGGAACGGCTTCTTCAATCGAAACTGAAACACCCGGTCCGACAGCGCCGACAACTCGTCCGTCACCGCCATCACGTTCTGCCCGAACGGATCGTTCTTCGCCCACCGCACGATGGAAGCCACCGCATCGCGCGCCAGCACGGGCGTGCCGTCGTGAAACATCAACCCCGCGCGCAGCGTCATCTTCCACGTCCGCCCGCCATCCTCGATGACGTGGCCTTCAACCATCTGGGGCTGCGGCTGCAACCCCTCGTCCAACCCGTAAAGCTGGTCGAACACCAAAAACCCATGATTGCGCGTCACCAGCGCCGTGTTGAACACCGGGTCGAGCAGCGCCAAATCCGATTGCGGCACGAAATGGATCGTCTTGAGGCCTTGCCCCCGACCGATCGTCGGCAGCGACAGCGTGGCAGCGGCCCCCATGGACGCATTCAGCAATTGGCGACGTTTCATCGACAGTCTCCGATCATGAGGTCAAACAACGGGCGGTCGTATGGCGGCCCACGGGCGCGCCTGTTCGAAAGCATAGGATGCCTGCAGCACACCCAGATCGTCGAAACGCCTGCCCGCGATCTGCAACCCCACGGGAAGTCCGGCCTGCGTGAAACCGCACGGCACGCTGGATGCCGGATTGCCGGCCCAGTTGAACGGATACGAAAACTGCGCCCAGGACAGCCCGTCCCACGGATGCTGCGGCCAATGCGCGGGCTGCAACAAATCGGCCGGGAACGCCGGCGTGCTGGCGGAAGGCGTCAGCAGAAAATCCCAATCCTCGAAAAACGTATGTATGGACTGGCAATAAGCAAACCGCTGCTCACGCATCGCCATGAAGGTCGAGACCTTGATATCCACTGTCGTCTTGATCATGGCCACGAACGCCGGGTCCAGCCGATCCTCCCATTCCGGTAAAAACCGCAGCCGGCCGGAAAACACCACGGGCCAGAAGAAGTCGAACAACCCGGGCCCCACAGGCCCCCATGGCGGCGTCACCTGCTCCACGATCGCGCCCATCTCCCTGAACGCGTCTAAAGATTTCGCCACGAGCGCCGCCACCTCGGGGTCCACCCGCGCATGGCCGAGATCCGGGCTGTAGGCGATCCGCTTGCCCTTCATGTCGCAGGCGAGCACCGAGGCGTAATCCATCGCCGGCGCCTCGAGCGACGTGTAATCCCACGGATGCGGCCCGGCCATCGCCTCCAGCATCAACGCCCCATCCGTCACCGTGCGCGTGATCGGCCCGATATGCGTGGCCAGGTCGTTGTTCGACATCGGCCAGTTCGGCACCCGTCCATGCGTGGCCTTCATGCCGAACACACCGCACATATGCGCCGGAATACGCACGGATCCCGCGCCATCGCCGCCTTGGTGCAACGGCCCATACCCCGCCGCGGCCCCCGCCCCCGCGCCCGAGGAAGACCCGCCCGCACTCAGCCCATGCCCCCACGGATTATGCGTGATCCCGGTGAGCGGGCTCTGGCTCACGCCCTTCCAGCCGAATTCCGGCGCCGTGGTCTTGCCCAGCATGATGCACCCGGCCTCACGCAGCCGCGTCACGCACGGCGCGTCCACCTCGGGCACATGCCCCTCGAACATGCGGCTGCCCATCTCGGTCAGGATGCCCTTGGTCTGCTGAAGATCCTTGATGGTAACGGGAACACCTTCCAGCCGGCGCGCCGTGCCGCTGCGAAACGCCGCCTCCGCCGCCACCGCGCCCGCGCGCGCCACATCCCCGGTCATGCGCGCCATCGCATTCAACCCCGGCTCCTGGCGCGCGATATGCCGCAACACTGCGTCGATCACCTCAACCGGCGACAGCGATCCATCGCGATACCGCAACGCGAGTTCGAAGGCGGATAGAAAACCGATATCGGCATCTGTCATCACAGCACCTTTGCCGGAACGTCGCCCAATGAGTGCAGCACATGCGGCAACCAAGGGAAAGGCCAACCACGCCCCGCCAAGCCCCGGTGGCATCGCTGACCTTTCACCGCGCCCACGCTACAGCCGCGCATCAGTCGCGTTTGCCACTAGCGCACGATGGGTTTGGGCGTCAGCCAGATCGGGCGAGGCGCTGCACGCAGACGCCATCTTGCGCCCGCGCCAGCGCCGCGATGTGGTCGTGATGCGTGAACAGAATAACCTGCGTGGTGCGACCGAGCTGCAACAACAGATGGATCGCCGTCGCCGCGCGGGCATCGTCGAAATGCACCAGCAGATCGTCGGCAACGAACGGCAGCCGCTCGCCCGAAGCGGCCTGCGCTTCCACCACCGCCACCCGCAACGCCAGGAACAGCTGGTCGCGCGTGCCTTCGCTCAGGCCCTGCACCGGGCACTCCGTGGCGTCGTCGCGGATGGCACGCAGCGCCGCATGCCCCTTGTCGTCTTCATCGACGCCGAGCCCCACGTACCGCCCGCCGGTGAGCATGGCGAAATTCCGACCCGCCGCGCGCAGCAGCGGTCCCTGATTGTCTCGCCGAAAACGTTCGATTCCGGCACGCAACAGAACGCGCGCCACATGCACCCGCCCGTAACGCTCCGCCGCCGCGCGCGCCTCGGCCAGCGCATCCTCGGCCTCCTGCGCTTTGGAGGCGGCATCGTTGCCATCCCGCATCCGGGCCAGGCCGCTCTCCGCCTGGCTGCTGAGCGCGCTGTGCTCCTCGCGCTGTCCGCCATACGCTGTCAGCAACTCTTCGATCTCATCCAGCCGCGCCTTGGCGGCATCCACGTCCACACCATCGGTCTCCGCCCGCAGCGCCGCCTCGTCCCGCCCATCGCCTTGCGCTCGCAGATCCTCGGCCAGCGCCGCCAGGGTCGCCACCAGATCATCGCGATCACGGGCCCGCGCGATCACGCTCGCAAGCCCCGCATCGTCGGCCACGCCGGCCATGCCGCACAGCAATGCCAACTCCCCCGCAGCCGCGCCCGCTGCCTGCCGCGAAACCGCCAGCGCCGCCTCGTGATCTCGGATCTGCCGGTCGAGCGAGACCCACGCCGCCTCCGCCTCACGCGCCGCCACCAGCCGCCGCGCCAGCCGCGCGATGGCGATCACGGCGGCCTCCTCCCCCGCCGCGTGCCCCAACCGACCCAGCACCGCGTCCAGCCGCGCGGTGTCACCATCGATGCGCGCCTGCATATCCGCGATACGCCGCTCATCCTCCCGCCACGCCGTGGCCTGTGCGGCAATCTCGCCCCACGCCGACAGCGCCGCCTCGGCCGTGCCAGTCGAGGCATCCGCCGCAAGCCCCAGCTCCACCGCGGCATCTGCCCACGCGACGCGCCACCGGTCGATAGCCGCACCGGCCTGCGCCACCGCATCCTCCAGGCCCGGCAGGATCTCCGCGGAGTCAGAAACGGCGCGACCCAGCCGGTCATAGGCCGCAACGCTGGCCTCGGCGGTGGCGCACACATCCTCGGCCCGTAACAGCCGATCGGCCACCGTCTCGCCGGCGGCGGCTGGCCCCACAACGGGATCCAAACCCGACACGGCTTGTACCACGCGCTCGCGCAGATCCGCGTGAACGCCGCGCGCCACCTGCGCCCGCGCGGCCAGCGCCACCACGGCGTCGCGCTTGCGCCGCCACTCCGCCGATGCGTCGGGCGCGGCCGGCACCACGCCACACGGCGCCCACAGCGCGGCCCAGTCCGCATCCAGCCGCGCCACCTCCGCTGTCGCGGCCTCATGCGTGGCGCGCGCCGCCGCCACCGCCTGCCCGACCGCTCCCAAACGCGCCATGCCCCCCAGATACCCCGCCACCCGCCCGGCATCGTCGGCCGCACGGTCCGCCAGGCCATCCGCCGCATCGCGCAGCGCCTCGAACACATCGGGCAACGCCCCCTCCGGCAGGCCCGCACGGTCGTGCGCCGCCGGGTCACCGTCCATCCCACGACGAACGAGATTCCACGCCCGATCGCGCACCGCCCGGGCGTCCCTGATCGCCGCCGGGGTGGGCACCACCGCGCCCCCCGCCCACGCCTCGATCTCCGCCGAAACGCGCGCCGTCTCCTCGTCAAGCCGCGCCAGCTCGTCTCGCCCACGCCCGCGCTCGCCCGCCGCCGCCGTCATCCGCGCGGCAAGCGCGTCGGTCTCCGCCACCAGCGGCACCGGGCAGGCCAGAAGGGCTTCCAACGTCCCGTTCCACAACGGCAAAGACGCCAGCGCGCGCGATGTCGCGGCCTCCGCGTCCGCCAGGTCGCGCGCGGCACGGCTGCACGCGGCATCGATCGGCCCCTCCGCCCGCACCGCCTCCACCGTGCGCCGCAACAGACTGGCCGAAGCCGGCGCCGGCGTCGCCGCCCATCGCAACCGCGCCAGATCCCGCCGGCGCACCGCCTCCGCCAACGCCGCCTCGGCCGCCTCCAGCCGACTGTCGAGCGTGAAACGCTGGCCGATCAGCTCGCGCACCAGGCTCTGCGTCGCGGCCAGTGGTATGGCATCGCGCGCCGCTTCCGGCGTGAAGGCGGCACCGATGTCGCGCAGCGCCCGGCCCGTGGCTGACACGAAACCCGCCACCCTGGCACGCACCCCCGGCAGATCCGCCAGCGCCTGCGCCATCACGCCGCTCTCGGCCGACAGCGCATCGATGCCGTCCTGCTCGGCCAGCACAGCGGCATCGCGCGCCAGCCTGTCCCGGTCCGCCACCAGATCCGCCACATGCCGCATCTCGCGCGCCACGTCCCGCGTGGCGTCGGCGGCGATAGACAGCGCGGACAGACGACGCGCCTGCGCATCCGCCGGAAGCGGCCTGATCTCGCCCAGCCCCGCCAGACGGGCCTGCGCCTCCGCCAGATCGCGCAACAGCGGCAAAACCCGGCGCGCCCGCTGCAGCCGGCTCTGCTCGGTCGCCAGCGCACGCGACTGGTCCCGGATCAGGGCGAGACGCTCGCGCGCATTGGCCCGCGTGGTCTCCAGATCCCGCCACGCCGCCGGCTGCACCGCGCGCTGCGCCGCCTCGCCCTGCGCCGCGCGCCACACCTTGATCGCCTCCTGCAGGCGTGGCTTGCCGCGCACGTTGACCAGCGCCCGGGCCTCCTCATCCAATCCCTGCAAGGCCATGCGCAGATTGCCGATGCCGCTTCCCGCCATCAGCGCGCCGCCCACGTCGCCGTCGCTTTGCAGTAACGCCAGGCCGCCCGCACGCAGCCGCGCACCGTCCAGCCCGAAGCCCTGCTCGAACAGATCACGCGTGGCACCGCCGAGAAACCGGCGCAGAGACTCCTCGGGAACCGGCGCCTCGGCCGCGTCGAGCAGCGTGTCCTTGCGCCCCTTGCGCCGCACGAAATGCCCCACGCCGCCATCCCTGGCCTGCAACGCCATCGCAAGGCGCAGCTGCGGCCCGGGATAGCGAAACGCATAGGCGGTCCGGTCCTCGATGCCGAACAGCGCATCCGCGATCGCCGCCAGCGCCGTGGATTTGCCGGCCTCGTTGGGGCCATGCACCACAGACAACGCAGCGCCATCGCTGAAATCCAGCGTCGTGTCGGCCAGGTGGCCGTAACGCCGTAATTCCAGCCGTAGCAGCCTCATGCAGACTCCTTCGCCATCCCCTGGGTCATCCCCTGGGCCATCCCCTGGGCCAAAGCCTGGGCCACCAGCTCCCACGCATCGTCCGCCAGCCGCGCAAGCCCCGCCGCATCCTCCGGAAGATCCAGCGCCCCCCGCGCCCGCGCCGGCAACGCCTCGCGCAGCACGGCGAAATCGGCGAGCAACGACTCCACAATCCCGGCATCACCCAGCCCCGCCGCAAACGCCGCCTGCACCGGCGCCAGCAGATCCGTGTCCACCAACGCCGGCTTCGTGGTGCGAACGCGCAGCTGCTCCACCCACAGCGTGGCATCCAAAGCAATGGCTGCACTGCGACATTCCGCGGCCAGCCGTTCGACATCGGCGATCATCGCGCTATGCTCGTCCGTGGCCCCCATAAGCGTGATGCGCGCCAAAATCGGCCGCCCGTCCGCCGAGGCCACCGCCTCCTGCACCGCGCGCCCGATGCGTCGCACCACCCCCGGCGCATCCGCACCCCCCACATCCACGTCCAGCGCCACCCAGCGCAGAACATCCACCACGCGATGTTCCACGCGGGTCACCCGGCTGTCGTCATACGTCACGAGCGTGCAGCCCTTGGCCCCCGTCTCCTTGGGGTGACGGCCCTGGATGTTGCCGGGAAACACGATCCACGGCCGCTCCGACAGCACGCGGCGCGCATGGATATGGCCCAATGCCCAGTAATCGTAGCCCTTGCCGGCCAGCCCATCCACCGTGCACGGCGCATACGTCGCGTGATCGCCGGGGTCGTCGGCGGAGGTGTGCAGCACCCCGATATTCAGCAGCCCCGGCACCGGGGCACCATAGCCGGCCGACAGATCCTCCGGCACCGCACGCGCCGGGAAAGACCGTCCATGCAGCGCCACCCCCAGATCCGGCCGCACAAACGCATCGCACGTGCGCGACGAGAATTCCGTCACGTTGTCCGGCAAAACCAGGGTCCTGGTGATGACGGACTGCGCATCGTGATTGCCGCGGACCAGAAAGCACGGCCGCGCAAGGCGTCGCATCTCCTCGATGAAGAAAAGTCCGGTCGAGAAATCGCGCCATTCGCCGTCGTACAGATCGCCCGCGATCACCACGAACGCCACCTCCTCGGCGATGGCGAGGTCGATCAGCGCCGAAAACGCCCGACGGGTGAAATGCGCGATGATCCCCGCCGGAAGATCAGACCGGCTGCGCAAGCCCGCCAACGGGCTGTCGAGATGAATGTCGGCCGTGTGCAAGAACTTCATGGCGCGAGGCTATAGAAGGCGAACAGCACAGGGCAAGATGTTCTTTTGTGAACAAAAGAACCAAAAAACTTCATTCAATGGGCGCGTTGTGCGGATGTTTCCGGAATACGCACGCCCTATGGATAAAAGCCTTTTTGCTTCTTTTTCTTCAGAAAAAGAAGAAGAAGAAAGGGATGGTAGCGGTGGCCGGATTTGAACCAGCGACCAAGAGATTATGATTCTCCTGCTCTACCGCTGAGCTACACCGCCATCCCATCGACCCGACGCCACACGCCCCGAGCGAGGCGGGGGAGATAGCCTTGTCACGCGCCCCCGTCAATAACCCGCGCCCGGATGAACCCGCCGCCCAGCACCCGCGTGCCGTCGTAGAACACGCAGGCCTGCCCCGGTGCCGCCCGCGCCGGCGTGTCGAGATCCACGAAAACCTCCGCCCCCTCAACCCGCACAGAGGCCGCATGCGCCACCTCGCCGGAACGGAGCTTCACCAGGCACCGCATCGCACCGCGCGGCCCCAGCCAGTTCACGTCCCGCAACGCCAGCGTGGTGGCGCCCGGCGGTGCGGTGTCCACCACCACACGCATGGTGGCAGCCTCCAGCCCCACCACAACGCGCCGCCCGCCGGCCACCTGCGCAGTACCCAGCCGCTTGGCCTGGCCGATGGTGTAGTTCGCAATGCCCGCGTGCCGGCCCACAACCTCGCCCGAAGCCGTCACGATATCGCCCGCAAGCATCGCGTCCGGCCGCAGATTGCCCACCACGCGGGCGTAGCTGCCCTGCGGCACGAAGCATATGTCCTGGCTGTCCGGCTTGGCCGCCACCTCAAGGCCGAACCGCGCGGCCTCGGCCCGCACATCGGCCTTGGTGGGATAATCGCCCAGCGGAAACAGGCAGCGGTCGAGCTGCGCCTGGGTCGTGGCGAACAGAAACCAACTCTGATCGCGCGCGACATCCACCGCACGGTGCAACTCGGCGCCGCCTCCGGTATCTGTACGGCGCACGTAATGGCCCGTGGCCAGCCGCTCGGCGCCGAGATCGGCCGAAAGCTTCACCAGATCGGTGAATTTGACGGACTGGTTGCACGAGATGCACGGCACCGGCGTCTCGCCCGCGGCGTAGCTGTCCGCGAACGGCTGGATCACCGCATCGCGAAAACGCTGCTCGGCGTCGATCACGTAATGCGCAAAACCCAGCCGGTCCGCCACGTCGCGCGCGTCGTGGATATCCTGCCCGGCGCAGCACGCGCCCTTTTTCCGGATCGCCGCGCCATGATCGTAAAGCTGCAACGTCACGCCGATGACCTCGTGCCCCTGCTCGTGCAGCAGGCCGGCCACCACCGAACTGTCCACCCCGCCCGACATCGCCACCACGATGCGCATGGGCGAGCCTATCCCTGCAGCGCGTTGCGGCTGGAGGCGGGCAGCTTCACCACCAGCCCGTCCAAAGCCTGGGTGATCACGATCTGGCAGCCGAGGCGCGACGTCTTTTCCAGGCCGAACGCGAGGTCGAGCATGTCCTCCTCGTCCTCGCTGGCCTTCTTCAGCTTGTCCGCCCAGGCGACGTCCACGATCACATGGCAGGTGGAACATGCAAGAGACCCCTCGCACGCGCCCTCGATGTCCACGCCATGCTTGTGCGCCACCTCCAGCACGGACAGCCCGAGCGGCGCCTCGACTTCGCGGTGGGTGCCGTCACGCTCGATAAAGGTCATCTGGGGCATGGTGCTGGGTCAGGCCTGCTGGAGGGCATGGGCGGCCACGAGCGCATGCGCCGCGGCCTCTATTTCGGTGGCGCTGGTAAAGCGTCCGATGCCGATACGCAAGCTGCGTGACGCTTCGGCATCGCTCAGCCCCATGGCGCGCAACACATAGGAAGGCTCCACCACCGCCGAGGAACAGGCAGACCCCGTGGACACACACAGCGAAGGGCACGCCGCCATCAGCGCCTGCGCGCCGCGCTCGGGAAAGCGCAACGCCAGATTTCCGGCAATGCGCCCCGCCGTTGCGCCATTCACCGCAAGCCCCGCGATGCCCCGGTCGAGCAGGCCGAACAACCGGTCCCGCAACGCCCCGATGCGCGCCGCATCGGCCGCGCGCTCAGCCACGGCGATCGCGCAGGCCACCCCGAACCCCACCACCAAAGGCGTCGCCAGCGTGCCGGAGCGCAGGCCACGTTCCTGGTTGCCGCCCGAAAACAGCGCCGCCACCCGCGCCCGCGGCCGCCTGCGAACGTAAAGTGCCCCGACCCCCTTGGGACCATAGATCTTGTGCGCCGTGACCGACATCAGATCGATGCCCACGCCCACATCCACCGGTATCTTGCCCAGAGCCTGCGCCGCATCGGTGTGAAACAGCGCGCCGTGCCGCTTCACCAGGGCGGCGATGCCCGCGATATCCTGGATCACCCCGGTCTCGTTGTTCACCGCCATCACGCTGACCAGCAAGGTCGGGCTCTCCAGCGCCTCTTCCAGGCGCTCCGGGTCCAGCGTGCCGTCGCGGCGCACCGGCAGCACCACCGGGTCGAACCCGTCCTCGGCGAGGTCGGCCACCGATTCCAGAACGCATTTATGCTCGGTGGCCACCGTGATCACGCGCCGGCGCGGATCGCCCACACGCCGCGCGTGCCGGGCCGCGCCCTTGATGGCGATGTTGTTGCTCTCGGTGGCGCCGGACGTGAACACGATCTCCCGGGGATCGGCGCCTATGGCAGCCGCCACCTCGCCCCGCGCGTGCTCCACCGCCGCCTCCGCCACCCGCCCCATCGCGTGTTCGGACGAATGCGGATTGCCGAAATCCTCGGTGAACCACGCCATCATGGCGGCGAGCACACGCGGATCGCACGGGGTGGTGGACTGGTTGTCGAGGAAGATCATCGCCATCGCTTCTATATGGTGTCAGACGGCGGCCCGTGAAAGCCGCTGCGCCATCGCCTGATAGGCCGCGACGAAACCATCGATATCGGCGGCGCCCACGTTCCATGGCAACGAAACCCGGATCGCCTCCCCGGCCAGCGTCCCCAGCCCCATCGCGTCCAGCACATGCGAGCGCGCCACCTTGCCGGAGCTGCACGCAGCCCCCGCCGACACCGCGATCCCCGCCAGATCCAGCGCCATCACCTGCACCTGCGCCGCCACGCCGGGCAAAGCGAGGCAGCTGGTGTTGCCCAGCCGCTTCGCGTCCCGCGCGATGACCACCGCCGCCACGCCCCGCTCCAGCCGGTCGCGAAGCGGCGACATATCGGCCACCGGCACGTCGCACGCCGCCCCCAACCCCGCGATGGCGGGCAAGGCCTGCGTGCCGCCGCGCCAGCCGCGCTCCTGCCCACCGCCCCGGATCATTGGGGTCACGGCCCCGCGCGGCGCCAGCAGCAGCGCGCCGGTCCCGGGCGGGCCGCCCATCTTGTGGCCCGAAATCGCCAGGCTGTCGGCGCCGAGTTCGGCCAGATCCATCTCCATTCGCCCGGCGGACTGCGCGGCATCCACATGCAACAACGCCCCGGCCGCCCGGCACAGCCTGGCCGCCTCGGCAATCGGCTGGATCGTGCCGGTCTCGTTGTTGGCGTGCATCAGGCACACCAAAGCGGGCGCCCCCGCCAGAAGCCGCTCCAAACATGCGAGATCGGCCACGCCGTCGCGACCCACCGGCAGGATCTCGGCCCCCGGCGCCCCCGCGCGAATGGCGTCATGCTCGGTGGCCCCCACGATCAGCCGACGCCTCTCGCCTGACATCTGGATCGCCAGCGCGTGGATCGCCAACGCATCCGCCTCGGTGCCGCCGGACGTGAAGATCACAGCCTCCGCCAGCACGCCAAAACGGCGCGCCACCTGATGTCGCGCCTGTTCCAACAACCGTCGCGCCGCACGCCCCCCGGCATGGATGGACGACGGATTGCCGCCCACATCCATCGCGGCACACATCGCCGCCCGCGCCTCCGGCCGCAACGGCTCGGAGGCATTGGCGTCCAGATAGATCATCGCGGTGTCAATCAGCCAGGCTATTCAACCGCCTGGACGCGCGCGGTGCGCATCATGCGCGCCTCCAGCTCGGCCAGGGCGCCGCGCATATGCTCCAGCTCGTGCAGCAGCGGGTCCAGATCGCAATCGGTCGGCGTGCCGTACGCGTCGAAAACCGGCTTGCGGCCGGGCGACTTCTCCACCCGCCGCGCCACCGGCCGCGCCGGTATGCCCACCACCGTGGTGTTGGCGGCAACCGCGCTCACCACCACCGCGTTGGCGCCCACGCGCGCATTCTCGCCCACCAGGATGCCGCCGAGGATCTTCGCCCCGGCGCCCACGATCACGTTGTTGCCGATCGTCGGGTGCCGCTTGCCGCGCGCCGTGCTGGTGCCGCCCAGCGTCACCTGATGATATAGATACACGTCGTCGCCGATCTCGGCGGTCTCGCCGATCACCACGCCCATGCCGTGATCGATGATCAGCCGGCGCCCGATCGTGGCGGCCGGATGGATCTCGATACCCGTCAAAAACCGCCCGAGATGCGCCGTCATGCGGGCGGGCAGGATGGCGCCGCGGGTCCACAACCCATGCGCCAGGCGGTGCCAGATCACGGCGTGCAGGCCGGGATAGCACAGCAGCACCTCGAGCGCGGACCGCGCCGCCGGGTCGCGCTCACGATAGGCCTGGATCATCTCACGCAAAAACATGATGGCCCCAAAACATTTTCGTTCTCCCAACCAACCGTTTCGACCTATGATTGAAAAATCGCGCGACGACAGTGAACATGGGGAAGCACTTCCGCCGGGCAAACCTCGTGTGCCGATAAATGACGCGCCCGCACACAAAACAACGGCACAAGAGCACGGCACAGGTTTCGCCCCCAGGTTGTAAATTGCTGCGATGCGGTCATGCAGAGAACGCAGGGCAGAAAGTTTCCGCTTGCAACCGCCCCTTCGTTCGCTGCACCACTAAGGTCTTAAGACAGCATATCTTTCTAAGCCACAGGTTGCGTTGCGTATCGTGGGCGATATTAAACGGAGCGGCGCAGTCCTAGCTTCCCGAGGGTCTCAAGCCGGATCGAAACGGTCGGGCGAACAGGAAACGGATTTTCGTACACAATGCCAGAGGTCATGTTCGCCGGTCCTGACGGCCGGTTGGAGGGTCGTTATCACCACTCCAAGGAAACAGGCGCGCCGCTCGCGCTCATTCTGCATCCCCACCCGATGCATGGGGGCACAATGAACAACCGAATATCCTACACCATGTTCGAATCGTTCAAGAAGCTCGGCTTCTCCGTCATGCGGTTCAATTTTCGCGGCGTGGGCCGCAGCCAGGGCCGCTACGACGGCGGCATCGGCGAAATCGGCGACGCCGCGGCGGCGCTCGACTGGATGCAGGCGGTCAACCCGAATTCCGGCGGCCTGTGGATCGCCGGCTACTCGTTCGGCGCCTTCGTCGGCATGCAGCTACTGATGCGCCGGCCGGAGATCTCGGGCTGGGTCAGCGTCGCACCGCCCTCCAACCACTATGATTTCGGCTTCCTCGCCCCCTGCCCCTGCGGCGGCCTGCTGGTCCATGGCGACAGCGACGAGCTGGTGCCGGAGCCCGCCGTGCGCAAGCTGGTGGACAAGCTGAACACGCAGAAAAACGTCCAGGTCGACTATCGCATCATGGCCGGCGCCGATCACGTGATGGCCAACCACGCCGAGACGGTGGCCGCCCATCTCGAAGACCACGTCACCAAAACGATGGCCCGCCGCACGATGGCGCTCGCCGCCGATTGAAGGCGGCCGATTGAACGTAGCCGGCCGAACGTAGCCGGCCGAACGCAGCCGGCCGAACGCGGCTCATCTGACGTTTGAAAACGGCGTCGTCCCCCTGGGGTCGGCGCCGTTTTCGGTCCGGCTTCTGGACTTCGTCCCCCCGGCGGTGTTTTCTCCCGCTCCGTTGTCCAGGACAGTCCGATGCCCAAAAGCGATTTCCTTCACGAGGCCACCGAGCGCGGCTTCGTCTTCCAGACCACCGACAGCGAGGCGCTGGACGCCGCGTTCGCGCGCGGCCAGGTCACGGGATATATCGGCTTTGACTGCACCGCCGACAGCCTGCATGTCGGCTCGCTCGTCCAGATCATGCTGCTGCGCCTGATGCAGCGCACCGGCCACCGCCCCATCACCCTGATGGGCGGCGGCACCACCCGCATCGGCGACCCAAGCCTGCGCGAAGAAGCCCGCCAACTTCTCACAGACGCCCAGATCGCCGCCAACATGGCCGGCATCCAGCGCTGTTTCGCCCCCTACATCACGTTCGGCGAGGGTCCGAACGATGCGCTGATGCCGAACAACGCCGAGTGGCTCGACAAGCTTGGCTATATCGAGCTGCTGCGCGAGGTCGGCATCCATTTCAGCGTCAACCGCATGCTCGGCTTCGACAGCGTCAAGACCAGGCTGGACCGCGAGCAGGGCCTGACCTTCCTCGAGTTCAACTATTCCATCCTGCAAAGCTACGATTTCCGCGAGCTCAACCGTCGCCACGGCGTCACGTTGCAAATGGGCGGCTCGGACCAGTGGGGCAACATCGTCTCCGGCGTCGACCTCGTGCGCCGTACAGACGCCAAGCAGGTTTTCGGGCTCACCACCCCGCTGATCGCCACCGCATCCGGCGCCAAGATGGGCAAATCCGCGAAGGGGGCGGTATGGCTCACGTCCGACCGTCTGAGCGCCTACGATTTCTGGCAGTTCTGGCGCAACACCGAAGACGCCGATGTCGGCCGCTTCCTGCGTCTGTTCACCGACATGCCCCTGGCCGAGATCGCCCGCCTGGAAGCGCTCGGCGGGGCGGAGATCAACGAAGCCAAAAAGATCCTGGCCACCGCCGCCACCGCGCTCGCCCACGGCCAGGCTGACGCCCACGCAGCCGCCGAGACCGCGCGCCAGGCCTTCGAGGAAGGCACCGCCGCCGAAACCCTGCCCGCCATCACGGTCACACACGCCGAACTCGCAGCCGGGATCAGCGCCATCAAGCTGTTCGTCGACAGCGGCCTTGCCACCAGCAACGGCGAGGCCCGCCGCCTCATTCGCGGCGGCGGCGCCCGCCTGAACGACGTCGCCATCGCCGACGAAGCGCAGATCATCACCACGGCCGACCTGATCGCCGGCGCTGCGAAACTTTCCGCCGGACGAAAGAACCATCGGCTGGTTCGTGTAGGTTAAAGATAAGGATTTCTTTTTCTGAAGAAAAAGAAACAAAAAGACTTTTACTCATTTAAATACACGTTGCGAGTATATCGGCAACGCGCACCTGAATGAATGAAGTTTTTTGGTTCTTTTGTTCACAAAAGAACACCTTGGATTTAGAAAGTTAAATTACTCTTCCCATAATCCACCACAAAAGCCTGCCGCCCCAGCACATCCATTCCCAAAACCATATCGAACGCCGCCTCAGGCACATCGTTCACCGCAAGCGCCGGCGCGTCGATCCGCAGGCCACCCAGCTGGAGGCTGCGGAACGTGTGGCGTTTGACGTCGAACGTGCCGCCCAGCCCGAGTGCCTCATGCGTGGGGTCGCGCACGATGTCGGCTTGCGTGAGACCCATCCGATACAGCCCGCGCGCGTTCAGCAGCGACGACCCGGCGCCGGTGTCCACCAACGCCTGCAACGGCCGGCCGTCGAGCCGCACCGTCACGAGCATCAAAAACCGCCGCCAGGGCGTGAAGCCCACGGCATGGCCGGCGCGTGGGCAGGCCTGCGAATCCTGCACCAGAAGCCGCCCGGCGGGCACGTCGATCTCCAGCGTGTAGCGATGCAGCAGATCGGCGCCGAGCAGCCCCGCCGCCGGGCCGAGATCGAGCGCCATGACGGGCATGCTGAGCGGCACGCGCGGGGTGCGCTGAAACAGCGAAAGCCCCCCCAGAGTCAGCCCCGGCACGATGGCGTTGCGATGCTCGTCGAGCCGCCCTCCGGCCCCGCGCATCGCCGTGCCCACCCACTCGTCCAACGACAATCCCAGCCGCGTCACGGTGGCGCGCGTCAGCACGCTGCGTTCGGCCCCTGTGTCCAGCACCATGCGCAGAGTCTGCCCGCCGAGCGACACCGGCACGACGCAATAGCCGTCGGTCTGCAAGGCGACTTCAGCCAGATTCCCACGCGGCGCGCAAGCGTCCGACGCGCGTCCAGGGTGGCCTGCACCGAGAGCCAAACCCAGCCCGGCGAGCAAAGCCCGGCGCTTCATCCGGCCGATGCGAGCGCGCGCCAGGCGATATCGCGCCGGCAGAACCCGTCCGCCCACGCCAGCGCATCCACCCCGGCATAGGCGCTGGCCCGCGCGGAGGCGATGCTGGCCCCGGTGGCGCACACGCTCAGCACGCGCCCGCCGTTGCTGACCAGCACGCCATCTAAAAGCGCTGTCCCGGCATAGAACACTTTCACATCCGCCACCGCCTCGGCCCCGGCGAGCGAGCCGATCGGCGTGTGCGGCCGGGGTGCCTCGGGATAGCCGGCGGCCGCCATCACCACGGCCACCGCGGCGCGCTCATGCCAGCGCAGATCGTAATTCCCCAGCTCCCCATCGCAAGCCGCCACCAGCGCGCCGAGCAGATCGGATTTCAGGCGCAGCATCAGGCACTGGCATTCGGGGTCGCCGAAGCGGACATTGTATTCGATCAGCTTCGGCCCGTCCGCGGTCAGCATCAGCCCCGCGAACAGAATGCCGCGAAACGGCGTGCCGCGACGATGCATCTCCGCCAGCGTGGGCCGGATGAACCGCGTCATGATCTCGGCCTCCAGCGCGGGCGGCAGGCAGGGCGGCGGCGAATACGCGCCCATGCCCCCGGTGTTCGGCCCCCGATCCCCGTCGAACACCCGCTTATGGTCCTGCGCGGCGCCCAGCGAAATCGCCGTCAGCCCGTCGCAGAGCGCGAACACGCTCACCTCCTCGCCTTGCAGGAACTCCTCGATCACCACCGCAGCCCCGGCCGCGCCCAGCGTGCCCGCCTCCATGAAATCGGCAATCGCGCTTTGCGCCTCCGCCTCGGTCATGGCCACCACCACGCCCTTGCCGGCCGCCAGGCCATCCGCCTTGACCACCAGCGGCGCACCCCGCCGGCTGACGAAATCGCGGGCCGCGGCGGCATCGTCGAACCGCTCCCACAAGGCGGTGGGAATACCGGCGGCGTCGGCCACCTCTTTGGTGAAGGTCTTGCTGCCCTCCAACGCCGCCGCCGCCGCCGAGGGCCCGCAACACGCGATGTCGGCGCGCGCCATGGCGTCGGCGATCCCCGCCACCAAAGGCGCCTCGGGACCGGGGATCACCAGATCGATGTTGTTTTCGGCGGCGAAGATCACGAGCTCGGAGATGTCCATCACCCCGATCGGCACGCACTCCGCCACGGCCGCGATCCCGGGATTGCCGGGGGCGCAATAAAGCTTGCTCAGCATCGGAGATCCCGCGATCGCCCAGCACAAAGCGTGCTCGCGCCCGCCATTGCCGATTACCAGAACGCGCATCGCATCACTCCCGTTTCTCGCTTCGTTCGTCGTGCGGCCGGCCGTACTTTCCGACCCGGGAAAGCTGCCTTAGAATAATAAGATGGACGATGCGCGCACCAATATCCCCGAATACACCGTAAGCGAAATCTCGGGCGCGGTGAAACGCACCCTGGAAGGCGCCTTCGGCCGCGTGCGGGTGCGGGGCGAGCTGACGGAGGTGAAGCGCTACCCTTCCGGCCACATCTATTTTTCGCTGAAGGACGAAGGCGGCAAGATCTCCGGCGTGGTCTGGAAATCCGCCGTCTCCAAGCTCGGCATGCAGCCCGAAAACGGCGTGGAGGTGATCGCCCAGGGCAAGGTGTCCTCCTACGGCGACCGCTCCAGCTACCAGCTCATCGTCGACCGCATGGACTATGCCGGCGCCGGCGCGCTGCTCGCCAAGATCGAGGCCTTGCGACTGCGCCTGGCCGAGGAAGGCGTTTTCGACGCTGCCCGAAAACGCGCGCTGCCGATGCTGCCGGTGGTGATCGGCATCGTCACCAGCCCGCAGGGCGCCGTCATCCAGGACATTCGCACCACCATTCTACGCCGCTTCCCCCGCGCCCTGCTGCTCTGGCCCGTCCCGGTGCAAGGCGAGGGCGCGGCCGCCAAAATCGCCGCCGCCATCGACGGATTTTCCGCGATCGCCGCGGGCGGGCCCATTCCCCGCCCGGACGTCATCATCGTCGCGCGCGGCGGCGGCTCGCTCGAAGACCTCATGGCTTTCAACGACGAAGCGGTGGTCCGCGCCGCCGCCGCGTCCAGCATTCCGCTGATCTCGGCGGTGGGTCACGAAACCGACACCACGCTGATCGACTATGCGTCGGACAGGCGCGCCCCCACCCCCACCGCCGCCGCCGAAATGGCGATCCCGGCAAGGTCCGAGCTGCTGTCCGACCTGTTGCAGAAAGCCGCCCGCCTGGAGGGCAGCCTCGGCCGCATCGCCCAGGAAAAGCGATTGCGCCTGCAACGCGCCGAACGCGGCCTGCCCGATCTCCAAGCGCTCGCCGGCGCCGCCCGCCAGCGTCTCGAAGACCGCAGCACGCGCCTGATTCTGGCACTTCCCAACCTCGTCGCCGCGCGCAGGGCGGCCCTCATCCGGGCGGAGCGCGGCCTGCCGGACCCCGCGGCCCTGGTGGTGCAGGCAAAGCGCACGCTCGGCGACCGCGCTTTAAGGTTGCGCATCGCTCTGCCCAACGTGGTCAGCGCACGCCGGCAGCAGGTGGCCCTGGCATCGCTTCATCTGCGCTCGGCGCTGCGTCACGCCACCGCCGGCCGCGCGGCAATGGCCGCCCGCGTGCTGCCCCGCCTGACCGATGCCCCCGTCCGCGCCCGCCTGCGCGAAGCGCATGCCCGGTTGGAGGGCTTGGGCGCGAGGCTGGAATCAGTCTCCCACAAAGCCGTCCAGGCGCGCGGCTACGCTCTGGTGTACGACGAATTTGGCCAAGCCATCACCACCGCCGCACAAATTCGCCCCGGCGGTAATTTACGCCTGAGCTTCGCTGACGGCGAAGTGGCAGCAACCGCAAACGGCGGAAGACCAAGACAAATCAGCCTAAATCTCTAGAGCGTGATGATTTTGAGTAGAAGCAAAATCATCACACTCTATTCTTGTTTGATCGATCATGTTTATGCGTTCGGGTTAATCAACCCAAACGCATCATGATCTAATAGAATGAAGTTTTTTGGTTTTTTTGTTCACAAAAGAACATCTGTTACTTGCTGTCCTTCGGCCACCGCCGATGCAACCAAAGCCACTCCCCCGGCCGTGCCCGGATCCAGCGCTCCAATATCCCATTGATCTCGCTCGTCACCCGCAACAGGTCCGCCTGCCGGTCGCCGCTGTCGGGCAGCACCAGCGGCGCCTCCACCACCAGCCGCAGCCGCGCGGGACCGAGGCGTTCCACGTGGGCCGGCACCAGCGGGCAGCGATAACGCAGCGCGAAGGCGGCGGCGGCCGGCGCTGTCATGGCGGTATGGCCGAAGAACGGCGCCGCGATGCCGTCGTTCATCTTCTGATCCACCAGCATGCCCAGGGTGCCACCGTGCCCGAGATGCGCCAGCGCCGCCCGCGCGCCTTTGCTGCCTTTGGCGAAATTCGGCACATCCTGGCCCACCGCCGACATTCGCAGCGCCATGATCATCGCATCCACCGCCGGATTGGCGGCCGCGCGATAGAAGCTGCTCAACCGGATGCCGAACGCCCCCGCCGCGCGCGGCAGCAATTCCCAGTTGCCGATATGGCCGGACACGAAAATGGCACCCCCGCCGTGTGCCGCCAATGCGTGGGCGATCTCCGCCCCCACGACCTCCCAGCCCGGCCCCACCACGGTGCGTTCCAGCCGGCCGATATGCGGCAGTTCGGCCGCGGTGCGCCCCAGATTGTCCCACACATCGCGCAGCACCACGCGGCGCCGGGCGGCATCCAGCTCCGGCATGGCCAGGCGCAGATTGGCATCCCCGATGCGATGAACCGGCAGCAACGGCCCCACCATGCGCGCCAGAAACCCACCGAGGTTGGACGCCGCCACCGGCCCAAGACGCCGCAGGATCGCCAGCAGCGCGCGCACCGCCAGCGCCTCCACCCAATATTGAACGGCCTTCACGAACCGAGCGCCCGGTCGAGCAACGCCGAGATCGCCGCCTCGTCGTCCCATGCCACGCGGATGCCCACCGCCAGAATATCGCCGCGCTGGTCCGGCGCCAGGCGCGCCCAATCCTTCGCCGTGGTCACCAAACTCGCGCCCCGCCGTGCCGCCAGCCGCCGCAGCCCCGCCAGGTCCGCTTCCGTGTAGACGTGATGATCGGCGAACGCCGCCGTTTCAACCGCCGCATGACCCGCCGCGCGCAGGGTCTCGAAAAACTTGTCCGGCCGCCCGATTCCAGCGAATGCCACGATGGCGGCCGGCAGCGCCGCCAGATCCGACGCCTCCGGCACCACGCGGGCGCCCAACACCGCAAGCCCGCTCAGCTGCCCCACGGCGCCGGTCAGATCCGGCCCAATCAGCACCGCGGCCTGGCAGCGCGATGCGGCGTCGGCCACCTTTTCGCGCAACGGACCCGCCGGGATCACGTGCCCGTTGCCGAACCCCGCCCCCCCGTCGACCACGATGAGCGAGAGCGTTTTCACGAGCGAGGGATTCTGCAGCCCGTCATCCATCACCAGAACATCGGCCCCTTCCTCCACCGCCAACCGCGCGGTCGCGGCCCGATCGGCGCCGATATAGGTGGGCGCCAGCACCGCCAGCAACAGCGCCTCGTCGCCGACATCGCGGGCGTCGTGACGCAGCGGGTCCACCCGGGCAGGGCCACGCAGCGATCCGCCATGCCCGCGTGTGAGAAACGCCGGATTCCGGCCCCGCGCCAGGAGCCGCGCCGCGAGATCCAGCGCCACCGGCGTCTTGCCGGAGCCACCGGCGCCGGGATTGCCGCAACAAATCACCGGCACCGGCACCACCCAGCCCGGCCGCGCCACGCGCCGCGCCGTGGCTTGGGCATAAAGCGCCGCCCATGGCCGCAGCACCCAAAGCGGGGCATGGCCGTGCCGCCAGAAGCCCGGCGCCTTCATGTGCCGGCCCGCGCCAGGCTCAGCAGCCTGTCCGCCACGCGCCCGGGCAGATCCGCCACCTGGGTCGCAGCCGTCCTCGCGGCGTCCCCCATGGCGGTGCGCCGGGCGGGGTCGTCCAACAGGCCGCCCACCCAGTCAGCGAGCACCTCGCCATCCGCCACCGTCTGCAAGGCGCCCACTGCCGCCAACGTGGTGACGGCATCGCGGCAATTCTCGGTCAGCGGACCCATCGCCACGGCACATCCCAGCCGCGCCGGCTCGATCGGGTTATGGCCGCCGCCGACCGCAAGGCTGCAGCCCACGAAGGCGATGGGCGACAGCCGGTAAAGCAACCCCAGCTCCCCCAGCGTATCGGCAATCCAGATGCCCCGATCCGGCGGATCCCCGCCCGATGCCCGGCGGCCGATATCCACGCCCGGACAGGCGTCTGCCATCTCGGCCTCTATCTGCGCCCCGCGCGCGGGGTGTCGCGGCGCGATGATCGTGAGCAGCCGGGGATAGCGCCCCACCAGCGCCCGGTGCACCTCGGCGGCGATACGCTCCTCGCCGGGATGCGTGCTGGCGGCCAGCCAGACCGGACGATCGCCGATCACGCCCAGCAGCCGCGCCAGCTCGGCCGCGTCCACCGGCAAGGGGGCCGCGGCGAATTTGAGGTTGCCGGGGTGCTCCACATCGCGCGCGCCAAGCCGCACCAGCCGTTCGGCGTCGCCACCGCTTTGCGCCTGCACGGCCTGGAACTGCCCGAACACACGGCGCGCGGCGGCGGGCACCCGCAACCAGTGCGCGAGGCTGGACGGCGAGATCCGCGCGTTGATCAACATCAGCCGCACACCTTGCGCGGTGCAGGCAGCGAGCAGGTTGGGCCAGATCTCGCTTTCCACGAAGCCCGCCACATCTGGCCGCCAGTGCGCGACGAACCGCTGCGTCCAGCCCGGCACATCCAGCGGCACGAACCGGTGCAACAGGCGCGCGGCGTCCCCCATCCGGGCGGCCAGAAGCTCCGCCGAGGTGACGGTGCCCGTGGTGACCAGTACCCAAACCCCCTCTTGCGCCAACAGCGCCGCGATCACCGGCAGGATCGACACCGTCTCCCCAACGCTTGCGGCATGCAGCCAGACCAGAAGGCCCGGCGGCCGTGGCGTGGCATCCACCCCGCGCCGTTCGCCCAGCCGCGCCGCGATCTCGCGCCCCCGCCCCACCCGGCGCTGCAGATGCAGCCGCAGCAACGGCGCGGCCAGCGTGCTCAGCCCCGCATACAGCGCCAGCATCATCGAAACGCGTCCTCTGCTGCTTCGGACGCCGCGATGAGTGCCCGCGAAATCACCGGCAGCATGTCCGCCCCGCCGTCACGCGCAACCGCGATCGGCGCCGCGCAGACCAGAACGCCCCGCCCCCAGGGCAGCGGCACGATCATCCGGTCCCAGCTGCCGAGCACGAGCCGTCGCCGCATCTGCGCGGCACAGGGCAGCACCACGCAGCCGGACAATCCCGCCAGCAACGCCACCCCCGGCGCCGCCACGCGACGCGGCCCCCGTGGCCCGTCGGGCGTGATCGCCACCTGATCGCCGGCCTCCAGCGCCGCAAGCAACGTCATCGCCCCCGCCGCGCCGCCGCGATTCCGCCCGCCCCTGGCGCTCGACCCATGCGCCACCTTCAGCCCGAACCGGCCGATGACGTCGCCGATAAAGCGGCCATCGTTGTGCCGGCTGACCAGCACATGCAGCGCCAGCCCCGGCGTGGCCTTCCGCGCGCGTGCCCACAACGCCGGCATCAGCGGCAGATGCTCGTGCCAGAACGCCGCGATCACCGGAGCCCCCTGCTCGAACGGCGCGAAATGCGCCTGCCCGATCACCGTCCAGCGCGTGGTGGACAGCGCGAAATCGAGATACCGCCCCAGCACGGCGGCCAGCATGCGCAGCGCGGCGGGATGACGCAGCAGGCGCTTCAGCACGGCGGGCACGGGGTGGACATCATGGCAGCGCCGGTAGCATGCATGGGGGGAGGCGGCAAACGAACGGGAGCACCGGTGCGGATCATTGCAGGCGAATGGCGCGGACGCCTTCTTTCGGCCCCCGCCGGCGCGGCCACGCGGCCCACCGCCGAGCGCATGCGCCAGGCCTTGTTCGACATGCTGATGCACGCCCCCTGGGCCGAAGGCGCCCTTTCCGGCGCCCAGGTGCTGGATGCCTTCGCCGGCACCGGCGCGCTGGGGCTGGAAGCCCTGTCACGCGGCGCGGCGCGGGCGCATTTCATCGAGACCGACCGCCACGCCTTGGCGGCGCTCCGCGCCAATGTCGGCGCCTGCAAGGCCGCTGATCGCGCCGTGGTGATGGCCGGAGACGCCTTGCGGCCGAAGCCGGGCGTGGCCTGCGGGCTGGTGTTCCTCGACCCGCCCTACGGCCAGAACCTGGTTCCCAAGGCGCTGGCCGCGCTCACCCAGGCCGGATGGATCGCCCGGGGCGCCCTCGTGATCGCCGAGACCGGACGCGAGGAGACGCTCGACCTGCCGTTCGACAAACAGGCCGAACGCCCCCATGGCGCCGCGGTGGTCACGGCCTGGCGAGCGATCTGACGCGGGACTTCAAGGCCTGCGTTTGAAATCTGGATAGGGCGTGCCGTCCAGATGGGTGTATTTCGCGGGCGACCCGTCCGGCGTGGCCACCAGATCGAGACCGGGATAAAACGCGCCGTCATCTTCCCGCCGCGTGCCGATCTCCAGCACCGTGGCGTCCTGCGCCGAGCGGTTCTGCAAATGATGGCCGTCCGGATCGCCCGCCCGGAAGCCGGCCGCGTCGCCAGCCCGCAAAACCTCCTCGCCGTCATCACCAACCAGCACCACCTCGCCGCTCAGCACATACACGAACTCGTCCGCCGTCGTCTGCCAGTGCCGCTGACTGGACCACGCCCCCGGCGGCAGCCGCAGCAGATTGACGCCGAACTGCGAAAGCCCGGCCGCATCGCCCAACCGCTTGCGCTCCCGCCCCAGGCAGGGCGTGTGAAAGGGCGGCGGATAGGTGGTGCCGACCACGCTTTGAAGGTGCGCCACGTCGATCTTCCTGCTCATGGACCTGCCTTTCGAAATGGGGCGCTACCTTCGCCCGAACATCCGTTCAATCTCCGCCCGGCTTAGCCGCAGAAACGTGGGCCGCCCATGGCTGCACGTGGCGGCACGCGGCGTGGCCTCCATCTGGCGCAGCATCGCGTCCATCTCGGCCCCGCCCAGCCTGCGCCCGGCGCGGATGCTGCCGTGACAGGCCAGCCGCGCGATCACGGCGTCCAGCCGCGCCTCCAGCGCCGTGCTCTCATCCTGCTCGGCCAGTTCATCGGCGACATCGCGCAACAGCGGCGCAGGGTCCGGCGCCCCCAGCGCCGCCGGCATGGCGCGCACCAGGATGGCGCCGGCGCCGAACGCCTCGATCTCAAGGCCGAGATCGGCCAGGCTGTCCGCATGAAATGCCAGCCGCGCGGCATCGCCCGCCGGCATGTCCACCACCGCGGGGATCAGCAACGCCTGGCTGCGCACGCCGCCCGCCAGCATCTGGTCGCGAATGGCCTCATGCGTCAGCCGCTCATGCGCCGCGTGCTGGTCCACCAGAACCAGGCTGCCATCGCCGGCCACCGCGATGATGTAGGTGTCCAATACCTGCGCCACGGCGGCGCCCAACGGATGCGATGCCGCGTCCGCCGCAGGCGCGATCACCCGCGCCTGCGGCACGCCCTGCATCGGCAATGCCGCCTCGCTGAACCCCCCGAACGTGGCGAACGCCGAATCGCGCGGCACCGGCGGGGTCGGGCGCATCGGCGGCATCAGGCGCATCGGCGGACGGCTTTGGAACTGCATGATCCCCGAAGGCGCCGCCGGCAGGGCCGCCCCCCCGGCCAAAGCGCGACCCACGGCGCCGATCACCAGCGCGCGCACCGCATCGGCGTCGGCGTAGCGCAATTCGGCCTTGGCCGGATGCACGTTCACATCCACCGCCTCGGGCGGGATGGTCAGATACAGCGCCACCACCGCGAACCGCCCGGCGGCGATCACGTCGCGATAGGCCACGCGCACCGCCACGCGCAGCACCGGGTCCACCACCGGGCGGCCATTCACCACCAAGGCCTGCGCCGAAGCCGACGCGCGCGACACGCTGGGCGGCGCCACGAACCCCTCGATGCGCAGATCGCCGCGCACGGCATCGATCGCGATGGTGGTATCCGGGCCCAGCAACGCCGCAACCCGGGCGGCGCGCGGCTGGCCCGGCAGATCGAACGCCACCCGGCCATCGGTCTCGAAGCGGAACGCCACATCGGGCGCGGCCAAGGCCAGCCGGCGGATCGCGGCCTCCACGGCATCCGCCTCGGCGCGCGGCGATTTCAGGAATTTGCGCCGCGCGGGCGTGGCGTAGAACAGGTCGGCCACCTCCACGCGCGTGCCGGGCGGGCCCGCGGCCGGCTGCACCGCGCCCACCACGCCGCCCACCACCCCGATCGCATACGCGCTGTCCGCGTCGCGGCTGCGCGAGGTGATGTGCAGCCGCGCCGCCGCCCCGATGCTGGGCAAGGCCTCGCCGCGAAATCCCAGCGTGGAGATCCGCACCAGCTGATCGTCGGTGAGCTTGGACGTGCAATGCCGCTGCACGCACAGGGCGAGCTCCGCCGCGTTCATGCCGATCCCGTCATCGGTGATTTCCATCCGCGTGATGCCGCCGCCCGCGATGGCCACGCGAATGCGGGTGGCGCCGGCATCCAGCGCGTTCTCCACCAACTCGCGCGCCGCGGCGGCGGGCCGCTCGATCACCTCGCCGGCCGCGATCCGGTTCACCACCGCATCGGAGAGCAGGCGTATGCGGCTCATCGCCGGATCATGACGTGTGGGCGCGT
Source organism: Rhodospirillales bacterium (assembly GCA_025362815.1). Taxonomy (GTDB): domain Bacteria; phylum Pseudomonadota; class Alphaproteobacteria; order Acetobacterales; family Acetobacteraceae; genus CAIQQQ01. The sequence goes on from JANYFG010000096.1 coordinate 63,035, forward strand.
CAGGCTCTCGTTGACCGACGCGCGCCACACCCTAATCCTCGCCGCGAAGCGCCCGGAAACGGGCGATCAGCGCGTTGGTGGAATGGTCGTGATCACCCTCGGGCGCGCCTGGCGCCAGGTCCGGCAGCAGCCCCGCCGCCAACGCCTTGCCCAGCTCCACGCCCCACTGGTCGAAGCTGTTGATCCCCCAGATGCAGCCCTGCACGGCCACCTTGTGCTCATACAGCGCGATCAGCCGGCCCAGCGCGAACGCGTCCAACCTGCCGGACAGGATGGTGATGCTCGGCCGGTTGCCGTCGAACACCCGATGCGGCGCCACCGCGGCGATGCTGGCCTCAGACACGCCCTTGGCCCGCATCTCGGCCTCCACCTCGGCCAGGCCGCGCCCGCGCAACAGCGCCTCGGCCTGCGCGAAGGCGTGCGCCGCGAGGATCCGGTGCGCCTCCGGCCGGTCGTGATCGGGGGTGGCGGCGAGGATGAAATCAACAGGGACCACGGACGTGCCCTGGTGGATCAGCTGCATGAAGCTGTGCTGCGCGTTGGTGCCGGGCTCGCCGAACACCACCGGGCAGGTCAGCTGGCGCACCCGGCGCCCATCGAGCCCGGTGGACTTCCCGTTGCTCTCCATCTCCAGCTGCTGGAGATAGGCCGGAAACCGGCGCAGCCTGTCGTCGTAGGCCAGCACGCACTGGGCGCGATACTGGCATACATCCACATGCCAGATCCCCGCCAGTGCCAGCAGCACCGGCAGGTTGGTGGCGAACGGCGCCGCGCGGAAATGCGCGTCCATCGCCGCCGCCCCGGCCAGCATCGCCTGGAACGCGTCGAACCCCGCCGCCAGCGCGATCGACAGGCCCACCGGCGACCACAGCGAGAACCGTCCGCCCACCCAGTCGCGAAAGCCGAACACGCGGTCCGGCCGGATGCCGAACGACGCCACGGCGGCCAGATTGGTGGACAGCGCCACGAAATGATCGGCCACCGCCGGCTCACCCAGCGCCTCCGACAGCCAGGCCCGGGCGGCGGCCGCGTTGGTGGCCGTCTCCTGCGTGGTGAAGGTTTTCGACGCCACCAGCACCAGCGTGCGCGCCGGGTCAAGCCCGCGAATGGCGGCGGCAAAGCCATGACCGTCGACATTGGACAGAAAACGCGCCCGCAGCCTGGGGCCATGCGCCACCGTCAGCGCCTCGGTCGCCATCAGCGGGCCGAGATCGGAGCCGCCGATGCCGATGTTCAGAACATCCGTGAACACCGCCCCGGTGGCGCCGCGAATCCGGCCGTCATGCACGCCGGACACGAACTCGCCCATCCGGCCCAGCTCGGCGCTGGCCAGGGCCGACGCGTCCTCGCGATCCCCCCCAAGGTGACCACCGGCCACATCCGCCGACAGCGCGGCATCCGGGCCGTCGCGCAGCGCCATGTGCATCGCGGCGCGGCCTTCGGTGACATTGACGACGTCGCCGGCGAACAACCTGTCGCGAAACAGGCTGAGCCCGGCGGCGCGCGACAGCGCGTGCAACACCTCCAGCGCCGCGTCGTCCAGCGACGTCTTGGAAAAATCGATGACGAGATCGTCGAGCACGGCGGTGTAGCGGCTGGCGCGACCAGGATCGCCTTCGAACAGCGCGCGAATGTCATGCGCGCCGGCCCGCGTGCCGCCTTGTTCGGGCGCCCCCAGGGCACGCAGCGCATCCCATGCCTGCAACAGCGTGGTTTTGTCGGGGAAGCCGGGATCAACCGTCATGTTGCACCTCGCGCAGGGTCAGACAAACCGCAAGGCGTGCGGGCGAGCCGATCGGCGTCAGAAAATCCCGTCCAGCAGCCCGGTTGCCCGGCGCTGGATGATCGCGGTGTCCCCCGATTCGACCGACTGCCCCAAAGCGGCGTTCTCACGCAGGCGCTTGGCCTCGCGCGTGGGGTCCACCACCACGCCCGGTGGCGGCGCGGCGCGCCAGAACATCAGCCGGTCCGTCAGGCTCCGATCGCTCGACTGCAGAGAGGCCTCCTTGTTCACATCGTTGCGGATGGACGACGGCACGGACGGCCCGGCGGCACCAAGCAACGCCTTCTCGCCGGGCGACTGCGCGATGTTGCCGGCCAAGGCCGCCTGCGGGTTCAGCGCGGCCTCGGCCGAGGCACTCGCCGAGCGCTCCTGCGGCCGCGTGGCGCCGGGGCTGGGCGGACGAATGCTGAAATCGGGCGGCATCGACAGCGGCGCGCGGGTGGTGACGGTGAACTCGTCCGGCACGTCGCGCGTCAGACCGATATTGCGCGACAGCTCGTCCCCGCTGCATGCGGCCAGGCCGAAGGCGACCGGAATGAGCAGGATGACGGCGCGCGGGCGAAGCTTGAAAAGTGGGGCCATACCGTAATTCCTAGCGCCGCGCCGCAGGCGGAGCAAGCGCCCTGCGCTCAGTCGGGCTGCACCGCCGGTTTGGACCGAAGGCTGTCCAGCACCAGCGCCGCCACACCGCACACGATGGCGGCGTCGGCCACGTTGAACACATACCAGGAAAATCCGAAGGCATGCGCGTGCAGGAAATCCACCACCGCGCCGAAACGCGCGCGGTCGATCACGTTGCCCACCGCACCGCCGGCGATGGCGCCCAGGGCCACCGCCACCATGCGGCTTTCGGCCCGGCGCAGCCACAGGAACAAGGCCACCACCACCAGCACCGCCACCCCGCCCAACACCCAGGCGGCGGCGTCCCCCAGCCCGCCCAGCAGGCCGAACGTCACGCCCTTGTTCCACACCATCGTGAAATTCAGGAACGGCAGAACGGCCACGCTGCCCACGCTCGGCAGATCCAAACCGTCCAGAATCCAGGCCTTGCTGGCCTGGTCGGCGGCCAGCACCACCGCCGAGGCCACCAGGCCCGATCGCATGTGGTTCATGCCACAACCGCGGCACAGGCAAGGTGATCCACCGCATCGGCGCAGCGCAGGCACAAGGCGGCATGCGCCGCAACCGTGCCCACCTCCGGCAACACCCGCCAGCACCGCGCACATTTGTCGCCCACCGCCACCTGAACCGAAAGACTGTCGCCGGGCACGGCGGCCGAGACGATGGCCAGCTCCGCCCATTCCGGCAACGCCATGATCGACACCTCGGCGGGCGTGAGCGTGACGGCGGCCTGCAACGACGACTTCACGCCGCCGTTCTTGCGCAAGGTTTCGATCTCGGTGGTGATCACCCGCCGCTGCTCACGGATCGCGCGCCACCGCTCCGCCAACGCCGGGTCCCGCCACGAGGCCGGCAACTCGGGCGTGGCCTGCAGATGCACCGATCCCTCATCGCCGAAGCGCGACACCCAGGCCTCCTCGGCGGTGAACACCAGCACCGGGGCGAACCAGAGGCACAGGCAGCGATGCAGATGGTCCAGCACGGTGCGCGCCGCCCGCCTGCGCAAACTGTCCGGCCGATCGCAATAAAGCGCGTCCTTGCGCACGTCGAAGTAGAACGCCGACAGGTCCGTGGCGCAGAAATGGTGCAGCGCCGGCACCACGCCGGTCCAGTCATAGCTGGTGGTGGCATGACGGATCAGGGCGTCCAGCTCCGCCAGGCGATGCAGCACGAACCGCTCCAGCTCCGGCATGTCCGCCTCGGCCACGCGCTCGGCCTCGGTGAAGCCATCCAGCGAGCCCAGCACCCAGCGCAGCGTGTTACGGATGCGGCGATACAGTTCCGCCTGCTGCTTCAGGATCTCCGGCCCGATGCGCAGATCCTCCGTCGTGTCGGAATTCATCACCCACAGGCGCAGAATATCGGCGCCGTACTTGTCCGACACCTCCTGCGGCGCCGTCACGTTGCCGAGCGACTTGCTCATCTTGCGGCCCTGCTCGTCCAGCACGAAGCCATGCGTCAGGATCGCCTTGAACGGCGCCCGGCCGCGCGTGCCCACCCCTTCCAGCAACGAGGAATGAAACCAGCCGCGATGCTGGTCGCTGCCTTCGAGATAAAGATCGGCCGGCCACGGCAGGCCCCGCGCCTCCAGCGTGAAGGCGTAGGTGCAGCCCGATTCGAACCACACGTCCACGATGTCCATCACCTGCTCGTAGGCGGCGGGATCGTAGTCGTTGCCCAGGAACCGGCTGGCATCGGACGCATACCAGGCATCGGCGCCTTCCGCTGTGAACGCCGCCACGATGCGTTCCACCACCGCCTCGTCGCGCAACGGGGTGCCCGTCGCCTTTTCCACGAAAACCGGGATCGGCACGCCCCAGGCGCGCTGGCGGCTGATGCACCAGTCGGGCCGGCCCGCGATCATGGCGCCGATGCGGTTGCGGCCCTGGTCGGGCACGAACACCGTGTCGTCGATGGCCGCCAGCGCCTTGGCGCGGATGCCATCTGGTCCATCCATACGAATGAACCATTGCGGCGTGGCGCGGAAGATCAGCGGCGCCTTGGACCGCCAGCTATGCGGATACGAGTGCACGAATTTCGTGGTCGCCAGCAACATGCCGGCCTCGGTCAGCGCCGCGATCACGGGGGGCGCGGCCTTGTAGACATGCACGCCCTCGAACCCCGGCGCAAAATGCGTCAGCGTGCCGTCATCGGCCACCGTCTCCGGCACGTCCAGCCCATGCGCACGACCCAGCGCGAAGTCGTCCTCGCCGTGGCTGGGCGCGATATGCACCAGCCCGGTGCCCTGCTCGGTGGTCACGAACTCGGCCGCCAGAACCGGCACCTGGTGCGGATAGCCGGAAGCGGCCAGCGGGTGGGCGCAGATCGTGCCTTCCAGCATGGCGCCGGTCATCACCTGCAGCACATGATGCGTCGCCACCTTCACGTCGGCGCAGAACTTCGCGAGCAGCTCCAGCGCCACCACCACAACCTCGCCCGGGCGCGCCAGCGAGCCGTCTTTCACCTGGTCCAGCCGCACCACGGCGTAGTCGATCGCGGCCCCACACGCGATCGCGCGGTTGCCCGGCATCGTCCACGGCGTCGTCGTCCAGATCACCACCGACGCGCCCGCAAGCGCGGCCACCGCGGACGACACCACGGGAAACCGCACCGTGATCGTGGTGCTGGTATGGTCGTGATATTCGATCTCCGCCTCGGCCAGGGCAGTCTTCTCGACCGGCGACCACATCACCGGCCGCAGCCCGCGATACAGCGCGCCGTTCAGCAAAAACTTGCAGATCTCGCCGGCGATGATCGCCTCGGAGCCGAAATCCATCGTGGCGTAGCGCGCGGGCCAGTCGCCCTCCACGCCCAGCCTGCGAAACTCGTCGGACTGAACCTTCACCCATTCGGCGGCGTAGGCGCGGCACTCGGCGCGGAACTGCAGCACCGGCACCTCGTCCTTGTTGCGCTTCTCGGCGCGATACCGCTCCTCGATCTTCCACTCGATGGGCAGCCCGTGGCAGTCCCAGCCCGGGATATACAACGCATCCTGACCCGCCATCTGGCGCGACCGGTTGACCACGTCTTTCAGGATCTTGTTCAGCGCGTGGCCGATATGAAGATGGCCGTTCGCATAGGGCGGGCCGTCATGCAGGATGAATTTCTCGCGGCCGGCGCGGGACTCCCGCAGCTTGTCCCACAGCCCCATCGCCTGCCAGCGCGCCAGGATGCCCGGCTCCTTGCCCGGCAGATCGCCGCGCATGGGGAAATCCGTCTGCGGCAGAAACACGGTGCTGCGATAGTCGGTCGTCGGTGTCTGATCGGTCATGGGGGTCTCGTGCGACATTGTCGCGTCAGGAGCAAGGGCGTGGACCTGCACCGGCGGAAAGCCGGTGTGAAAATAACCGGCGCAAAGCCGGTCAGAAAATAACCGGCGCAGCGCCGGTCAGATAATTCGCGCGGTCAACATCCTGTCCATGATCGAAACTATGCGGAAAGCCCGCTCCACGGGTCAAGCGCCGCGCGCGCATGGGCGGCATCCGCCACGATCTGCGCGCGCAGGGCGTCGAAACTCTCGAACTTTTGCTCGGCGCGCAGAAATTCGTGCAGCGACACGGCGATCTCCTGGCCGTACAGATCTCCCTCGAAATCGAATAGATGGGCCTCCAGCCGGCTGATGGCGCCCTCGGCCACCGTGGGCCTGCGGCCGATATTGGCCACGCCCGCCACCACGCGCCCATCCGCCAGCCGCGCGCGCACCGCATACACGCCACGCGCCGGTTCCAGATGCGCGCCCAGTGCCACGTTCGCCGTGGGAAACCCGATCGTCCGCCCCCGCTTGTCGCCATGCGCCACCACGCCGGTGATCGCCCACGGGCGGCCCAGCAGTTCGCTCGCGCGCTCGGGATAGCCATCCTGCAACGCACGCCGCACCCGGCTGGACGAGATCGGGCCGGATCCGTCCATCAGCGGCGGCACCAGCGACAGGCCGATGCCGAGCGTCTCGCACAGCGACGCCAACAGCGTGGCATTGCCGCCGCGCCGATGCCCGAACGCGAAATCCACCCCGCACGCCACATGCACGGCCCCGAGGCTGCCATGCAGCACGTCGCGGACGAACGCATCGGCCGTGAGGTCGCTGAACGCCGCATCGAACCGGATCTCGACGATGTGGCGCACGCCAAGCCCTGCCAGCAGCGCCGCGCGCACCGGGGAGGGGGTGAGGCGAAACGGCGGATCGTCCGGCCGGAACAAGGCGCGCGGATGCGGCTCGAACGTCACCACCCCCAGCGGCGCATCCGGCCGCGCGCTATGGGCGGCGTGCAGCAGATGCGCGTGACCGCGATGCACCCCGTCGAAATTGCCCAGCGCCAGCACGCAGCCGCGCGCCGCCTCGGGGATGTCGCGCCAGTCGGGATGCAGGGTCATCGGTCGAGCCGTTTCGACAGGAAGAAGCGTTGGTGGCCGCGCGGATAGTCGTCGATCGTGGCGAACACCGCATAGCCGCGCTTTTCGTAGAACGGCCGCGCCTGAAAGCTGAACGTGTCGAGATACACCCCGAGGCAGCCCAGCCGGCGCGCCTCCGCCTCCGCCAGATCCATCAGCCGCGTGCCCACACGCTGGCCGCGCGCCTGCTCCGGCAGGCCCAGCAGATGGATGAACATCCAGCCACGCCCGGTGCGCGCGTGCAGCCCGCCGATGATGGCGCCCGCGTCGTCGTGCACCAGAAAATCCTGCGTGCTCCAGTTGCCACCGCCGGCGAACGCGTTGCTGTAGGCGCGCAGCCCGGCGCCGATGGCGTCCCGGTCGTCCTTCGAGACGTCCTCCTCCACCACCAGGGTCGCCCCCTCGGCGGCGAACCCCTCAGTCTTGATCAGGAACGAATCGGAGAAGCCCGGCGGCCGGTCCGCCAGTTGCGCGATCTCGCGGTAGCCCAGCTTCTGGTAGAATCCGGGCGCCTGGAAACTGAAGCTTTGCATCCACACGCCATGCGCCCCACGCGCCACGGCGGTGGCCTCGAGCGTCGAGAGGATCCGCGCGCCCAGCCGATGCCCGCGCCGATGCGCCGGCAGGAACGCGATGTCCACCTTGAACCAGCCGCCCCACAGATGGCCATACATGCCGCCCTCGGCCCGCCCTTCGGCGTCGCGCAGGATCACCCCGAACGAGGCACTTTTTTCCGACACCCCGCGCATGGCGGCGTTATGGGCCGCCAGCGGTGCCAGGATGGCGTTGCGGTGGGCGGGGTCTTCGGCGGTGGAGAGTATGATCTGCATGACGGGAGTTGTCTCAGCGATCGAAGCGTTTGGCCATCAGAAACCGGCTCAGGCCCGGATGGTCATTCTCCAGCGTGGCGAACACGATGTAGCCGGGCTTCTCGTGAAACGGCCGCGCCTGGTGGCTGGCGGGGTCGTCGCTGTCGGTCACGTCGGTCTGCACGGCACCAGGATGGAACGGCCATGGGCAAGCGACAAGACCCGGCCGGGATGATGGACAAGACCCACCCCCGCGTTCACATTCCGCGAAAATCGCAGGAAGCGCACGCCATGTCCGAGACCCCCACCACGCCGTCCGCGGACCGTCTTCCGGACGCGGCGCATCAGGCCGCCATCCTGCTGATGGCCGCCCGCACCAACCCCGCGCTGAAGCTGGAGGCGATTCCCGCCGAGATCCGCCCGATGGATCGTCCGCAGGCCTACGCCATCCAGCATCTGGTGGCCGCCAGCTTCGCTGCCATCGGCGGCTGGAAGGTCGGCGCCACCGGTCCGGACGCGCCGCCGCAATGCGGGGCCCTGCCCGCCATCGGCATCAAGCCCAGCCCCGCCACCATGTCCCAGGCCACGCTGCGCGGCATCGAGGCGGAGATCTGCTTTCGCATGGGCACCGACCTGCCGCCGCGCGACACCCCCTACACCCGCGACGAGGTGATCGCCGCCATCGCCACCGCCCACCCGGTGATCGAGACGCTGGACAGCCGTTACGCCGACCCCGATTCAGTCGACGCCTTCTCCGGCCTGGCCGACACCCAGTCCCATGGCGGCCTCGTCTACGGCGAGGGCATCGCCGCCTGGCAGCACATCGATTTCGCCGCGGAAATGGTAGACCAGTTCGTCGACGGCGCCCTGCATATGCGCCGCCAGGGCAACCCGGTGGGCGACATGATCCGTCTGGTGGTCTGGATGGCCAACGAGGGCGCCACCTGGGCGGGCGGCCTCAAATCCGGCCAGTTCGTCACCTGCGGCAGCTGGACCGGCAAGAGCGTGGTGGCCGAAGGGGCCAAGGTGCGCGTGGTGTTCCCAAGCATCGGCGCGGCAAGCGTGGACTTCGTCTGAGGAAGCACATTTTCTTTTTCTGAAGAAAAAGAAACAAAAAGACTTTTATCAGTCGTTTGAATGTTGCGGACATATCCGCACAAAGCTCTCGATTGGTAGAAGTTTTTTGGTTCTTTTGTTCACAAAAGAACATCTTCCTCGCATATCAAAATGCCTTGCCATCCGCCCGGGGTTTGTCCAGCTTCGCGCCATGAGCGCGCAACGCATCGCCTATCTCGATCCCCGCAGCGGCGACACCTATCCGATCGACATTCCGCGTTGGTGCGGCGATGCCGGCGCGCCCTTGCTGCTGACCGACCTGCCCGGCATCACCCGCGATCAAATCCAGTCGAAAAACCGCAGCATCTGGCGCTATGCCGCGGCCCTGCCGCTGCCGGTGGCCGACCCCATCACGCTGGGCGAGGGCTGCACCCCCTTGCTGCGCCGCCGATATCACGGGGCGGACGTTCATCTGAAATGCGAGTGGTTCATGCCCACCGCCAGCTTCAAGGACCGTGGCGCCAGCGTGATGCTGAGCCTGCTGCGCCAACAGGGAATCACCTCCGTGCTGGAAGACAGCTCCGGCAACGGAGGTGCCGCCATCGCCGCCTATGCGGCGGCCGGCGGACTGGCCGCCACCATCATGGCGCCGGCGTCGACCAGCCCCGCCAAAACCGTGCAGATGCGCGCCCATGGCGCCACCGTGGAGCTGATCCCCGGCACGCGGCAGGACACCTCCACCGCCGCCGAACACCGCGCGTCGGAGATTTTCTACGCCAGCCACAACTGGCACCCGTTCTTTCTGCACGGCACCAAAACCCTCGCCTATGAGCTGTGGGAGGATCTGGGCTTTCGGGCGCCGGACAACGTGATCATCCCCTGCGGCGCCGGCTCCAACGTGCTGGGGTGCCTCATCGGCTTTTCCGAACTGCTGCGCGCCGGCGAGATCGCCCGCCTGCCGCGCCTGTTCGCCGCCCAGCCCGCCCATTGCGGCCCGATCGCGCGTCATGTGCTGGGCCTGCCCCCGGTGCCCGCCCGGCCCACCATCGCCGAGGGCACCGCCATCGCAGCGCCCATCCGCCTGCCCGAGATCGCCGCCGCCCTGGCCACGACCCGCGGCGGCGCGGTTCTGCTGAGCGAACACGACATCGGCCAGGCCATGCTGGCCTTGGCGCGGCAGGGCATCTATGTCGAGCCCACCTGCGCCCAGGCCGCCGCCGCCTTCGCCCATCTGCGCGATGCCGGCACGATCGCAGCGGACGATACCACGGTGATCGTGCTGACCGGCACCGGCATCAAGGCCACCCCCCGAATTGCCGAGTTGCTCGGTGTGCAACTGTGAACGCCGCGTGCCCCACGTGGACCGATAGGTCCGCATTCCCCACGTGGAACGATAGGTAGAACCGACCCATGCGCCTGTCCGACCTGCCTACCCCCTGCCTCGTGCTCGACCGTCGCATTCTCGCGCGCAATCTAGCCAACATGGCATACGCCACCGGCCGCCACGGCGTGCGGCTGCGCCCGCATATGAAAACCGCCAAATCGATCGACGTGGCCCGCATGGCGCTGTCGTTGAACGGCCCCGAGGGCGCGGCCGACAGCGGAGGCATCACCGTCTCCACCCTGGCGGAGGCCGAGTATTTCGCCGGTCACGGCCTGGTCGACATGATCTATGCCGTGGGCATCACGCCACAGAAGCTCGACCAGGTGGCCAAGCTGAACGCGTCCGGCGCCGGGCTTTCGATCATCACCGACGACCTGGACGTGGCGGCCGCCATCGCAACCCACCCCGCCCCGGCCAGAACGCTCATCGAGATCGACACCGGAGAGCATCGCGGCGGCCTGTCACCGGAAGACGACGCGTTGCTGGCCATCGCGGGGCAGCTGGGCGGCCATCTCGCGGGGGTCATCACCCATGCCGGCCACAGCTACGGCGCCCGCTCCATGCAAGATCTCGCCCGCATCGCCGAGGACGAACGCCGCGGCGCCGTGCGTGCGGCGCAACGCCTGCGCGAGGCGGGGTTCGCGGCCCCCATCGTATCCGTGGGCAGCTCCCCCACCGCGCTGGCGGGCAGCAACTTCGACGGCGTGACGGAGATCCGGGCGGGCGTTTATATGTTCGGGGACCTGTTCCAGGCCGAGATCGGCACCCACGGAATCGCGGATATCGCCGTCAGCGTGCTCACCAGCGTGATCGGCCACCGGCCCGCCCAGCGGCGCCTTCTCGTCGATGCCGGCGCCATCGCGCTGTCGAAAGACCGCAGCACCCAGGCCACCGGCAACGACCAGGGTTTTGGCCTGCTGGCAGACATGGCCGGGCGTGCCGCGTTCGGCCGCACCGTTGTCGTCACCGCGTATCAGGAACACGGGGTGGTGGAGCTCGATCCGAAAATGCCGTTGTTCATGCCCCCGATCGGCACACGGTTCCGCATCCTGCCCAACCACACCTGCCTCACCGCCGCCGCCCATGACCGGTATTTTGTCATCGACGACGACAGCGAGACCGTGACCGCCATTTGGCCCCGGACCGGCGGGTGGTGACACACCCGCCGCCATCACGCCTCAGCCGCGGGTCTTGACCGCATAGGTCGCCACGCGCGCCCCAAACTGGCGCGCCGTCTCCAGATCGCCCTTGCCCGGCGCCTCATCGGTCGAGGCGTCCGACGGCGACTGCGCCAGGGCGCCGCTTGAACCGCCGACATAGTTCAGATCGTCGCGGGTCGACGCCTTCTTGTTGGACGGCATCATGCCGGTGCCGATCCACACCATCGAATGCTGCATGGCGAGTGTGATCATGTATTGGATGGTGCTGCCCTTGTCGCCGTTCATCGTGGCCGAGTTCGTGAAGCCGGCGGCGATCTTGTCTTTCCACGCCTGGCCGAACCACGGCTTCGAGCTGGCATCGGCCATCCTTTTGAACTGCCACGACACCATGCCCATGTAGGTGGGCGAGCCGAAGATGATGGCATCGGCGGCGGCCAGCGTGTCCCAGTCGGCGTCGGTGAGCATGCCCTCGGCATCGATCGCCATCAGATGACCCTCGGCCACCGAGCTGGCGCCTTCCAGCACTGCCTCGGCCTGCTTGCGGGTGTGGCCGTAGCCGGAATGAAACAGCACGACGATCTTGGCCATGGAAAACTCCGATATTTGTTCGATATCGAAGTATATAGCGCAAAGGCGCCGGGGCTTAAAGGTCCGCCTTCAAACTTTCACGCAAGTGCGAACACCCATGCGCCCGCTCGGTCGTCTTTGCGCATCAGCGGATTGACCTCAGGCGGGCGATCGATCATCGCTGCGCCGCGCACGCCCTGACGCCTGGCAAGAAAGACAAAGCGGTGAAAATCCTGTTCCACCACCGTGTGGCCTCGCGCGACGGGCAGGCCGTGCATATCGAGGAACTGACGGAGGCGCTGGCGGAGCTGGGTCACGAGATCGTCATGGTCGGCCCCGCCGGCTGGTCGCAAACCGGCTTCGGCGGCTCCAACCCGATGGTGGACCGCATCAAGCGGATGATCCCGGGCGCGGCCTACGAAATGCTGGAACTCGCCTACAACCTGCGCGCCTTCGCACGCCTGTGGCGCGCGGTGCGGCGGCACAGGCCAGACGTGATCTACGAGCGTTTCAGCCTGTTCCTGTTCGCCGGCATCTGGGTTCGCGAGCTGACCGGACTGCCCTTGCTGCTCGAGGTCAACTCGCCCTTGTTCGAGGAGCGCGCACGCAACGACGGTCTGCGCCTGCACGCGGTGGGAAGATGGGCGCAAGGCATGCTGTGGCGCCGGGCGTCGCACGTTATGCCCGTCACCGGCGTGCTCGCCCGCTGCGTGGAGAGCTACGGCGTGCCGCCGTCGCGCATCACCGTCATCGCCAACGGCATCAACAAGGCCCGCTTCGCCGATATCCCGCCCGCGAACCATCCCGGCATCGTGCTGGGCTTCACCGGCTTCATCCGCGGCTGGAACGCGCTGGACCGCATCGTGGACGTTGTGGCCACCCACGGCGCGCGGCTGGACCTGCGCCTGAAAATCGTGGGCGACGGCCCCGCGCGCGCCGACATCATGGCCCACGCCACCCGCGCCGGCGTGGCCCACCGTGTTGCCATCACGGGGGTGGTGGAGCGCCATGGCGTGGCGGCGGAGGTGGCCGGTTTCGACATCGCCGTCATCCCCGGCCTCACGCCCTACTCGTCCCCGCTCAAGCTGTTCGAATACATGGCCCTCGGCCGCGCCATCGTGGCGCCCGACACCGCCAACATCCGCGAGATCCTGACGGATGGCGTGAACGCGCTGCTGTTCGACCCGGAAGCAGCCGGCGCGATGGAACAGGCGCTGCTGCGGCTGTGCGAGGACCGCAACCTGCGCGAAGCCCTGGGCACTGCGGCGCGAGCGGAGATCGACACGGCCGGCCTCACCTGGCGGCACAACGCCCAACGCGTGGTGACATTGGCCCAGGCGAGCTTCATGGATCGTTAAGAATATTCAGCCAGACTGCATGCACAAAGATGCAGGGAGCGGACCGCTATGCTGGGATTCGGATCGAACAAGAACGAAATGCTGAGCAAGGTTGAATGGCTGGAAACATTGTCCAGCCATTGCGGAATCGGGCTGTGGGATGCGGTGTTCCATCAAGGCGATGCGCTGCACGAAAAGGCGCGCTGGACCTGGTCGGCCGAATTCCGCAGGCTCTGCGGCTACGGCTCGGAGGCGGAGTTTCCAAACGTCGTCACATCCTGGTCGGATCGGCTGCACCCGGATGACACGGCGGCCACGTTCGCCGCCTTCGGCGCCACCTGCGCCAGCGGCGTCGGCTACAACGTCGTCTATCGCCTGAAGGTGAAGGATGGGTCTTATCGCTGGTTTCGCGCCACCGGCGGGGTGGTGTTCGATGACAATCGCAAGGTGCGACGCGCCTGCGGCTCCTTGACGGACATCGATGCCGCCATCCGGGCAGAGGAAGACCGCAAGACCCAGCTCGCCCAGGTCGCCAGCGGTTTTGAGCAGCGTATCGGCGTGCTGGTGCAATCACTCACGTCAGCGTCGTCAACCCTGGAAGGCACGGCGCGCCAGATGAACGAAAGCTCGGAAGCCTCGAACGCGCAGATCTCCTCGGTGGCGGACGCAGCCCTTGCGGTCAGCTCCGGCGTGCAGGGCGTGGCGGCCGCATCCGAACAGCTTGCGGCGTCCATCGACGAAATTTCCCGCCAGGTCGCCGATTCCACCCGCACCACCGGCAAGGCGGTGGAAGACGCGCAGCGGACGGACACCATCGTGCGTGCGCTGGCCGAAGGCGCCAGCCGGATCGGCGATGTCGTGGGGCTGATCGCCAATATCGCGCGGCAAACCAATCTGCTCGCCCTGAATGCCACCATCGAGGCGGCGCGTGCCGGTGAGGCCGGCAAGGGCTTTGCGGTGGTGGCGTCGGAGGTCAAAAGCCTCGCCAATCAGACCGCCAAGGCCACCGACGAAATCGGCCAGCAGATCGGCCAGATCCAGGCCGCAACCAACGAAGCGGTCAACGCCATTCGCGGCATCACCGCCACGATCGAACAGGTCAGCACCATCTCCGGCGCCATCGCGGCCGCGGTGCGCGAGCAAAGCTCGGCCACGGCGGAGATCGCCAGCACCGTGGGCAAGGTTGCCTGCCATGCGGAGGATGTCACCTCGAACGCGGACGGCGTGAAGCAAAGCGGAAGTGCCACCGGGGCCGCCGCCGTGCGGGTGCTCGCGGCGGCCACCGACATGTCCCAGCGTTCGGCGCAGATGGCGGGCGAGGTCAGAACCTTTCTCACCGAGGTGATGGCGGCCTGACCGACAGACACCGCCTCAGAGGCAACCCGCTGGTGGGACTATTTCGCCCCCACCAGCGGGCAGTCGCCCTTGTCCAGCGGACGAAACGCGTCCTTGGCCGCAACCGTGGCCAGCAGCTTGTAAACGTCCCACTCGCTCTTGGATTCTGACGGCGTCTTGACCTGGAACAGGTAGTAGTCGTGGATCATCCGACCGTCCTCGCGGATCATACCGCCCTTGGTGAACATGTCGGCCACCGGAGTGGCCTTCATCTTGGCGATCACCGTCTTGGCATCGTCCGTGCCGGTGGCCTTGATCGCCTGCAGATAGGCCATCGTCGCCGAATACATACCGGCCTGGTAGGCGCTGGGCATGTGCTTCTGGCGGTCCATGAAGCGCTTGGAAAACGCGCGGGTTTCGTCGTTCAGATCCCAATACCAGGCTTCCGCCAACACGGTGCCGGCGGCGATCGGCAAACCCAGCCCATGAATGTCGCCGGCGCCGATCAGCAGCGGCACGATGGTCTGGCCACCCGCCTGCAAGCCGAATTCATGGGCCTGCTTGATAGCGTTGCTGGCATCACCGCCCGCGTTCGCCAACCCGATCACCTGGGCGCCGGAGCCTTGCGCCTGCAGCAGGAAGCTTGAAAAATCGGGCGTGTTCAGCGGATGCTTCACCGACCCCAGCACCTTGCCGCCCAGCCCCGTGACCAAAGCGGAGGCATCGCGCTCCAGCGCCTGGCCGAACGCGTAGTCGGCGGTCACGAAATACCAGGATTTACCACCGCTCGCCACCACCGCGCGCGCCGCGACGTTGGATTGCGAATAGGTGTCGTAGGTCCAGTGGATGCCGTTGGGCGAGCAGGCCTTGCCCGTGAGATCCGAGCTGCCCGCGCCCGACATCAGGAACACCTTGTTGCGCTCGCGCACGATCTGCTGCACCGCCAGCGCCACGGACGACGTCGGCACGTCGCCGACCATGTCCACCTTGTCGGTGTCGATCCATTGGCGCACCACGGCAGCACCGATATCGGGCTTGTTCTGGTGATCGGCATACACCACCACGATGGGCTTGCCGCCAACAGACCCGCCCATGTCCTCGGCCGCCATCTGCGCGGCCACCACCGAGCCCATGCCCGTGGTATCGGCATAGACGCTGGACATGTCGGTGAGAATGCCGATTTTCACGACGTCGTCGGAGATCTGCGCCTGCGCCGCCACGGGCGCCATGCACACAGGCGCCACGCAGACAAACGCCGCCAGAATATGCCCAAGATGCTTCATGCCGTGTCCCCGCCCGTGCCGGCCCGTTCGACGGGCTTCTGGGAATCAGACTGCGACGGCCAAAGGCAGGTGTCCAGAGCCGGGCGATACCCTTCGCACCCGGCTCTGGCACCGGCTTATCAGGCCGTGCGATCCACCCCCACGCCCAAGGCCGCCTGTGCCGCGGCAAGCCGGGCCACCGGCACGCGATAGGGCGAGCAGGAAACGTAATCGAGCCCGATCTTCTCGCAGAACGAGATCGACGTCGGGTCGCCGCCATGCTCGCCGCAGATCCCCATCTTCAGCGCGGTCTTGGTCTTGCGGCCCCGCTCGGCGGCCAGCTCGATCATGGCGCCCACGCCCTCGATGTCCAGCGACACGAAGGGGTCTTTCGCCACGATCCCGGCCTCCACGTAATGCGGCAGGAACTTGCCGGCGTCATCGCGTGACAGGCCGAACACGGTCTGCGTCAGGTCGTTGGTGCCGAAGCTGAAGAAATCGGCGACCTCGGCGATCTTGTCGGCGGTGATCGCCGCGCGCGGCAGCTCGATCATGGTGCCCACGATGTATTCGATGGTCATGCCGGTCTCGGCGAACACCTCGGCTGCCACCTTGTCCACCAGCGCGCGGGTGATCTCCAACTCGCGCTTCATGCCCACCAGTGGGATCATGATCTCGGGCACCGGTGCGGCTCCCAACTCCTTGGCCACCGCGATGGCGCCCTCAAAGATGGCACGCGCCTGCATCTCGTAGATCTCGGGATAGGTGATGCCGAGACGGCAGCCGCGATGGCCCAGCATGGGGTTGCTCTCGGCCAGCTCGTCCATACGGCGATGCATGGCGGCAAGGTCCGTGCCCATGGCGGTCGCCACCTCCTGCAGCTCGGCATCGGCGTGCGGCAGGAATTCGTGCAGCGGCGGGTCGAGCAGGCGGATGGTCACGGGCAGGCCCGCCATGATGCGGAACAGGTCCAGGAAATCCTGGCGCTGGAACGGCAGCAGGATGGCCAAGGCCGCGCGGCGCCCGGCTTCGTCATGCGCCATGATCATCTGGCGCACCGCGCCGATGCGGGCGGGGTCGAAGAACATGTGCTCGGTCCGGCACAGGCCGATCCCCTCGGCGCCGAACTTGCGGGCGGTCTCGGCATCGAGCGGGGTTTCGGCGTTGGTGCGCACCTTCAGGCGGCGCACCGCATCGGCCCAGCCCATCAGCGTGGCGAACTCGCCGGCCAGTTTCGGCTCTACCATGGCCACCGTGCCGAGGAACACCTCGCCGGTGGCGCCGTCCAGCGTCACCACGTCGCCGCCGCGCACCAGGTGCCCGCCGGCGCGCAGCGTCTGGGCGCCGTAATCGACGTTGATACCACCGGCGCCGGACACGCAGGGCCGGCCCATGCCGCGCGCCACCACCGCCGCGTGGCTGGTCATGCCGCCGCGTGTGGTCAGGATGCCCTTGGCGGCATGCATGCCATGAATGTCTTCCGGCGACGTCTCGATCCGCACCAGGATCACCGCCTCGCCCTTGGCCGCGCGCAGTTCGGCTTCATCGGCGGAGAACACCACCACGCCGCAGGCAGCCCCCGGCGACGCCGGAAGCCCCTTGGAGATCAGGGTGCGCGGGGCCTTGGGGTCCAGCATCGGGTGCAGCAACTGGTCGAGCGAAGCAGGGTTGACGCGCTTGATCGCCTCGTTGCGGTCGATCAGCCCCTCGTTGGCCATCTCCACCGCGATACGCAGGGAGGCCGCCGCCGTGCGTTTGCCGCTGCGGGTCTGGAGCATGTACAGCTTGTTCTGCTGGACGGTGAATTCGATGTCCTGCATGTCGGTGTAGTGACGCTCCAGCGTGTCACGCACCGCCAGCAACTCGTTGTAGGCCTTGGGCATCGCCACTTCCATCGGCGTCTCGCCCGGCTTGGCGCGCAGGCTCGCCATCGGCTGCGGCGTGCGTATGCCGGCCACCACGTCCTCGCCCTGCGCGTTCACCAGATACTCGCCGTAGAAGATGTTCTCGCCCGTGGAGGGGTCGCGCGTGAAGCACACGCCGGTGGCGCAATCGGCGCCCATGTTGCCGAACACCATCGCCTGCACGTTCACAGCCGTGCCCCAGCTGGCGGGAATGTCGTGCAGCCGGCGATAGGTGTTGGCGCGCGGGTTCATCCAGCTGCCGAACACCGCGGTGATGGCGCCCCAGAGCTGCTCATGCGGGTCCATCGGGAACGGCTTGCCGGTGGCTTCGGCCACCATGTCCTTGTAGCCCTCCACCACCTGCTGCCAATGCGCGGCGGTGAGGCCGGTATCCTCCACCACGCCGGCGTCGTGCTTGGCGGTCTCGATGATCTCCTCGAACCGGTGATGATCCACGCCCAGCACCACCGAGCCATACATCTGGATGAAACGACGGAAGCTGTCCCAGGCGAACCGCTCATCGCCGGAGGCTTTCGCCAGGCCCAGCACCGTCTCGTCGTTGAGGCCCAGGTTCAGCACGGTGTCCATCATGCCCGGCATCGACACCCGCGCGCCGGAGCGCACCGACACCAGGAGCGGCTTCTGCGCGTTGCCGAATTCGAGGCTCACCGCGCCTTCGATCAGCTTGAGCGCGGCGTCGACCTGGCCCTTGAGGTCGGCCGGATAGTTTTCCCCGTTGTCGTAATAGGCGGTGCATACATCTGTGGTGATGGTGAAGCCGGGCGGCACCGGCAACCCGATCGAGGCCATCTCGGCCAGATTGGCCCCCTTGCCGCCCAGCAGGTTGCGCATGTCTGCCCGACCTTCGTTATGGCCGGCACCGAAGCTGTACACCCATTTGGACATGGTTTTTTCCTTAGCCGTCGATCTTGGAGAAATCCGCCGCCAGCGACATGGCGGCGCGCACGCGGGAGAGAAGGCGCAGTCTGTTCGCACGCAGATCCGGATGGGCGTCGTTCACCGTCACCACCGCGAAGAAAGCGTCCAGCGGTGCGCGGAGGGTGGCGAGTTCGGACATGGCCTGCGTGAAATGCTCGTGATGCTGCGCCTGTTGCACGGCGGGCATGACGCTGTCGAGACGCTGGGCGAGCAATTGTTCCTCTGGTATCGCGAACAGCGCCGGATCGGGCGCGCCATCATGCGGTCCGTCCTTCTTTTCCTCGATCCGCAGGATGTTGGCGGCGCGCTTCGCGGCGGCGAGCAGGTTCACGCCATCGTCGGTGACCAGCATGGCGGCAAGCGCTTCGGTTCGGGCGAGCAGGCGGGTGATGTCGTCGTCGAACGCGACCCCCAGAATAGCCGCGAGAACGTCGTGCCGTGCCCCTTCGGCGCGCAGCATGACGCGAAGCCGCTCGGCGATGAAGTCGAGGAGGGGTGTCTCGTCAGGCGCGCCCATCCCGGCGGTGAGCACGTGGTTGAGCGACAACCGCAGCCGATTTTCGCGGATGATGCGGATCACCCCCAAGGCCGCGCGGCGCAGCGCATACGGGTCGCCGGAGCCGGTCGGCGCCTCGCCTGCCGCGAAAAAGGCGCGCAGCGTGTCGAGCTTGTCCGCCAGTGCCACGGCCATCGCGACCGGCGCGTTCGGCACCGCGTCGCCCTGCCCTTTCGGGGCGTAATGATCCCTGATGGCCTCTGCCACCGCGGGGTCCTCGCCGTCATGGCGGGCGTAGTATCCGCCGATGACGCCCTGCAATTCGGGAAATTCTCCCACCATGCCGGTCGTGAGGTCGGCTTTGGCGAGCAATGCGGCACGCTGGGCCAGGGCTGGATCGGCTTGGAGCAACGGGGCGATCACACCGGCCAACGTCACGATCCGGGCTACGCGCTCACCCTGCGATCCGATTTTGGCGTGAAACTTGATCGCGTCCAGGGCCGCAACGCGGCTGTCGAGCCTGCGCGAACGGTCCAGATCCCAGAAATGCCGCGCGTCCGAAAAACGCGCCCGCAGCACGCGCTCGTTGCCGGCGATGATGGCCGCACCGCCGTCCGTGGCCGCGATGTTGGCGGCAAAGGCAAAATACGGCGCGGCGGTGCCATCGACGTGGCGCAGCGCGAAATAGCGCTGGTTCACGCGCATCGAGACCTGCATCACCTCGGGCGGCAGGTCCATGAACTCTGCCCCGATGCGGCCCAGCAGCGGCACCGGCCATTCCACGAGGCCGGCGACCTCGTCGAGCAGCCCGGGATCGTCGGCGATGGTGCAGTTCTGTTCGGCGGCGAGCCTGACCACACCGTCCGCCACGATGGCGCGGCGCTCGGCGGCGTCCACGATCACGTGCCGGGCGCGGAGCTCGCAGCCCCATTGCGTGGCCGACGTGACGGTGAAGGCGCCGGGCGAGAGGAAGCGATGGCCCTCGCTCTGGTTGGACGAGGTGAGGCCGTGGCCGTCATCGACGCCATCGACGAGGTTGAACGGCACCACGGCGCCGTCGAACAGACAGGTGATGCGGCGCAACGGGCGCACCCAGGTGAGCGTGGAGGTGCCGCCCCAGCGCATGGATTTGGGCCAGGGGAAGCGGCGGATCAGGCCGGGCATCGCGCGGGCGATGGTCTCGGGCGCGGCGGCGCCGGGCACCACACGTTCGAACACCCAATTATCGCCGTCCTGCGCAAGCTGTTCTTTCGTGGCGCCGTGCTTGCGCAGGAAGCCGGCCAGCGCCTGCTCGGGGGCGCTCACGCGCGGACCACGCTCGACGACGCGGCTTTCGGCCACGCCGGTGTCGATCTCAGCTAAGACAGCGAGGCGGCGGGGGCCGCTGAAGGTTTGGATGTCGCGCGGGGCCAGGGGCGCGAGTGCCTCGGCAATCAGGCGGGCGAGATTTTCCGCCGCCCGCGCCTGCATGCGCGCGGGGATTTCCTCGCTGAACAACTCCAGAAAAAACGCGGGCATTTCAGTCCTTCAGCGCAGGTTCGATGTCGGTCTGCGAGAAGTCGCGACCTTTGTAGAGCAAGGGCTCGCCGGTGACGGCGGCGGTGGCGTAGGCGAAGCAATCGCCGTAGTTGAGGCGGGCGGGATGGTTGCCGCGACCAAACTCGTTGTGTGCGCGGCGGGCTCGCTCGGCGATTGCGGCGGTGACCGGCACGATTTCGATACGGAAATCGGCCACCACGTCGGCAAAGCGGATACGCCCGGCCGGCAGCTTGCGGCTGTCGATGATCATGGCGGCTTCCAGCCAGTTCGCCGCCGACATCTTGACCGAGGTTTCCTGCAACATCGCGTGAGCGAACACGCTTTCATCATCTTCCTGCAGAATAACGGCCACCAGCGCTGAGCTGTCGACGATCATCAGGGAGCCACACTCACGAGCGACGCATCAGATCGGCAATCCCGTCTCGTCGTCGTACATCCAGTCGTGGTTGGACGTGGGCAGCGGGCGCTGCATGTTCGCGCGGATATCGGCGGTGATCTCGCGAATGCGGGCCAGGCGGGCCTCGATGTCCTCGCGTTGCTGCACGCGTTCAAGTCGTTCCTTCAGCGCCGTTGTCACGGCGGAGGTCAGGCTTTCGCCGGTGAGTTCGGATAGCTTGGATGCGAGGCGATAGGCGTCGTCGCTTTTGATATTCAGTTGTGTGCCCATGGCGGACCCCGACGGTAGAAAATTTCGCTTCTATGGTAGAACATAGGCCAAGGCCGGCTTGAAGTCACGCAGCACTGGCCAGCTCTTTGTCGAGCCACGCCTCGCAGCAGCCCTTCGCGAGGGTTCTGACACGGGCGATGTAGCCGGCGCGTTCGGCGGTCGAGATCACGCCGCGGGCGTCGAGCAGGTTGAACAGATGGCTGGCCTTGATGCATTGGTCGTAGGCCGGCAGGGCGAGTTTTTCCGCCAGCAACGCGGCGCACTCCAATTCGGCATCGGCGAAGTGCCGCGTGAGGCGCTCCACGTTGGCGTGCTCAAAATTATGGGCGGAATATTCACGCTCGGCCCGGAGAAAAATATCGCCGTAGGTCACGCCGCGCCCGTTGAAGTCGAGATCATACACCCGCTCCACGTTCTGCACATACATCGCCAGGCGCTCCAGCCCGTAGGTCATCTCGAAGCTGGGTAACACGGTGGCGATGCCGCCCACCTGCTGGAAATAGGTGAACTGCCCCACCTCCATGCCGTCGCACCAGATCTCCCAGCCCAGGCCCCAGGCGCCCAAGGTGGGGCTTTCCCAGTCGTCTTCCACAAAACGGAAATCATGCAGCAGCGGGTCCAGCCCGATGGCGCGGTAGCTGTCCAGCAGCAGCGCCTGCGCGTCCGCCGGGCTGGGCTTCATGATCACCTGATATTGGTAATAATGCTGCAACCGGTTCGGGTTCTCGCCATACCGCCCATCGCTGGGGCGGCGCGAGGGCTGCACGTAGGCGGCAGCCCAGGGCCGGGGGCCGAGGGCGCGCAAGGTGGTGGCGGGGTGGAACGTGCCGGCGCCCATCTCCACGTCATACGGCTGCAGGATCACACAGCCCTGCGCCGCCCAGAACGCGTGCAGACGCAGGATCAGATCCTGAAAGCTCGGTTTGCCGAAGCTCGGTGTGCCGGTGGCGCTCATCGCGGTGTCATGCTCGACGGTTGGATCCATGGCACCATACGGGGCGGGGCCGAAGCCAACAAGGCGTGCCGCCGCCGGCGCGCGTTGATGGTGGTGACGGAGCGCCGTTCGGTGATAGCGTGGGCCGTGCCCGAGCTGGCTTGAACCGGGCCGCCGCCAGCGCCACATCCTGCTCGTCACAACACCCCTTGGGGAAGCAAAATGACCAACGAGGAACGCGATCTCATCACAAAGTTCATCGAGCGCGTGGGCGGTCAACCGGTCGCAGCGAGCGGATTTGCCGGCTCCGTGCCCGGCTCTGTGCCCTCCACCGGCACACCGCCGCTGCCGCCGGTGGATGCCGAGGCCGACCGGCTGTTGAGCGACCTGTTCACTCGCTACCCGGAATCACGCTACCGCGTCACCCAGCTGGCCTTCGTTCAGGAGCACGCGGTGGCGGCGGCGGCCAATCAGATCACGCAGCTTCAGGCGCAGATCGCCCAGATGCAGCAGCAAATGCAGCAGCAGACGCAGAGCCAGCAGGCCGCGGCACCCGCCACGGCCGCCCCTTCGCCCTGGGGCCAGCAGGCGCAGCCCCAGGCTCAGCCGCAGCCAGCACCGTCACGCGGCCTGTTCGGTGGCATGTTCGGCGGGGGCCAGCCTGCCCCGCAACCTGCGCCCCAACAGTTCGCACCTCAGCAGCAGCCCTACCAGCAGCAGGGCTACGCGCCGCCACCGCCACAATACGCGCCCGGCTATCAGCCCGGCATGTTCCAACGCTCGGGCTCCGGCTTTCTGGGCTCGGCGCTGACCACGGCTGCCGGTGTGGCCGGCGGCATGATGGCGGCCAACGCGTTGAGCGGCCTGTTCTCGGGCCATCACGACAGCCAGGCCGCCTCGTTCGGTGGCGGCGGCAGCGGCGGTGCCGGCAGCGGCGGAAATCTCAGCAATTTCGGCCAGGCCAACCTGGCCGGTGAAGCCGCCCCCTGGGCCACGCCCGCCGCTGGCGGCGCCGATCCGATGGACCAGGGCGGCGAGGCAAAGGGGTATCCGGCACAGGATGCCTGGGCCCAACCGGCCGATACCGGCTGGCAGAACGCCGCCGCCCCCGTGCAGGACACCGGCTGGCAAGACGCCGCCGCCCCGGCGCAGGACAGCGGGTGGCAGGATGCGAGCAACACCGACAGCGGGTGGTCCGACACGTCGGGCGGCTCGGACGTCGACAACGCGTGATGTGACGATGGGCGGCGCCCCCCTGCCCGGTTGCAGGGCGGGCGCCGTTCGTCCCGGTGCCGTGTGATGCGTTACCCCGATCTCGACATCGATCTGCTCCGCTGTTTCGTCACCGTGGCCGAACAGTCAGGCTTCACGTCCGCCGGGCTCGCGCTGGGGCTCACGCAGTCGGCGATCAGCCTGAAGGTGAAGCGGCTCGAAGACGTGATCGGCCGCCGCGTGTTCGAGCGCACCAGCCGCCGCCTGTCCCTGACCG
The DNA here is from genome assembly GCA_025362815.1 of Rhodospirillales bacterium. Classification (GTDB taxonomy): domain Bacteria; phylum Pseudomonadota; class Alphaproteobacteria; order Acetobacterales; family Acetobacteraceae; genus CAIQQQ01. The sequence continues at coordinate 86,706 of JANYFG010000096.1, forward strand.
CCGATGGCGAGGTGCTGCTGGTCTATGCCCGCCGCCTGCTCAGCCTGAACGACGAAGCGGTTCGCCGCATGATAGCACCGCCCGTTCGCGGCCATCTGCGGTTGGGCGTGGCGGACCATTTCGTGCCGCAGCACCTCGCACCCATCCTGTCGCGGTTCGCCCGCACCTATCCCGACGTGCGGCTGGAAGTGGAGGTCGGCCGCAGCCATGAGTTGCGCGCCGCCTGCGAGCGCGGCCAGCTCGATCTCGTGATCGGCAAGCGCCGCGAGGGCGAGACGACGGGCACCCCGATCTGGACCGAGACGCTGGCCTGGGTCACGGCGCGGGACGCTGCTTTCGCGCGCGATCTCGCAAGCGATGCACCCGCCCCCCGCCACGCCCCCCGCCAGCACCCGCTCCCCCTGGCGATGCTGCCGCCGGGCTGCATGTTCCGCGATCGCGCCCTGGCCACCCTGGCGCGCGCCAACATCGCGCATGAGATCGTCTACACCTCGGCCAGCCTGCTCGGCGTGATCGCCGCCGCGGAGGCCGGGCTGGGCGTGAGCGTGCTCGGCCGCTCCTCCCTGCCCCCGGGCCTGCGCGAGGCCACCGGCCTGCCCGATCTCGGCACCGCCGTGATGGCGATCTTCGGCGACTCCGAAGGGCGCATGGCGCTGGTGGACCCGCTGGTGGGGTTTATCCGCGAGAGCCTTGCTGCCACCGTGGCGCTGCGCCCCGCCGCCTGACCACCCCTCGGAGTCTGATCGCATGCGCCGCATCGTCCTACTCGCCGCCCTTCTCATCTCTGCCATTGTCATCGATGCCCGGCCCGCCGCCGCGCAGCTTCCGTCGCGTTACAGCCAACCGGTCAAGGCGGTGGCGCCGACCTTGCTGGATGTGCCGTATGCCGGCGGCACCGCCGCATTCCCGGTGTTCGCCTCCGCCGATCTCGGCAGGCCGCAGCCAGGTGTCACGCGCGCGGTGCTGATCTTCCACGGCCTGCTGCGCAACGCCGACAGCTACTACGAGGCAGGCCTTTCCGCGCGCGCCGCCGCCGGCCCGGCGGGCGCGTCGTCCGTGGTGATCGCGCCGCAATTCCTGGCGACGGTTGATATTCCCGCCCACAACCTGCCCGCCAACACGCTGGGCTGGCCGGTGGATGCCTGGGCCGGCGGCGAGCCCGCGAGCACCCCGGCGCCGCTCAGCGGCTTCGATGCGGTGGACGCGTTGCTGGCGCGGCTCGCCGATCGCACGTTGTTCCCCGCCCTGAAAACCGTCGTCATCGCCGGCTTCTCCGCCGGCGGGCAGATCGTGCAGCGCTACGCCGTGGTGGGCGAGGGCGAGGCGGCGCTGGCGAAATCCGGCATCGCCACCGAATACGTCGTCTCCGACCCGTCATCCTACCTGTATTTCACCGCCGACCGGCCCCGGCCGAACGCAGCGTGCGCGAAGGCAGATACGTGGCGCTACGGGTTCTCCGCCGACGTGCCGCCCTACGTGAAACACCCACCGCAGGCGCTGGAGGCCCGCTATGTCGCCCGCCACGTCACCTATTTGATGGGCATGGCGGATACCGACCCCAACCATCCCGTGCTCGACAAATCCTGCGCGGGCGAGACCCAGGGGCCGCAGCGTTTCGCGCGCGGGCACAATTATTTCACCATGCTGCACCAGCGCGACGGCGCCGGCCTGCGCCATACGATCATCGACGTGCCCGGCATCGCCCATGAGGGGGGCAAGATGTTCAATTCCGCCTGCGGCCTCGGCGCGCTGTTCGCCACGCCAGGCTGCGCCGAGATCGACGCGACACGCTGACGGTCAGGCGAATACCGTGGCCTCACGCCATCCAGAATGGCGGCGTGGGCGCCAACGTCGCCGTGCCGCACTGCAAGGAATCGCTCTGCATCGCGTCCAGCCGCAGCAGCGCCATCGCCATGTCGCCGGCGCCGGACCGCAGCGTGCCGATTTCCACCCCGTCGCGCAGGATGGGCGTGCCCGGCGCCGGCATCGCGCCTGCCACCCGCACCGGCACCAGCCGCCGCTTCAGTAGCCCGCGGTATTTCGTGCGCGCCGTCAATTCCTGACCCATGTAGCAGCCCTTGCTCCATGACACGCCGTGCAGCTCGTCGAACCCCGCTTCCAGCAGAACGGTCTTATCCGACTCGAGATCGCGCGAGCCGTCGGGCAGACCGCAGGCGATCCGGTGCGCGTGCCACGCCGCCTCGGTGGCGGTGTCGGCGATCACAGCGTTGGACAGCACCCGCCAGCCCGCTTCCGGCAAGCGCGGGTCCGCCGCCGTGATCGCCTCCGTAGGCGTTGCCTCCATGGGGGGCGCCTCGCCCCACGCCACATGCACCGCAAGCTCCGCCGACGCATCGCGCAGCGCCACCTTGGAGCGCAACCGGTAGCGGCCGAGCGTTTTGATCAGCAACGCCACCTGCGCCGCCTCGCAGTCGAACAGCAGCCGCGCGCCGTCCGACAGGATGAAGAAATCCGCCAGCCACTTGCCCTGCGGCGTCAGCAGCGCCGCCCAGACGGCAAGGCCGGGGGCGGCGGCGGCCACGTCGTTGGACAGTAGGCCCTGCAGGAACGCCACGCGATCCTCGCCGGTCACCTCCACCACGCCGCGATCCGTCAGTCGCACGATCATGCCCGCTCCTCCATCACCAGACCCGGCGTCATCCAGAGATGGCCGCATGCGAGGCGGCATGCAAGATTGAGCGCCGATCGCGCAACCAGACGAGGACCACGAGCATGACCGCCCATTTCGATCTCATCATCCGGGGCGGCATCGCGGTTCTGCCCTGGGGCGAGGTCGCAGCCGATATCGGCGTGCGCCACGGCCGCATCGCTGCCATCGGCACGCCCCCCGCCGCCACCGCCACCGAAATCGTGAACGCCCAGGGCCTGCACGTGCTGCCCGGGCTGATCGACCCGCATGTGCATCTGCGCGACCCCGGTGACGCCGCGGTGGAAAGCATCCCCACCGGAACCAGGGGCGCCGTGCTCGGCGGTCTCACGGCGGTGTTCGACATGCCGAACACCACCCCGTCCATCACCGACACCCAGCGCCTCGCCTGGAAGCGCGACTATGTGCAAAGCGTCGCGTGGTGCGACATGGGCCTGTATGTCGGCGGCACGAAAACCAATATCGACGACCTGGCCGCGCTCGAGGTCGAGCCCGGCGTGTGCGCCATCAAGATTTTCGCGGGGTCGTCCACCGGCGATCTGATGGTGGAGGACGACGTGAACCTCGAACGCATCATGCGCGCGGGAAAGCGCCGCATCGCGTATCATTCCGAGGACGAATACCGCCTGCAGGCCCGCAAGCCCATGTATAAATCGGGCGACCCGTATCGCTGCCACGCCGAATGGCGCGACGTGGAATGCGCCTTCCTCGGCACCCGCCGGCTGATGGCGCTGGCCCGCGCCACCGGCCGGCCCGCCCATATCCTGCACGTGTCGACGCAGGAGGAGCTCGAATACCTCGCCGACTACCGCGACATCGCCACCACCGAAATGCTCGTCAACCACCTCACGCAGGTGGGACCGGACTGCTACGACCGGCTCGGCGGCTTCGGCGTGATGAACCCGCCCATTCGCGACCAGCGCCATATGGACGCCGCCTGGGCCGCCGTCGCCGACGGCCGGGTGGACACGATCGGCTCCGACCACGCGCCGCACGCCCACGCCGCCAAGCTGAAACCCTGGCCCGAGGTGCCGGCGGGCCTGACCGGCGTGCAGACGCTGGTGCCGATCATGCTCGACCACGTCAACGCCGGGCGGCTGTCGCTGGCACGCATGGTGGATCTGATGTCCGCCGGCCCCGCCCGCGTGTATGGCGCGCTCAACAAAGGCCGCCTGGTGGCCGGCTACGACGCCGATTTCACCCTGGTGGACCTCAAGGCCACCCGCACCATCACCAACGACTGGATCGCCGCCCCCTGCGGCTGGACCCCGTTCGACGGGATGTCCGTCACCGGCTGGCCCATCGCCACCATCGTGCGCGGCCACGTGGTGATGCGCGACGACGAGGTGCTGGGGGCGCCGTCCGGGCGCATCGTGCGCTTCGCCTGACGCCCGCGGGCGATCCTCGCGGAACAGTTGATGTGGCGCCTTGACGTTGGCGTTGGCCATGGCGGGGGCGCCCGTGATCTAACGACGTGATCTCAAGAGGTGATCTCAAGATCGGGCGGGCCGGCGCCCTTGGAGACGCCGCCGCAAGCATATCGTTTCTTGATCCGATGGACCGGGAGGACTGGCGAAATGGCGTTGTGGGTCGTTAACGGGGCGAAGATGACCTGCCCGTTCGGCAGCGCCCCCGCGTCGCTGGTCGTCTTGCCGGCCCGTATGGTCAACGTGGCCAACCAGCCGGCCGCCACGATCATGGACCACGCGCCGATGCTGAACATCCCCACGTTCGGATTGTGCAAGACACCCACCAACCCGCAGGTGGCCGCCGCCACCGCCGCCGCGGCAGGCGTGCTGACGCAGGTGCCGTGCTTGCCCAACACCACCACGCCCTGGGCCCCCGGCGCCGTCACCGCCATGGACACGCAGCAGGTGGTTCTGAACAACACGTCCAAATGCGCATGCCTGTGGGGCGGCGTGATCTCGATCACCGATCCCGGCCAGACCGCAACCCAGGTGCCCTGACCCATGACCGATCGTTTCACGCAGGACGAGCGCACGCTGCAGATCGATTTTTCGGCGGGGTTGGACAAGGACACCCTGCTGCTGCTGGCCATCACCGGCCAGGAGGCGCTGTCCAGGCCTTACAGCTACCGGGTGGAGCTGCTTTGCCAGGATCCGGAGCTGCAGATCGACCCGGCCCGGATGATCGGCGCCAATGCCGGCATCGGCGTGCGCCTGAAGGACACCGACACCTTCGCCGCGCGGGACGGCTTCGTGCGCAGCTTCCAGGCGGCCGGTCTGCGCGGCAAGAAGTTCCGGGTGTATCGCGCCGAGATCGTGCCGTTCCTGTCGTTGCTGGAATTCTCGACGGATTACCGCATCTTCCAGGACATGACGGTGGTGGACGTGCTGTCCGCCGTGTTCAAGGATTTCGGCCTCAACCTCGTGCAGATGCGCGCGTCCGCCGCCGATTATCCGCGCATGGAATATTGCGTGCAGTTCGGCGAGACCGCCTTCGCCTTCGTCTCCCGCCTGATGGAAGAAAACGGCATCTTCTACTGGTTCGACCACAAGGACACCGGATCGGTGCTGGTGGTGGGCGACCAGCCCACGCATTTCGACAACATGACCCCGTTCAGGATCGGCGTGGGCCATGATCACGACGAGGCCACGTTCTACGACTGGGAACATGGGTTCGACCACCGCACCGGCGCGTGGGAGCTGGGTGATTTCAACTTCTCCAAGCCGGCCGACCCGCCGAAAGGCAAGATGAAGACCAATGTCGCCATCCCCGCGAACAATCCCCACACGCGGTTCAACTTCCCGCAGCACATCGAGATCACGAACGACATCAAGCGCTTCACCACCATCCGCATGCAGGAGGAGGAAAGCCAGATCCATGCCGTGACCGGCTCCAGCCAGATCCCCGTCTGCGCGCCGGGCCTGCGGTTCTTCATCAAGAGCCATACCGACTTCCCCGAGGAAGCCAACAAGACCTATCTCGTGACGTCGATGCAGTTCACGGCGCTGGAGAAAAGCTACGACAGCGGAAAGCTGACGGAGGTGCTGGCGGGCTCCGTCACCGGGCTTTGGAGCACGGACAACGCCAAGACGCTGGGGCTGGGGGCGCTGGGCACCGCCAAGGACAACGCGTCCAACGTGATGAGCCAGAAGCTGGCGGACGTGCTGAAGGCCACCGCGAGCTCGGTGCTGACCGGCGGGCTGTCGGGCGTGCTGTCGTTGGTGACGGCGCCGATCATGTCGTTCTTCACCCATCTTTTCGAAAAGAAATCCGCGTATTCCAACCGCTTCATCGCCATCCCCAAGGAGGCCGTTTTCCGTCCGCCGCGCCTCACGCCGAAGCCGCGCGCGCATGGGCCGCACACCGCCATCGTGATGGGCTCGACCGGGGCGGAAAAGCCCGGCAGCTCCGACATCCACACCGACCAGTTCGGCCGCGTGAAGGTGCAGTTCATCTGGGACCGCGACGCCAATCCCGATGGCGGGCCCGCCAACACCGGCTGGCTGCGCGTGTCCGAGGGGTGGGCCGGCGGCAAATGGGGCATGCAGTTTCCGCCCCGCGTGGGCCAGGAGGTGATCGTGAGCTTCCTGGACGGCGACCCCGACCGGCCGATCATCACCGGCAGGCTCTACAACCCCGGCAGCCAGCAGCCGTTCGATCCCGCAAGCGGCCCGCCGGCGCCGCTGCCCCCAGGCCCGATGCGCCCCGAAAGCGCGGTGGTGCAGACCACGCAGCGCCGCTCCGGCCTCAAGACCGCCTCCACGCCGCGCCCGCAGGACGGCCCGTCGCGCTTTCACATGCTGCGGTTCGACGACGAGTGGCACAAGGAACAGATCGTGCTGCGCTCGCAGGGGCGCATGGATGTGACCAGCTTTTCCGACTACCACGAGACGGTGCACGGCAACCGCTCCCTGGCCGTGGGCGGCACGGACCCCGACACCGGCAAGGGTGGCGGCAGCTTCTTCATGAGCACCGGCGGCGAATACGACCTGGCCGTCACCGGGCCCCGCTACGAAAAGGTGGGCGGCGTCGGCCAGTTCAGCATCACCGGCGACGCCACCTTCGCCTTTGCCGCCAACTGGACCGCCATCATCGGCTCGGCCGCCAAGATCAACGCCCAAGAGGTGGTGATCGAGGCGAGCCAGAAGATCACGCTCAAGGTGGGCGGCAGCTTCGTGGTGGTGGACCCGGCCGGCGTGTTCATCAAGGGCGCGATGGTGCAGATCAATTCCGGCGGCTCGCCCGGCTCGACCTCGGATGCGGATATCACCGACGTGGCCGGCGCCGGCAAGGCCGACCCCGGCGAGCCGCCGAACTGGCTGGCGATCCAGCCGCGCGGCAAGGGCGGCCCCCGTGGGCATCACACCGCAAACGCGCATCATGGCCTGGTGATGACGCGGCTGCCGAACAACACGATCCAGGCCGCGCCGGGGATCGTCATCAACAGCACCGATCCCGCCTATGTCGATGCCGTGGCGCAGGATCTGGCGCGCATGAACGACACGCCATCCGGTCACAGCGTCATCGGCAACCTCGGCCGCAGCGGCCAGCCCGTGGTCATCGAGCCACGGCCGGCCGGCTCCACCCTTCTCGACACGCAGACGGTCTATGCCAACCCCGCCAATTCCAGCAACGGCACGGGCACCGGCTCCACCGTGCAATACAACCCCTCCGATTTCCCGGCCCCCGGCACCCACAGCAACGCCCCCAGCGACGTGGCGTTGTTCCACGAGATGACGCATTCCGACCACGCGTCCCAGGGCACCGTGGACAACACGCCCAGAACCGATGGGTATGACAACAATGAAGAGTTCAACACGATCCAGAACGAGAACGACTACCGCGACGAACGTGGGGCGTGGCCTGGCCAGCCTGCTGACAGTCATCGCCACGATCATAGCTACAACGGGCTTTGAAGCCGTGGCACAGGAGCGACACATGGGCACCACCACGTCGACCCGCGACAGCATCACCCTGACCTGCACGCCCGAAAAGCAAGGCGACACCATCGTGTTCGCCTACACCGTCAAGAACGACGGCCGGGCCCCCGCGTATGTGAGCGACGCCGAGACGCGACTGGACATGAAGGCGCGCACCGCCGAGGCCGACCCGAACGGCGTCACCATCTGGCGTGGCGGCGAGGGTTACGCCCACGTGCTGAAGGGGGTGGCCCCATGGCCCACGGACCGCACCACCCTCGGCCGGGTTATGCCGCTGATGGTCAGGCTCGCGCCCGGCGCCGTGATCGCCCGCAAACTGGTTCTGCCGATGCCGCTGGCCGAACACAGCCCCTATTACGGGATCGGCAATTTGCGCGACTACAGCATGACCGAAATCGAAGGCGTGCGCCTGCTGGTGGACGTGTTGCCGGAGCCCGATCCGGCCTTCGTGGCCGAGGCCGTGCCGTATGCAAAAGGCATGTTCGACGTGGGCGTACGTGGAACGCTGCCGCTGATGCGGCGTCTCGCCTGCGACTTTCGCGCCCATGGCCTCCATCTGATGATCCGCAACGCGTCCTACCCACGGCCGGACTGACGATGTCGGACGCCGTGTCGGGCCCCCTGTCGGACGCGCCCGACGAAGACATCGTTCTGGACTGCACGCCAGGACGCGAGGGTGGGAAGCTCACCTTCGCCTACAAGGTCACCAATCGCTGCAAAGTGGCCGTTTATGTGATGGACGCCTTGGCCGGCACCAACCCCACCACCGGGCGGGTCACGCTCGATCCTGATTTCGTCAGCGTCTGGCTGGGTACGGACGGCGTGCTGCGCCTGTCCAAGGGCATGCCGCCGATGCCGGAGGGCACCGCGCCCGAGGCGCGCATCGTGCCGTTGGCGGTGCGCCTCCAGCCGGGCGAGCAGCTGACGCGACATCTGGCCGAACCGCTGCCGCTCGCCGAGCACAGTCCTGTGACCCCTTGCGGCAATCTGCGCCACTACCGGCTGCAACCGATCCTGGGGATGGCGCTGGTCGTGGAAATCATCCGAGAGGACGAGCCGACCCTGATCGCGACCCGCGCCGTGGGGTTTCCCAAGATCTACTTCCGCCTCAATCCGGCGGAGGAGGAGCCGCTTGAGACCTACACGCTGACGTCATCGTTCCGCACGCGGGCCCTGCAGGCCCTTGTGCGCAACGACGACTACATAAGGCCGATGTAAATGCGTGCTTGAAGCCTGCTATGGAGGGTGATTGCTCTGAAGTGTCAGTTGGTGACAGCGCCGCTGTAGTAATCCTGCACGGTGGCCCAGGCCACGCCGCGAAGATACTTGGCCAGGTCCGGATCCAGACCGGCTGTGTAGGTGTTGTCCTCCGGCGATTTACGATACAGCGCCGCATAGCTGGTGGCTGCGGCGAGGTAGGTGCCGGCCAAGGTCGGGTGGCGATTGTCGGCGATATACAGAGAAAGTCCGGCCCGTCCCTTCAAAGCCCGCGCGAACGCCAGGCCGGCGGGGATCACCATGGCGTGGTTGTCGTTTCCAGCCTTGGTGTAGGCCTCCGCCAGCTGCGCCGTCATTTCTGGTTTGTCGGCATAGGCCCAGGACATGAACAGCACCGGCACCGCATCGTGGCTGCGCACCGTGTCGATATGCGATTTCGCGTATTTCGTGAAGATTGGCGCCAGCGTGGGATGCAGCGGGCACTGGCTGCAATCCATCAGCACGGCGGTGTCGTATTTCTTCGCATTGGTGTTGAAGACGATGTTGTTCTTTTCGTCGAACGTGTACTTGCCGACGCCATCGGGCCGGAAATACGATTCCACATCGTGCCAGTCGAAGCCCGAACCACCCATCGTCACCATCGTGCCGCTGAATTTCGGCCCGCCGGCGCCGGCGCCGCGCGCCAGGCTGTTGATATGCGAGGTGATGCCGTTGTTGAAATAAAAGAAGCTGTTGCCGATCCACATCGTCGAAGCCGGCGGTGTGACGCCCAACGAGGTGACCTGCGGCACGGTCTGCGCCTGCAGGGAGAGCGGCGTAAGCACGAGCGCCGCTCCCAACACGGCTTTCCTGATCGCTTTGAACATGCCCGTTTCCCCGTTTATTTTCGTTACTCTGCCAGACATTGTCCCGGCCGCGCAATCACCGGCGCTGCTGAAAGAAATCCCGCAGCAACGCCGCGCACTCGCTTTCGCGCACGCCCCCCACCACTTCCGGTCGATGCAGGCTGCCGGGCGCCTCGAACACCCGTGCGCCATGCTCGATGCCGCCGCCCTTGGGATCATAGGCGCCGAACACCACGCGGCGGATGCGGAATCCCGCAATGGCGGCGGCGCACATGGCACACGGCTCCAACGTCACCACCAGCTCGCAGCCGATCAGACGCGGCGTGCCCAGCAGCACGCCCGCCCGGCGCAGCACCAGCATTTCGGCGTGCGCACTGGCGTCATGTCGTTCCTCCACCCGGTTGCCGTCGGCCGCGAGGATGGCGCCGTCCGGCCCCAGCAGCACGGCGCCCACCGGCACCTCCGCCCGGGCGGCGGCGGCGCGGGCCTCGGCAAGAGCTTCCTGCATTCCGATCATGTGCCATTCCTTGCCTGCAAACGGCTTGCGGCGCTAGCAAGACACATGACCTCTCATCTTCCCCTCATCGGCGTCACGCTCGACGCTGAACCGCCCGGCCCCAAGCCCGCCTATTCGAAGTACCCCTGGTACGCGCTGCGGGCCAACTACACCGACGCGATCGTGGCCGCGGGCGGCCTTCCGGTGGCGCTGCCGCACACCACGCTTGCGGAAGACTACCTCGACCGGATCGACGCGTTGGTGATCACCGGCGGCGCCTTCGATGTCGACCCGGCCTTGTATGGAGACGCCACCACCCACGGCACCGTCACGCTGAAGGCCGGCCGCACCGCCGCCGAGATGGCGCTTCTGCGCGGCGCGCTGGCCCGCGGCAAGCCGGTGCTCGGCATCTGCGGCGGCCAGCAGCTTCTGGCGGTGGCGCTGGGCGGCACGCTGATCCAGCACATTCCGGACAGCATCGAAAACCCGCTGGAACACGAGCAGCCCAATCCGCGCCACGAGCCTGGCCACACCGTGCACATCCTGCCCGGCACCCGGCTGCGCCGCATCGTGGGGCACGACACCATGCAGGTGAACTCCTCCCATCACCAGGCCGTGCGCGCCCCCGGCCCGCAGGCCATCGTGAACGCGGTCGCCCCCGACGGCGTGATCGAGGGCATCGAGGACCCCGGCGCCCGCTTCTGCCTCGGCGTGCAATGGCACCCGGAATTCCACATCGACGCCGCCGACCGCGCGATCTTCGATGCCCTGATCGGAGCCGCCGCATGACCGATGACACACCCGAGATCCCCGAAATCGAGACCGAGACCGATACCGGCGAGCCCGAGCCGGGGGCCACCCCGCGCGGCGAACGCATCGCCAAATGGCTCGCCCGCGCCGGCGTCGCCAGCCGGCGGGACGCTGAAAAGCTGATCGCCGAGGGTAAGGTGCGCATCAACAACGTCACCATCACCCACCCCGCCACCTTCGTGCAGCCCGAAGACCTCGTCGTCGTCGCCGGCAAGCTGATCGACGCGCCGGACCGCACCCGCCTGTGGCGCTACCACAAGCCCGACGGCCTCGTGACCACCCATCGCGACCCCGAAGGCCGCCCCACCGTCTTCGAAAAACTCCCTACCACCCTGCCGCGCGTGGTGAGCGTAGGACGGCTCGACCTGAACAGCGAAGGCCTGCTTCTGCTCACCAACGACGGCGCCCTCGCGCGGCAGTTGGAGCTTCCCAGCAACCACTGGATCCGCCGCTACCGCGTGCGCGTGTTCGGCCAGCCCCAGCCCGCCGACCTCGCGGCGCTGTCGAAAGGCCTCACCATCGAGGGCGTTCGCTATCGCGGCATCGAAGCGGCGCTGGACAGCCGCAAGGGCGACAATTCCTGGATCAGCGTCTCGCTTCAGGAAGGCCGCAACCGCGAGATCCGCCGCGTCATGCAGCATATGGGATTGCAGGTCACCCGCCTCATCCGCGTGGCCTACGGCCCGTTCCAGCTCGGCGTTCTCGAGCGCGGCGGCGTCGATGAAGTCTCGCCGAAGGTGCTACGCGAGCAGCTGCCGAAATAGCCAGGCGCGCACGCCGGCGGCATCCGTGAAATGGTCCTGCACCCGCAGGCCAAGCCCACCCATGGCGCGGGCCACCGCCATACCGTCCTCGTCCGTCACGTCGTCGCCCACGAACACCGGCACGCGCCCTGCAAACGGCGCCCGGCGCATCAGCGCCTCCACCGCGCTGCCCTTGTCAATGCCCGCGGGCTTGATCTCCCACGCCATCAGCGCCGGCATCACCACATGTTGTGGCCAGCTTTGCATCAAGGCCTCCAGTCGCGCGCGAAAAACCGGCCCGGCCTCCGGCGCCTGGCGAAAATGCAGCACGAAGCCACGCGCTTTGCGCTCCAGCAACGCCCCGGGATACGCCGCCACCCAGTCTTGCGCCTGATCCAGCCAGGCCTCGGGCACCAACGCCAGCGCCGCGCGCTCCACCGCCTCGCCCGGCGCATGACGGATCGCGCCGCCATGCTCGCCGGCCACCGCGTAGGGCACGCCGGGCAACAGCGCATCGACGGTCTCGATCGGCCGCCCCGTCACGATCGCCAGCGCGCCGCCGAGCCTTTCGCGCAACCGCAGCAACCCGCCCGGCAGATCCGCCGGCACCACCACGCTGTCCGGCGTCGGCGCGATATCGATCAGCGTGCCATCCAGGTCCAGCAACAGCGCGGTGTCGCAGGCCAGATGGATCACGCGCGACAGGCCGCAAGGCGAAGGTCATACACGGGGTGCTCGATCACCGACACGCCGGGCGACGACAGCAGCATCCAGCCATGAAACGCGAAATTCGGGTCGCGCGCGTCCGTCACATCCAGATAGGCCGCCTGATCCGCCGGCTGATCCGCCCCGCGCACCACACACGCGCGCACCGTCACCACCAACGTGCCGAATGTCAGCTTCTTGCCCACGGCGCCCGAAACCGGGGTCAGACGCGTGGTGATCTTGTCCAGACCGGTCAAATCCACCGTGGAGCGCGGCAGCCAGGTTTCGGGAAACTGCGCCGGACCCGAGGGCGGCGGCACCTGCGCCGGGCTCGATGCAGCAGGGCCAGATGCAGCCGGGCCAGCAGGCGCCTGCGCCAAGGCCGCCACCGGACAATACAGCGCCAGCCCCACTACCACCCACTTCACGATTTCAACGGCGTCTCGAGCGCCCCCACCATCTCAGCCAGAATGCGCTTCATCGCCGCCGCATCCACGCCCATCAGCACCGCATCCTCGAACGCGTCCCGCATCACCTGGCCCAGTTCCGCCTCGTTTTCCTCCAGCACCCGCAGCTTCTCCCGGCACGAAACCGGCGCCCCGTCCGGCTGCGGCCACAGCGTCATTTGGGCGCGGCGGCCTCGGCCGGCTTCTGGTTCTCCTTCAACGACTTCGCCACGTTCGACGACAGATCGCTCACGCTGAAGATGAATTTGCCCAGCAGCTGCTCCAGGCTCACGGCCGACTGCGTGATCTGCAACCTGCCGCCGTTCGCCAGGATCTTGTCATCGCCCCCCGGCACCAGCGAGAGCACCTTGCCGCCCAACAGCCCATCAGACGCGATCTCCGCCGAACTGTCCGCCGGCAGCCGGATCGACGCATCGACGGTGAACGCCACCTGCGCCTGAAACGTCTTCGGATCGATCGACGTGGCGGTGATCCGCCCCACCTTCACACCCGCCAGCCGCACGTCAGACCCCGGCCCGATCCCGTCGATCCGCTCGAAACGCGCATTGAGCGTGATCCCGGACGAGCCGGTGCGCCCGGTATTGGCCACCGCGTAGCCGAGGAATCCCACCGCCACCGCCAGCACAACCGCACCCGCCAGAAGCTCCGTCACATTGCGTCCCGCCATGGTCAGCTCCCCGGCGTCCACGCTTCGTAATCACCGCTGGCGGCCACCCGCGCGCCACCGCTGTAATCATGGCCCTGCGGACGATAGCTCGAACCCGTCCCCGTCGCGTTGGCCAGATGCGGCTTCTGCCACGGCTTGCGCCCGGTATCCGGCAACGGCGCATCGGTCGTGTAATGCAGCCAGCAATGCCACTCCGCCGGAACCGCCGTCGCGTCGGCCACCCCGGCATACACCACCCAGCGCCGCGTGCGACGACCCTCGCGCACCCGCTTCTCGGTGAAATAACGGTTGCCGACGCTGTCCGTGCCGACTGCGCGACCGTTCAGCCAGGTGAAAATCTTTGTGCCGATGTCCATGCCCCTTGATATAGTGCGGCGCGCCCGCCCGGTCCATCGCAACCCGCCTGTTTCCACGCCTTGGCATGTTACCCACAGGATTTTGTGGTCCAGGCTGGCCCAGACCACCAAATACGCTTCCCGAGTCGCCACGGGGTCGATAGGGTCGCGCCATGACATCGCACCCGTCCTTGAACAAGATCCCGCTTCATAAAGCATGGCACGGCGTGCGCACCCGCAAGGCCCTCGCCACCCCGGATCCGGACTCCGCCCCCCGCCGCGTCATCCTCCCCGCCGCATGGGACAACCGCGCCGCCGACGCCCTCGCAGCCCTTGCCCCCGGCGAGGGCCCCGTCACCCTGCAGGACGCCGCCGCCGGCTGGATCGGCCCCATCGCACAGCGCGCCCAACGCGCCGGGATCGAGGCGGACCTCGCGGCCGAACTGCACACCCTCCTCCTCTCCCGCCGCGGCACCGCCACCGACCCGGTCTGGCGCGGCGGCGGCTTCAAATCCGCCGGCTTCATCCTGAACCTGCCCGCCTTCCACCACCCCGAGCACGGCTTCGACACCCAGGCCTTCGCACGCGCCGCCGAAACCGCCACCCTCGCCATGGCCCTGCTGTCCCCCGCCTCCGCCACCTTGTGCATCGGCATGAGCGACCTCGCCGGCCTCATCGCCGCCCTCGCGCTCGACTACGACAGCGCCGACGCCCGCACCGCCGCCGCGGCCTTGGCCTTCGTGCTGCGCGCCGCCGCCGACCGCGCCTCGTCCCACCTCGCATCCCGCTTCGGCGCCCTGACCGAGGCCGACGCCATAACTCGCCCCCCCCACGCCTTCACTGCCAACATTGCTTCGCTTCCGGCCGGCCACCCCCTCCGCCACGCCGCCACCACGGCGATCACCGCGCCCTGCCGCGCCGAAGCCCTGCTGGGGATCGAGACCGGCGGCATCGCCCCCGCCTTCTCGCCCCTCACCGATACCGGCACCCTTACCATCACAGCCCGCGCCACCCTGGCCGCCCGCGGCATGACGGCCGAAGCAGCCCTCGCCGCCACCCTCGCCGGCCGTTCCCCCTTCGCCCAACCCAACTCCACCGCCCACGCCGCGATGCACGACGCAGTCGCCCCCTACATCCACGCGATGCCCGCCCGCCCCACCGTGGCACAACCCGCCGACACCCGCCGCGCCCTCCCCGCCCGCCGCGCCGGCTACACCCAAAAAGCGGCCATCGGCGGCCACAAGCTCTATCTCCGCACCGGCGAATACGCCGATGGCGCGCTCGGCGAGATCTTCATCGGCCTGCACAAGGAAGGCCCCGCCTTCCGCGGCCTGATGGACAACTTCGCCGTCGCCGTCAGTCTCGGCCTGCAAAACGGCGTCAAGCTCGCCGACTACGTGGAGGCCTTCACCTTCACCCGCTTCGGCCCCGCGGGCCCGGTGGAAGGCGACCCCGCCGTCGCCCGCGCCACCTCCTTGCTCGACTACGTTTTCCGCAACCTCGCCGCCAACTACCTGGGCCAGGTCGACCTCCCCGAAGCGGAGGACGAAGCCTACGACACCATCGGCGAAGGCGCCCGAGACCGTGCGCCCCTCCTGCCGCTCGACCTCCCCGAGAACGACGGCCCCCGCATCCGCCGCCGCACCCTCAAGCTCGTCGCCAAATAACACCAACCCCGCCGACAGGAGCCACCCCATGGGCCGCATTGAATCCCGCCTCGCCGAACTCGGCATCGTGCTGCCCACCCCCATGGCCCCGCTCGCCAACTACGTCCCCTACGTCGTCACCGGCGACCTCGTCGTCATCTCCGGCCAGATCCCGGTGCGCGACGGCAAGATCGCCTACACCGGCAAATTGGGAGACGTCGTCTCGGTCGATATCGGCACCCAGGCCGCCCAGCTCTGCTTCATCAACCTCCTCGCCCAGCTCCGCGCCGCCTGCCACGGCGACCTCAACCGCGTCCAGCAGGTCGTCCGCCTCGGCGGCTTCATCGCCTGCGTGCCCGAATTCACCCAGCACGCCCTCGTGATGAACGGCGCGTCCGACATGGCCGTGGCCGTGTTCGAGGATGCCGGCCGCCACGCCCGCTCCACCATCGGTGTTCCCTCCTTGCCGCTCGACGCCGCGGTCGAGGTCGAGGGCATGTTCCGGATTGCCTGATCCCATCCCCACCCCACATATCGCGGTATGGCTGATACCCTGACCCTCACGTTGCATCGCGCGATCGCCGAGATTTCGCCCGATGACTGGAACGCCTGCGCCGGGGCAGACAACCCCTTTGTCAGCCACGAATTCCTCAAGGCCGTCGAAGACAGCGGCTCCGCGGGCAAGCGCACTGGCTGGCTCCCCCAGCACGCCGTGCTGCGCAACGCCGCGAACGAGGTCGTCGCCTGCGCCCCCATGTACGCCAAAAGCCACAGCTACGGCGAATACGTCTTCGACCACGGCTGGGCCCAGGCGTTCGAGCGCGCCGGCGGGCGCTACTACCCCAAACTCCAGGTCGCCGCCCCCTTCAGCCCCGTCCCCGGCCCCCGCCTGCTCACCCGCCAGGGCAGCGGCGTCACCACCCAGGCCATGGCCCACGCGTTGGCCCAGGCCTGCGACGAACTGAATCTCTCCTCCGTCCACGCCACCTTCTGCACCGAGGAAGAATGGGACGCCCTGGGCGAGGCCGGCTGGCTCCGCCGCATCGGCCTGCAATTCCACTGGGACAACAAAGGCTTTTCCAATTTCGACGACTTCCTGGCCCTGATGTCGTCGCGCAAGAGAAAATCCATCAAACGCGAACGCCGCGACGCCAATGCCTGCGGCCTCGAATTCGTCACCCTGCGCGGCTCTGAGATAACAAAAGCCCACTGGCGCGCCTTCTACCGTTTCTATTCCTCAACGGTGGACCGCAAATGGGGCAGCGCCTACCTCACCGAAGACTTCTTCCCCCTGCTTGGCCAATATGTCGGCGACCGCGTCGTCCTCATGCTCGCCCTGCAAAACAACGAGCCCGTCGCCGGCGCCCTCAACCTCATGGGTGCCGACACGCTCTACGGCCGGAACTGGGGCTGCGAAGGCGACTTCCCCTTTTTGCACTTCGAACTCTGCTACTACCGCGCCATCGACTTCGCCATCGAACACAACCTGGCCCGGGTCGAAGCCGGCGCCCAGGGCGAGCACAAGATCCAGCGCGGCTACCTCCCAACCCCCACCTATTCCGCCCACTGGATCGCCCACGAAGGCCTCAGAAACGCCGTCGGCGCGTTCCTGACAGAAGAACGCCAACACAAACGCGCCGAAATGACCGCCCTGGCAGAATACAGCCCCTACAAATCCGAATCAGAACCCTGACCTCGTAGGATGGGTAAGCAAAGCGCCACCCATCACAAGGCAAGTCAGCAGTTCTTTTGTGAACAAAAGAACCAAAAAACCTTATCCATATGCCTGCCGAAATCCATCCGGTGCAACGCGGCTGCGAACAAGCAACGCGCGCACAGCCTGAATGGCCTCACCCTGTCGTTGCACCGGAGCGCAAGCCTGCGGCGAAGGGGGTGACCCTTGGAACTGTGGGTGAAGACTGACGACAGATGCTTCGTCAAAATCTGCGCGATTGCCGTTTTCGAGCAAACGTAGGATGGGTAAGCAGAGCGCCACCCATCAATCCCAAATCAACCGCGTGGCCCGACCTCGTATCACTCCCAACCCCGCTCCCCCGCCTCCACAACGTCAATCCCACCGCCACCCCACCCAACCGGATAAACCCCCGCCGCCAAAGATCGCCCGAACGAAGAGTACGGCCACGCCGAAGCATCCCCCACCAACCCATGCTTCACCGGATTGAAATGCACGTAATCCACATGCGCCCCATAATCCCGGTCGTCAGAAATCGTATGCTCCCAAAACCGCCGTTGCCAAATGCCCCGCTCCCCCTTCGCGGCCCGACTGGCTGACCGGGCCTCCCCCACGGGCAAACGCTTCGAAAAACCCTTCTTGATATCGCGCCACCGTGACGAAAAATCCGCATCGCCCGCCGGCAACGTCCAAACACAATGAAGGTGCTCCGGCAAAACCACCCAGGCATCGATATGAAACGGAGCCCGCGCCCGAACAGCGCGCACCACGCCGCGCAACACGTCAACATGTCGCACCAACAGGTCGCTGCGCCGATCCAGCAAATTGACCGTGAAAAAGTAAGTCCCACCCGGCACCCGATTGCGCCGATACTCCGTCACCACACCCACGTAGGATGGGTAAGCGCAGCGCCACCCATCACCTCACAACGTGTACCCGCCCCCCTCAAAACCCCAACAACACCTTCATCGCCACGCCCCGATCCCCCGCCAACGCAAACGCCCTGCCTGCCTCCGCCAACGGCACCACCTCCGTCAGCAACGGCCCCACATCGATCGCGCCACTCTCCAAAAACCGCACCGCCCACCCGAACTCCTCAGCGAACCGGAACGTGCCGCGCAGAGAAATCTCCTTCGCCACCAGCACGTTCAACGGCAGCGACGTCTCGCCGCCACCAATCCCCACCTGCACGATCACCGCCCCCGGCCGCGCCACGCCCAGCGCCGAGACCAGCGCCGACCCGGCCCCCGAGCACTCGAACACCACGTCGAAATACCCCTTGTCGGCCGAAAACCGATCCAGCCCCGTAGGATCCTCCCGCGTGTTTATCGTCGCATCCGCCCCCACCCGACGCATCACCGCCAACGGCGCATCCAGCAGGTCCGTCGCCACGATCTCCCGCGCGCCCGCATGCCGCGCCACCATCGCGCACAGCGCCCCGATCGGTCCGGCGCCCGTCACCAACACCCGCGCCCCCAGCAACGGCCCCGCCTGGCGGCCCGCATGCAAACAAACCGAGAGCGGCTCCGCGAACGCCGCGCGTTCCACAGGCATCGTCGTCGGCACCGCCCGCGCACCCTCGCACACCAGAACCTCACGAAACCCGCCATGCACATGCGGCGTCCGCATCGCGCTGCCGAAGAACCGCATGTCCAGGCAATGCTGAGACTGCCCCGCGAGGCAGAACCGGCACACACCACACGCAAGGCTCGGATTGACCGCCACCGTCTGCCCCGGCCGCACATGCGAAACCGAAGCCCCCACCGCCGTCACCACGCCTGCTATCTCATGCCCCAGCACCATCGGCGTTTTGATCCGAATTGCGCCGAACCCACCCTGGTGAAAATAATGCAGGTCCGACCCACAGATCCCCCCGGCCCCCACGCGGATCGTCACATCCCCAGGCCCCATCTCGCCCGGATCGAAATCCTCCACCCGCAGATCATGCGGCGCATGGATCACAGCAGCCTTCATGACCGAACCCTCCCCTGCGTTCCCCGGTGCCCATCCGGCAGCCGGGGATGCCCGAACAGCTTCTCCCGCAACGGCCCGGGCCGATACGCCGTTTTATACACCCCGCGCCGCTGCAACTCCGGCACCACCAGGTCCACAAAATCGGCCACGCAATCCGGGGTCACCGTGCGCGACAGGTTGAACCCGTCAACATCCGCCTCCGCCACCCAGGCCTGCAACGCGTCGGCGATCGTCTCAGGCCCACCCACGATCGGCGGCTGACGGCTGCCAAGGATGAAACTATCGATCAACTTGCGCTTCGTCCAAACCGCGGCCGCCCGTGTTGTAATACTTTCCACGTTCGACTGATTGGCCTGCGTCGTCTGCGCCTGGATCGGCTCATCCATCGCAAGCTTCGCAAGATCCATGCCCGTCGAGGCCGAAAACTGCGCCAACGCCCCCTCGGCACTCGCATGGCTGCGATAATCCGCCAGTTTGTCAGCCGCCTCCGCATCCGTGCGTCCGCACACGATCGTGGCCCCCACGAACACTTTCAAAGGATGCTGTGCCAGGCTGCGCAGATCATCCACCAGCGCCTTCACCTGCGGCTTCGAGATCCCGTTCACGAACACGCATTCCGCATGCGCCGCCGCGAACTGCCGCCCGCGCGTGGAAGCCCCGGCCTGATACAGCAACGGCGTCCGCTGCGGCGTCGGCGCACACAGATGAATGGCATCCATCGCATACCGCCCCACACCCTTCACCCGATGCACCCGAGACGCATCGGTGAAAACCCCGGAAGCCCGATCCGCCAGAACGGCCCCGTCCTCCCAGCTGCCCTCCCAAAGCCTGTAGACGGTATCGAGGTAATCGTCCGCCCAGTCATACCGCTCGTCATGCGGCACCTGCACCGGCAACCCCACGGCCCGCGCGGCGGAATCCAGATACCCCGTCACGATGTTCCACCCGATGCGCCCGCCGGTCAGCCCATCCAGGGTCGACATCCGTCGTGCGAACAGGAACGGCGGTTCGTAGGTCGTGGTGCACGTCACCCCGAACCCCAGATGTTCCGTCGCCGCCGCCATCGCCGGAATCAGCATCATCGGATCGCCCAGCGGAACCTGCACGGCCTCGCGCAACGCCGTCTCCGGCCCGCCGCCGAACACGTCGTACACGCCCAGCACGTCGGCCAGGAAAATCCCGTCGAACAAGCCACGCTCAAGCGTTTTCGCCAGATCCGTCCAATAGGAAAGCTCGTTGTAGCGATGCGACTGGTCCCGTGGATGCCGCCACATCCCCTGCTGAATATGCCCCACCGTGTTCATGTCGAACGCGTTCAGCAACATCTCACGCATCACGGCGTCCTTTCGGAACGGGGGTCGAAGGCATGTTGCAGCCCATCGCCCAAAAAGTTCACCGCAATCACGGTGACGAAGATCAACAGTCCCGGATAAACCGCCAACGCCGGCGCCGTCGTCACCAACTCCTGCGCGTTGTTCAGCATGTTTCCCCAGGAAGGCGTCGGCGGCACCACGCCGAACCCCAGAAACGACAGCACCGACTCGAACAGAATCACCCGCCCCACCGTCAGCGTGAACGACACGATGATGGGCGTGGCGATATTCGGCAGAATATGCGTCCCCATCATGTAAAGCGCCGACCCGCCCGAGGCCCGCGCCGCCCGAACGTAATCCCGCTCGCGGATCTGCAATGTCGCCGCCCGCACCAGCCGCGCGATCGCGGTCCAGTCAACGATCGAGATGATCACCACGATGCGCCAGAACCCCGCCGCCCCCGAATGGGCGAAATCCGAGCTGAACCCCAGTTTCGTGAGGTCGATCGCGCCGAGCACGATCAGCAGCGGCAGCAACGGCAGCGCGATCATCCCATCCGTGAACCGCATCAGCACCCCGTCCAGCCGCCCGCCGAAATACCCGGCCGCCACCCCCACCAGCACGCCGATGATGCCGCCCACGAGCGTTGCCAGCACACCCACCAGCAACGAGATCTGCCCGCCGATCATCAACCGGATCAGCACATCCCGCCCCGCCTCATCCATCCCCAGAAGATGCTGCGCGCTCGGCGGATCGAACCGCGCGAACAGGTCCGTCACATCGGGATCGATGCCCATGAAATACTGCAACGGAAACGCCGCCAGAACGAACGCCACCAGAACGCCCAGAATGAACAGGCTCGCCATCCCGGTCCGATGCCGGCGAAACCGCCGCCACCGCAGCGTCCACACACCGATCGCAACATCGGCAAACTCGCTCATAGCGTGATCCGAGGGTCGAGCCACCCATACGCGAGATCCGCCATCAGATTGCTCGCCAGCGTCACCAAGGTTGCAAACAACAGCCCGGACAACGCCAGGTTGAAATCGTTGGAAAGTATGGAATCATAGATCATCTTGCCCATGCCGGGCTGCGCGAACATCGTCTCCGTCAGCAATGCGCCTGAAAACAACGTCCCGAAACTCAGCGCCATCACGGTGACAACGGGGATCATAGCGTTGCGCAACGCGTGCACCAGCACCACGCGCCCCTCGCTGTTCCCCTTCGCCCGCGCCGTGCGCACATGATCCATCCGCAAGGTCTCGATCATGCTGGCCCGCACGAACCGCGTGAACCCGCCGGTATTCGCCAAGGCCAGCGTCGCCACCGGCATGATCAGATGCACGAAATGATCGCGAAAACTGCCATCCCCCACATTCGAGATCCCGCTGGCCGGCAGCCAATGCAGCTTCACCGCGAAAATCAAAATCATCATCAGCGCCAGCCAGAACACCGGAACCGAAATCCCCGCAAACGCCCCCAGGCTCACCAACCCGTCAACAATCCCACCCGGCTTCAACGCCGCCGAAATCCCCAACATCAGAGACAGGATCACGGAGATCACAAAGCTGATCAGCATCAGCTTGCACGTCACCCACAACGCCGGCGCCAACACCTCCAGCACCGGCTGCGAATGCGTGCGCGAAAATCCAAGATCGCATTGCACAGCCGCCCACAGCCAATGCGCGTACCGATACAGGATGGGCTGATCCAACCCGTAGATCGCCCGCAGGCGCGCCACCACCTCCGGCGTCGCTCCCGGATTGGACGCGATCATCACGTCCAGGGGATCGCCGGGCATCAGCCCAATGAGGTTGTAGATCACGAAACTCATCACCAGCAGAACCAGAAGGGCCTGCAAGGACCGACGAAGAATGAAACGCCCCATCCCGCTCACTCCGACCCCAAGGGAAAATGACACGCCACCGACTGCACATCAGACAGCGCCCGCAACACCGGCACCTCCGCCCCACACAACGCCTCCGCCCGAGGGCACCGCGTGTGAAACACGCACCCCGATGGCGGGTTGAGCGGGCTCGGCATCTCGCCCTTGATCGTGCCGCCATGCCGCGCCCGCCTGCGCCCGATCCGCGGCACCGCATCCAGCAACGCCCGCGTGTAATGATGCGCGGGCGCGGCAAACAACGCGGCCCTGTCAGCAACCTCCACCAATCGCCCGAGATACAGCACCGCCACCCGGTCCACCAGGTGGTTCACCACCGCCAGGTCGTGGCTGATGAACAGATACGATAGCGCGTGCGTCTCCTGCACCTCCTTCATCAAGTTCAAAACCTGGCTCTGAATGGAAACATCCAGCGCCGAAAGCGGCTCATCCGCCACGATCAGCCGCGGCGCCGGCGACAGCGCCCGCGCAATCGCAATCCGCTGCCGCTGGCCGCCGGAGAACTCATGCGGATACCGGTTCAACGCATCGCGCGGCAACCCCACCTGCGCCACCAACTCAGCCGCCCGCGCCCGCCGGCTTTCCGCCGTGCCAATCCGCTGTATCAGCAAAGGCTCTGCAATGATCGACGAGATCGGCATCCGCGGATCCAGCGCCCCGAACGGATCCTGAAACACGATCTGAATCTTTCGTCGTGCCGCGGGCCAGGTCGACGCCGTCAGAGGCACGCCTTCGAAACGCAACCCGCCCGACGTCGGCGCCTGCAATCCTGCCACCGCGAACCCCAACGTACTTTTGCCGCTACCGCTCTCGCCCACCAACGCCAACGTCTCGCCGGCGGCGATCGAAAGGCTCACCTGCTCCACCGCCCGCACCACACGACCGCCAGCCGCCGGGAAATGCACGCTCACATCATCGATGCCAAGAAGTTCGCTCATATCTTCAAGCACGCCGCCAGATGTCCGGGCGCATGCTCCAGTAAGGCCGGCTCCTCCTCCCGGCACTGCGCATCCGCAAGCGCACACCGATCCGCGAACCGGCACCCGCGAACATGCACTAGGTTCGGCACGCCGCCGGGGATCACCGGCAGCCGATCCACCCGATGATCCGGGTCCGGCAACGTCGCGATCAGCCCGCGCGTGTAGGGGTGCAGCGGGTTTGCGAACAACGCTTCCGCGGGCGCCTGTTCCACCACACGGCCTGCGTACATCACGATGATCTCGTGCGCGATCTCGCTGATCACCGCCAGATTGTGGCTGATGAACTGGATCGCCATGCCGATCCGCTCCTGCAGATCCAGCATCAGGTCCAGGATCTGCGCCTGGATCGTCACATCCAACGCCGTCGTCGGCTCGTCCGCCACCAGCAACGCCGGCTCGCACGCCAGCGCCATCGCAATCATCGCCCGCTGCCGCATGCCGCCGGACATCTGATGCGGGAAGTTCTGCGCCCTCTCGCGCGGCGAGGCGATGCCGACCGCGTCCAACAGCCGGATCGCATCGATCTCGGCCGACGCCCACGCAAACCCCTTGTGCAGCACAAGCACCTCGGCAATCTGCCGCCCCACCCGCATCACCGGGTTCAGCGCCGTCATCGGCTCCTGAAACACCATCGCCACATCACGTCCACGCATCGCCTGCCAGGCACCGGCCGACTGGCCCAGCAACGCCCGCCCGTTCAAGCGAACCGACCCCGTCACCACCGCCGGATGCGGCACCAGCCCCATCAGCGCCAGCGCGGTCATGGACTTGCCGCACCCGCTCTCCCCCACCACGCCCAGCGTGCGCCCGGCCGCGATGCTATACCCCACACCGGCCACCACATCGCGCTCGCCGAAACGCACGTGCAGGTCTTCCACTTCCAGCAACGGCGCCCTCATTCCGCGCGCCATTTCTCGGCCCAGTAAACCGAAAAATCATTATGGCCGGTTGGCCGGTACCCCCGCAGCCATTTCGGAACCACATGCACCTCCACGCGAAAAAACAGCGGCAGAACCGGAAGTTCCTCGGCGTATACACGCTGCATCGCATCCCATGCCACCTGACGCTTCACGGGATCAACCTCCGTCTCCACCGTCTTGATGCCGTCATCCATCACGGCGTTGTGCCAGCCGGTATAGTTGGTACCAGACCAATTATTCTCTGCGGTCGGTATCTGATCGCTGCCCAGTATTTGCCGCGGACTGCTTTCCACGTTGAACAGCCACGAATA
Source organism: Rhodospirillales bacterium (assembly GCA_025362815.1). GTDB lineage: Bacteria > Pseudomonadota > Alphaproteobacteria > Acetobacterales > Acetobacteraceae > CAIQQQ01. Next base: position 111,307 of record JANYFG010000096.1, read on the forward strand.
CAGCACCGCGCCGGTGAAGCCGCGTTTTTTCAACGTCTCGCCGAACAGCAGGCGCGGTGGGTCGTTGCGCGTAATCGTCTCGATGCACGCCGCCTTCCACTGGCTCTGGATCACCTGCTGCATCAACTCGCGAAGCTTGTTCCCGGCGGTGACGCGAAACTCGATCGAAAGCTTCGCCCCCTCCGCGTTCCGGCAGATCCCATCGCCGCCCGGCTTCCATCCCGCCTCGGCCAGCAACGCCCGTGCCCGCGCCAGGTCGAACGGATAGCGCGCCACATCACGCGTATAGATATGTTCCAGCGGGCTCACCCAGCTATCCGCCACCGGAAACTTGCCGTCGAACAGCCGGTCCGTCATGGCGCGGCGATCGATCGCATGCAGCAACGCACGCCGCACGCGCAGATCGGCCAGAATGGGGTTGCCGAGCTGCAGATCGATGTGATCGTAGGTCAGCGCCGGCTTGTAGATATAGGTGAACCGATCCGGCAAGTTCTTCGACAGCGACAGCGCCTGGTCCACAGTCAGCCCCATGCCCTCTCCCGGCGTCATGTCCACGTCGCCGGCCTGCAGGTTCGCCATCAACGCGGACGTGTTGTCCACAGTCTTGAACACGATCTTTGCAAATCCCGGCTTGCGCCCCGCCCAATACGGATTGAGCTCCAGCACGATGGTGCTGCCGGAGACATACTCCGCCACCCGATACGGCCCGTTCCACAATCCCGGCGTGGTCGGCGCCCGGTTATACACGCTGCGATTGATGTAATCGCCCGGCCCCTTTGCGGTGTCGTAGATGGGGCCTTCGATATGCTCCGGCAGCAGCGTGCCGACCCGATCGAAATAGGTGCTCACCTCGTCGATATGCATCACCGCCGTGAGATCGTCGATCACCTCCACGCGCTCCACCCGCCCCCAGGCGCGCGTGTTGGCAAAGCCCGAGGCGGGATCACGGCCCACCTTGGCGGTGAACGCCAAATCGCGGGCCGTCACGGGCTGGCCATCGGCCCATTTCAAATCGGGCTTCAGCTTGATCGTCACCGCCATGCCCGGCAACGCGCCTGGCCGTTCCTCGATCTCCGCCAGCCCATTCTCCACGGTGGGAAGCTGGGCGCAGTAAAGGCAGTTATTGGTCCACGTCGTATCGAACGCCGTCACGGGGCGCAGCGCGAAACCTTCGATATAGGCCTTCACAGCTTCCGGATTGATCGACGGATGCATCTGCGTGGGAAACGACGACAGCCCGATCACCAGGGTGTCGCGTGCCCCAGATGTTTGCGCCGAGCCCTGGCCCGATGCGCACAGCATCAGGGCCAGGGCCACGGCGATCCGTCGCAGGATCATTCGGCGCGCCAGTTTTCCGACCAGAGCGGGCTGTAATCGCCATGCCCGGTCGGCGTGAAGCCCTTCAGCCATTTCGGAATCACGTAGGGCTCGGCACGGAAGAACAGCGGCAGCACCCGCACCTGGTCGGCATACATCGATTGCATGTCCGCCCAGATCGTCTTCTGTTTCGCGGGGTCCAGCGCCTCTTCGGCGGCGGCGATGTCGGCGTCCATCTTCGGGTCGTTGTAGGCGATGTAGTTGGCGCCGCCAAAGTTGTTCGCCGCCGACGGTGTCTGCGTGCTGAACAGCGTCTTGCGCGGCCCCTCGCTCACACTGCTGGACCAGCCATACATCACAAGTCCGGTATAGGTGCGCTTCTTGGTGGTCTCGCCGAACAGCGTGCGGGCCGGTTCGTTCTTGATCACGACTTCAACGCACGCGGCTTTCCACTGGCTCTGCAACACCTGCTGCACCAGTTCGCGCAGCTTGTTGCCCGCCGTCGTCGCGAACTCGAAACTCAGCTTCTCGCCCTTCGCATCCCGACAGATCCCGTCACTGCCGGGTTTGAAGCCGGCCTCGGCCAGCAACGCCTTGGCCTTCGCCGGCTCATATTTATAGGTTGCGGTATCCTTGGTGTAGTTGGGGTTTAGCGGGTTGACCCACGTCGCCGCCACCGGCTGCTTGCCGTCGAACAACTTGGCCACCAGCGTGTCCCGGTCGATCGCCATCAACAGCGCACGCCGCACGCGCACATCGGCGAGAGACGGATTTTCGATCTTGAGGTCGATGTGCTCGTAGGTCAGGCTCGGCTTGTAAAGATAGTCGAATTTCGTGGGCTCGTCCTTTTGCAAGGCCAGCACGGTATCGATCGTCAGCCCCACGCCCTCGCCCGGCGCCATGTCGATGTCGCCGGATTTCAAATTCGCGATCAACGCAGACGTGTTCTCGATCGTCTTGATCACCACATGCTTGAAGCCCGGCTTGGTGCCCGCCCAATAAGGGTTCGGCTCCAGCACGATCTGCGAGCCCGATTCATACGCCGTCACCATATAAGGACCGTTATAAAGCCCCTTCGTCGTCGGCACGCGATTGTAAAGCGTGGCCTTCAGATACTCGCCCGCCTCGGCCCCGGAAGCCGCCTTGGCCTCGATGTGCGCCGGCAGAAGCTGGTCCCATTCGTTGTAGCCCACTACCACGCGGTTCAGATGCAGCACCGCGGTGTGGTCGTCCACCACGTCGATGCTGGTGGCGCGGTCCCAGGGGTTGTTGTTGGAGAACCCGGATTTCGGATCGGCGCCGAGCTTCCAGGTGAACATCAGATCCTTCGTCGTCACCGGCACGCCGTCCGACCATTTAAGGTCGGATTTCAACGTGAACGTCACCGCCAGGCCCTTCTTGCCATCGGCGGTCGTCTCGTATTTTGCCCCACCGTTCTCGATGGTCGGAAGCGTGGTGCACATCAGGCAGCCCAGCTTCCAATCCTTGTCGTAGGCGGTGATCGGCCGTGTGGCGAAGGCGAGCACGTAGCTCTTGATCACCGTGGGGTCGATGTTGGGATTCAGGCTGGGCGCGAACTGCGCCACGCCGATCACGAGATCGTCCTTGGCCAGTGCCGGCGAGGCGAGCCCGGCGATCAACCCCAAGGCGGCGAAGGCCACATGATGTCTCATGGCGCAAAATCCTGTCATGACGAGATGGCGGCAATGAAACGGGTTGTTGCCGGAAAATGTCAACGATGGCCATCCTGCACCGAGCAAAAGGGAGCACGACCATGAACGCCACGCAGCGGCGCACCGCATTTCGCGCCATTCTGGCCGGTGACCTATGTGCCCATCCCGCCTCGGTGTTCGACCCCATCTCGGCGCGAATCGCCCAGGATCTTGGGTTTTCGTGCGCCATCCTGGCCGGCTCCACCGCCTCGCTCGCCGTGCTCGGCGCGCCCGATATCGTGGTGCTCACGCTGTCCGAATTCGCCGACCTGATCGGACGCATCACCCGCGCCTCCCCCATCCCGCTTCTGGTGGATGCCGACCACGGCTATGGCAACGCCCATAACGTGATGCGCACCGTCGTCGAGCTCGAACGAGCCGGCGTGGCGGCGCTGACCATCGAGGACACCGATCTGCCAACTCCCTTCGGCGCCACCGCCGCCGCCCTCATCGGCCGGGGCGAAGGCGTGGGCAAGATGCGCGCAGCCGTGGCGGCACGCACCGATGGCGAGACGGTCGTCATCGGGCGCACCGCCGCCATGGCCATCGCGGGGCTGGACGAGGCGGTGGCGCGCGCCCGGGCTTATGCCCAAACGGGGGTGGACGCGCTGTTCTTCACCGGCGTCACCGACATCGAACAGGTGCGGGCGCTGCGGGCCGCCACCCCCCTGCCCATCGTGCTGGGCGGCGGAACGCTGACCGATTCCGTGGCCTTGGCCGCACTGGGCGTGCGCATCGCGCTCACCGGCCACCAGCCCATCCACGCCGCGTTCCAGGCGGTGGCCGACACCATGAAGGCGGTGCGCGACGGCACGAAGCTGCCGGCGCTGGCGGGCGGCAGCTTCATGGCCCGCATGACGCGCGCCGCCGATTACGCGGCGGCCACCCAGGATTTCATGGCGGCCGAGACATAGGCGGGGCAGCGGCCCACCACCGCCAGCACGGATTTCACAACGCCCACCCGCCCACGCACCGGGGCCGCCGCCTTGCGCTCTGCCTTTGCAGGTGTGCTCCCTGGTGCGCTCCCTGGTGCGCTCCCTGGCTTGCCCACCAGCCCGTCGATTCCAGCGCGCACCCGCCCCCGAGCCCGGTGCAACAGCACGCGCTGGTTTTCCTGCGACACGCCCAGCAGCGTGCAGGCCTCCTCGGCGCTGCGGTTTTCCACGTCGCGCAGAATGATCACGGCCTTCTGCCCGGCCGGCAGGGTGTCGATGATGTCTTGCACATGCGCCCAAAGCTGCCGGCCGCCGAACAGCCGCTCCGGGTCCAGCACGTCCCACAGCGCGGGCAATTCGATCCAGTGCCCATCCGGCTGAAACGCCGAGCCCTCCACCGCGCGTTCCACGCCGTCCAGCCCCGGCAGCGCCACGGTGCGGCCTTCGGATGTGATGCGGGTGCGGGCCTTGTTCGTCACGATGGTGAAGATCCAGCCGGCCAGGCTCGAACGCCCCTCGAACCGCGCCACGTTCCGGAACACCGCCAACCAGGATTCCTGCACAACCTCCTCGGCCTGGGCGCGGCTGCCGATGATGCCCTGCGCCACCCCCACCAGCGAGGCGTTGTAGCGCCGGATCAAACGCCGATACGCGCCGTTGTCGCCGGCGCGCAGCAACGCCAGAAAATCTGGCGCGTTGAACGCCGCGTCGTCGGCCAGCATCGGCTTTCCTCCAACCCGCGCATCATTGGCAGCAATGTGCCAGATGTGTGTCACGTTTGGCCAGATGACGAGTCGTCCATGTATCGTGCATTCACGGGCCTGTCGCAGGGACGCGTGCCTGACCCAAGGAGACCGTTTTGCTGACGTGCCGCGACGTGACCGACATCACGACCGACTACCTGGAAGGCGCCCTGCCCCGCACGCGGCGGCTTGCCTTGCAGTTCCATCTGTCGATCTGCAGCTTCTGCCGCCGCCACCTGCGCCAGGTGCGCGCCACGGTCCGGTTTCTGCGCCACGCCCCCACGCCGGCGCCATCCCCCGCGGTCGAGAACGCGGTGCTGGCGCGGCTCGCCGAGCCGCCACTGCCGCAACCGGACCACCCGCAGGGCGGCCCGCCTGATTGAATCATGAAGCGTGTGGGGACCGCACCCAGCGATTCATGCAACATACAACGGGCTGGACTCAGCCGGCCGGCACGATCTCCACCCGCCGGTTTTCAGCCGCCAGCGGGTCCTGCGGGTTCTTTTGCTCGCTCTTGCCCACGCCAGACGCTTCCAGCCGGCGCCCGGCCACGCCCTGCTCGGCCAGATACGCGCTGACGGCCTGGGCGCGCGCCACCGACAGCGTGTTGTTCAGCTCGTCGCTGCCCGCCGCATCGGTATGGCCCACCACCTTGACGCGGCGCGACGCCAACTCGCCCGCGCTCAGCACATGCGCAAGCCGTTGCAGCACCACCTTGGCGTCGCTGCTCAACGCGGCGCTGCCGAACGCGAACTTGATTTCCAGATCGATGCCCGCCTGCCCGCCCGCCTGCCCGCCCGCCGTCCCCTGCGACGTCCCAGAGGACGCAACCGGCGGCGGCGCGGCCAACAGACCGCCCGGCCGTGCTGCCCCCGGTTGCGCCGAACCGGACGCCGAACCGGGCGTCGAGCCAACCGGCGGCGTGGGCGAGGCAGGACGAATGCCGCGGGTGGTCGGCGCCAGGCACTCGGTCATCCGCAATTCGGTCAACGACGCTCCGCTGCACGCGGCACTCGCCGCCAGAACCGGCGCCAACGGGGAAGTGGCTGCCGCCGACACCACAAGGCCAAAAAGCAACGCCGTCCGGATCCGCATGTGAAATCTCCTCGTGACATAAATTCGGCGCCAGACGCCGCGGCCCCGCCTCATTCCACCGGTGTGAAGCACGGCACCGGCGGCCCGCCCTCGGTGGCGACCCATTGCAATCGTACTGACTGGCCGATGCGCAGGGCGTCGAAATCGCACCCCACGAGATTGGTCAGCATCGTGGGCCCTTCCGCCAGGGTCACGTAGGCGATGGCGTAAGGCTGCGGCGCGCGGCGCATCACCGAATAGCTGTAGATCGTGCCGGTGCCCGATGCTTCCACCCAGGCATCGCAGTCGCCGAAGCAATGGGGACAGACGGCCCTTGGATACCAGTGTGTCTTACCGCACGCCGAACATCGCGGCAGAACAAATTTTTCGTGACGCGCCGCCTCCCAGAAGGCCTGGCTCTCGGGGCTCGGTGTCGGCGCCGGAATCGCGCGCGTTGGGTGCTCAGACATCACTGGCGCTCCAGAACAAGGGTGGCCGAGCCGTGACGCGTGCCCAGCAGCCCGCCGGTGCCGTGCGCCAGCGCCAGATCGCAGTTCGGCACCTGCACCTTCGGATGCGCCTCGCCGCGCAGCTGCCGCACCGCCTCGATCACCTTGGTGATGCCGCCGCGATTGGCCGGATGGTTGTTGCACAGCCCGCCACCATCAGTGTTGAACGGCAGCTTGCCCACACCCGAGATCAGGTTGCCGTCAGACACGAACCGTCCTCCCCCGCCTTTTTCGCAAAACCCGATATCCTCCAGCTGCATCACCACCGTGATGGTGAAGCTGTCATAGATCGACGCGTATTTGATGTCCGACGGCTTCACCCCCGCCTCCGCGAATGCGATCGGCCCCGACCACCGGCCGCCCGAGAACGTCAGATCCACGCCGCCGGCCATCGTGTGCTTCGGCGCCTCGCCGGCCCCGCGCACCGCCACCAGGGGCCGCGAGAGGCTGCGCGCGATCTCCGGCGACACCACCACCAGCGCGCCGCCGCCATCGGAGATCACGCAGCAATCCAGCCTGTGCAGCGGATCGGTCACCATCGGCGAATTCACCACGTCCTCCACCGTCACCACGTCGCGCAGCATCGCATGCGGGTTCCACTGCGCGTGGTGAGACGCCGCCACCTTCACCCAGGCCAGCTGCTCGGACGTCGTGCCGTATTCATGCATGTGCCGCATCGCGCACAGCGCATAGGCGTTGGCCACCGTCACGCCGAACGGATATTCCCACTGCACGTCCGGCTGGCTGGCATTGCCCGCGCGCACCTGCATCCCCCCCTCGCTGCGCGGCCGTCCCGCCAGGGTGATCAGCGCCACCGAGCACTTGCCCATGGCGATCGCCTCAGCCGCGTGCGCCACCAGCATCAGATACGAGCTGCCGCCGATATCGGTGGCATCCACGTGGCGCACCTTCAGGTTCATGTAGTCGACCATCGACAGCGGCCCCATGCCGGGCGCATCGCCGGCGCAGAAATACCCGTCCACATCGTCCTTGGTCAGCCCCGCATCGGCCAGCGCGCCGCGTGCGCTCTCGGCGTGCAGCTGCGCCACCGATTTATCAGGCGCCTTGCGCGTGGGATGCTCATAAGCGCCCACGATATAGGCGCGGTTTCTGATGGTCATGCACGACCTCCCTCTTTGCGCGCAGGATGGCGGAGGTTGGGGACTGGGGGAAGTGCCGGCTATTGCCGTGACTTTACACCGGCGCCCGCGTCGCATGCGGCGACAGCCACCCCATCGATGCCTCCGCCTCGCAATCCGTCGTCACCAAATACGGCTTGATATCCAGCAAGGGCGTCCCGCTCACACAATCCAGGTTCGCCACACGCAGCCGGCCGGGCCCGTCGAACCCATCGAACCGCACCACCGACAACGCGATCGGATTGGGCCGCCACGGCGCGCGCGTGGCAAAGATCCCGCGCGGCTCGGCGTCGAAAGGCGGCGTGAACACCAGGTCCATCGGCTTTGCGTCATGCATCCAATACAGCAGGATAAGATGCGAAAACCCCTCCAGCCCCGCCAGCCCGTCCCGGAACGCCGCCTCCACCACCACCGTGCACACCGGCGGCGGCTGGATCTGGCGGCCGTTGCGGGGACAATCGGCTTTCGAGCCGAACGGCGTCTCGATCAGCCCGATCGGTCGAAGCTGCATCACATCTCCCCCTCCGCCCGCAGCATGGCGATGGCACCGCGCAACCCCGCCGCCGTCTCGGCCACGTCGTCATCGGTATGGGTGGCCGAGGTGAAGCCGCCGATCCGCCCGTTGGTGTCCACCCCATGCACCAGCAGGGCCACCCGCAGGCGCGAGGCCAGATGCTTCGGCTGGGACTTCAACTCATCGAACGACCACTCGAACGGGTCGAACGCCAGCGGATCGATCGTGCGCCCGTTTGGGTTCATGAACGTGTGGAATCCGGAAAACGTGCCGTAGAACGCCCAAGGCGTGCCGGTCTCCGCCAGCACCTCGTTCAACGCCCGCCGCAGCTTCACCGCCGTCGCGGTGGCGACGTCGTTGGCGTCGGTCTCCGCCAGGATCCCCAGGCACGCCACCCCCGCCGCCGCCGAGACCGGGTTGGCGTTGAACGTTCCGGGATGGCCGATCTTCTCGCGGCCCGCCGCCGCCATCACCTCGAAATCGAGCAGGTCGAGAATGTCCTTGCGCCCCGCCACCGCCGCCCCCGGCATCCCACCGGCCACGATCTTGGCAAAGCTCGACAGATCCGGCCGCACCCCATACGCCGCCTGCGCGCCCCCCGAGGTTGCGCGAAACCCCGTCACCACCTCGTCGAACACCAGCAACGCCCCATGCGCGTCGCACAGGGCGCGCAGTTCGTGCAGGAATTCCGGCCGCAAGGGCACCTGCCCGAAGCTCGACCCGGTCGGCTCCAGGATCACGGCCGCCACCTCGCCGCCCTGCGCCGCGAAGAACGCCCGCGCCTCGGCCACGTCCCCCGGCGACAGCAGCGTCACCGCATCGGCCACGCCGTCCAGCACGCCCGGCGTCGGCGAGCCGTCGAAATGGTTGGAATAGCCGCTGGTCATATGGTCGTGCCAGCCGTGGAAATGACCCTTGAACCGTACCATCCGCGCGCGCCCGCTATGCGCGCGCGCCAGCCGCAGCGCCATCAGCGTGGCCTCGGTGCCGGACGACGTGAACCGCACCCGCTCGGCCGACGGCACCAGGCGCATGATGGCGCGCGACCAGGCGATCTCGCCGGCATGGCTGGCGCCGAACTGCGTGCCGCGCTGCAACGCGTTTGTCACCGCCGCCGTCACCTCCGGATGGCAATGGCCCAAGATCAGCGCGCCATGGCCGCCGAAGAAATCCACATACCGGTTGCCGTCCACGTCCCATTTATGCGGCCCCGCCGCGCGGTCGATATAAACGCCGTAGGGGTCAACATGCCGGCTGTCATGCGCGATGCCGCTGGGCAGCAGCACCGCCGCTTCCTCCGCCCACGCCCGCGAACGCGGCGTGCGATCGCGGTATTGCGCCACGATCCCGGAATTGCTGGCGACACGCGACTCGGACACAGCGTCCATACGGCACTCTCCCTCTGATCAGATCAGCACATCGTCCCGCCCATCGCGTGATGTGATCGTCCAACGAAATCGTATCCCTGAAAAGACACCGCGCCGCCAAGCCCGCGGGATATGATAGGTGGAATGTGATAGAGCCGATCCGCTGACCCATCCTGACGCGATTCTGGCCGGGAAGCGCCGCGCCAGACGCCCCCTTGCGACCCGCACGGAGCCATTCGCATGCCGGCAGCCATCGAACAGCCCGACGCACAGCCATCCGCGCCCCCGAACGGACCCGAGGAGGCCGCACTGACAGCCGCCCCGCTGACGCACGCCCCGCTGACGCACGCCGCACACGCCAAGGCGCCTTTCGGGCGAAAAACGATCGCCGCCGCCTTCTCCGTCAGCCGCTCCCTGCAGATCCTGGCCTTCGTGGTCTTCGCCGTCGTCCTCGGCGTCACCTACAACCAGCTCACCGAACTCCGCTCCGCCACGCTCGACGATGCCCACCGCCAGATGACCAGGCTGGACATGGTGCTGGCCGAGCATACCGGCCGCGCCATGGAAACCGTGAGCTTCCTCCTGCGCAACGTCACCGATCCCGGCGGGATCTCCGCGCATGGCGCCGCGTGGCAGGCCGACCCCACCGCCGCGCGCGACGGCCTGCGCCGCCGGATCAGCGGGGTTCGCCAGTTGCTGGCGCTCGAAGTGGCCGACACCGAAGGCCACATCCTGATCAGCACCCGCGCCATGCCCGGCGAAACCCTCCCCGCCATCGGCCTGTCCCTGCTGCAACGCCATGTCGCAGACCCCGCTCTCGGCCTACAGCTCAGCGAGCCGCTGCGTCTGGAAGACGGCAGCTGGACCACCCTTGCCACCCTGCGCGTCGACGGGCCGAACAAAAATTTCGAAGGCATCGTGGTTGCCTACATCAACCTTCCCTACTTCGAGGATTTCTACAAAGCCGTGGACCTGCCGGAAAACGGCGCGATCATCCTGCACCGCCGCGACGGCCTGATTTTGGCGAGCTACCCGCACGACGACATGGCCTACGGGCGCAGCTACGCCGACCTCCCCCCCTTCCGCGACATCCTGTCGCGCGGCATCGCCGGCACGGTGGTGATGGACAGCCCGCGGGACAGCAGCCGGCGGATCCTGGCCATCCGCGCGCTGCGCACCGTGCCGCTGGCGGTGGGCGTGTCGGTGGACGAACACGCCGTTCTCGCCGGGTGGCGCCGGCAGACCACCGTCTTGACCGGCGCCTCGATCGGCATCGCGCTGGCCATCGGCGGGCTGATGCTTCTGCTCGCCCACCGCTCGCGTGAGATGCAGAGCCTGCTCGCCACGTCCGTGCAGGCACGCGGCGAGGCCGAGGCCGCCAACACGCGCATGGCGGTGCAGATGGAGGAACGCGCGCGGGCCGAGGCGGCCTTGCTGCACTCCCAGCGCGTGGAGGCCGTGGGCCAGCTGACGGGCGGCGTGGCACATGATTTCAACAATCTGCTGACCATCCTGCTGGGCAACATCGAACTCATGCAGTCCCAGCCCGCCACCGCCGTGGTGACGCAGCGGCTGTCCACCATGCGCGCCGCGGCCGAGCGCGGCGCCAGGCTCACGCACGACCTGCTGGCCTTCGCGCGCCGTCGGGCGCCCACGGCGGACGATGTCGATCTCGGCGCGCTGCTCCGTGGCATGCAGCCGTTGCTCGCCAGCGCGATGGGCACGAAGATCGACCTGGCACTGGATATCGATGACGCCACGCCGCCGGTTCACGTGGACGCGGCGCAGATCGAGCTCGTCGTGCTCAACCTCGCCATCAACGCCCGCAACGCGATGCCGCTGGGTGGCACGCTGCGGATCGCCACCCGGTTCGTTCTGCTGGCCGACGGCGGCGCGCCCAACAGCGCACCCAACAGCGCACCCGACAGCGCGCCCGATAGCGCGCCGGCCGGCCGCTACGTGTCGCTGCGCATGAGCGATTCCGGGGCCGGCATGTCGCCCGAGGTACTGCGCCGCGCCTTCGATCCGTATTTCACCACAAAGGCGCCGGGCGACGGCTCCGGCCTGGGTCTCAGCCAGGTCTACGGCATCGTGCGCCAGGCCGGCGGCCAGGTGCGGATCGACAGCGTGCAGAACCAGGGCACCACGGTGGAGGTGCATCTTCCCTGTCAGGCCCCTGCAACCCAGCCTGAAATTCCGCACACTGGCATGTCGCACACTGGCATGCCTCCCGCTGGCATGCCTCCCGCTGGCATCCGTCCGGCGGGTATCCATCCGGCGGGCGCGATGGTGCAGCCGCCGCGCGGCACCCTCCTGGTGGTGGACGACGACCACGCCGTGCGCGCCACCACGGCCATGCTGCTGCGGCGCGCCGGTTACAACGTGACGGAAGCCGATGGCGGCGAGACGGCGCTGGCCATCCTCGCGCATGACGGCAGCATCGAACTGATGCTCAGCGACGTGGTCATGCCCACCATGAACGGCACCGAGGTCGCCCGCCGGGCCGCCACCCTGCGCCCAAACCTGCCCGTTCTGTTCGTGTCCGGCTACGCCGACCCGCAGGCCATCGCCGGCGCCATCCCCGCCTCACGCCTCGTGCGCAAGCCGTTCCGCCCGGCGGACCTCATCAGGATGATCGAACGCACCCTCACGGAAGCCCGCGTGTAGCCGGCGGGGGGTGCGCCCCGGAGCTTCAGGCCTGCTGAGACTGGTTTTGCCCGACCGCCACCGCCGGCGCCGGCGCGTCCGCCAGGGGCCGCCAGTCGCGGAAGAACGCGGTGCCGATCTCGGCGGCAAGCAGAATGAGATCGCGCTGCACGCCGTCGAGGAAATGGTGCAGACCGGCGTCGATGATCTTCTCGATCGCCCGCCCCCGCAGCCCCGCGCGCAGTTCCTCCACCCGCTCCAACGCCGCCACCGTGCCGCGCAGGCCGTAACGGCTGCGCAACTGGCCCAGATGCGTCTCCATCTGCTCCACGCACAATGCCACGCTGCGCGGGAACGACCCATCGCGCAGCAGGAAGGTCACCACGTCGATGGGCGTGAAGCCCGGCGGCGCCACACGACGAAACGCGTGATAGCCGGCCGCCGCCCGCAGCACGCCGCCCCATTGCGTCAGCTCCACCATCAGCCGCTCCTCGCTCCCGCCGGGCAGGGCTCCGGGCAGGACCTCCGGCACCAGCAGGTGATAGCGGATGTCGAGCAGCCGCGTGGTCTGGTCGGCGCGTTCGATCAGGCGGCCGAGCTGGTAGAAATCCCATCCCTGATCGCGAAAGAACGTGCCTTCGGTGATCCCGGTATGCGCCTGAACGCCCTCCTTGATC
>JANYFG010000099.1 GCA_025362815.1 Rhodospirillales bacterium
GGCCGCCGGTGGTGGACACCGCATCGATCGTCTCGGCACGCAGCTCGTCGGCCAGAGCCTGCAGCTGTTCGCCCGAAAAATTCCGCATGTCGGCGGGCGAGCGCACCCGGTCCAGCGTGGGGGTCTTGGGGCGGGGGGCGACAAGGGGTGCGTTCATGGGTGGTGGCGAGCTCCGTCGGAAGGCCGGAAAATGGCCGTCAGCGCGACCCGTGATCCCCGACACTACTCTGGTTAAGCGAAACGTGCCATATGCGGCTACGTTCGCTCCCGCAAGCCAAGCCGGGGTTGGCGGGTGAGAAAACCGAATCCGAGTCGCCATTTTGCGGTGTGACGCCGTATGGAGAGAGTGCATGTTGAAGGTGGTTTTGGCCCAACCGCGCGGGTTTTGCGCAGGCGTCGAGCGCGCGATCGAGATCGTGGAGCGGGCGCTGAAGAAGTTCGGACCCCCCATCTATGTGCGCCACGAAATCGTTCATAACCGCCATGTCGTGGAAGATTTGCGCACGCGCGGGGCGGTTTTCGTGGACGAACTGGACGAAATTCCCGCCGGCGCCATGACCGTGTTCAGCGCGCACGGCGTGGCCAAGCGGGTGGAGGAGGTCGCCAGGGAGCGGGGCCTTCCGGTGATCGATGCCACCTGCCCGCTGGTGACCAAGGTTCACAACGAAGGCCGTCGTTACGCGGCCGCCGGGCGTGAGCTGGTGCTGGTCGGCCATGCCGGCCACGCGGAGGTGGAGGGCACCATCGGTCAAATGCCCGGCAAGGTTCATCTCGTCCAAACCGTCGAGGATGTGGCGAGCCTGGAACCCAGCACCCCCGATCAGCTGGCCTACATCACCCAAACCACGCTTTCGGTGGACGACACGCGCGGGATCATCGCGGCTTTGAAGGCGCGCTTCCCCAAGATCGCCGGGCCGGACGTGCGCGACATCTGCTACGCCACGCAGAACCGCCAGCAGGCGGTGCGCGACCTGGCCGAGGCGTCTGACATGATTTTGGTCGTGGGCTCGAAGAACAGCTCCAACTCCAATCGTTTGCGTGAAATCGGCGAGGAACTCGGCAAGCCGTCCTACCTCATCGACGATGCCTCTCATCTGAAGGCTGAATGGTTCGTGGGCATGACCTATGTGGGACTGACCGCGGGTGCGTCCGCGCCGGAAACTTTGGTGCAGGGCGTGATCGAAGGCCTGCGCGCCTTCGGGCCGGTTGAGGTGACGACGCTGGACGGCGTGGCCGAGGACGTGAAATTCCGCTTTCCGGCAGAGCTGGCCGACGCCTGATCCCGGATGCCGAAACGCCTCCCGTGCTGCGCGATCCGTGCATCTGTAAGGGTCCAATACGGGCATGGCCGGGCCTATGGCAGATGTTGATAGAGCCGTTCGCTCGGCGGCCAGGCCGCGCTGATGCTGCCGCGCCAGTGAACGGTGGCCGCCCCGGCTGACAGGATGAGCATCAGGCTTGCAGCCCACGCGGCCGTGGCAGCCAGCCAAGGGAGTGGGCGCCGGTTTCGAGGGGCAGGCTTCGCCTCTATCGCCATGGGCGGGGAGGGTTCGGGGTCTGGCGCCATCTGATCGACAGACGGTGCAGGCGGCGGTTCGGCCGGCATGTCAGGAAGCGGAAGGGCGGCGTGCCACTCCTGCGCGCACAGCTTGCAGCGCAGCCGCCTTCCCTCTCCGGCCAGAAGATGGTCGGGGACGTCGTAGCCTGAATCGCAGCTTGGGCATGTGATCAGCATTTTGCCTCACCAGATTTGCATTGCCGGGAGCGAGCGGTCTGGCTTCCGGTTGACGACACAATGGTGGCAAAAGGTTTCCACTTCGTTGGGATGCGAATGATCAGGCTGGAAAATGTCGGGCTGCGATATGGCGCGGGCACCAAAGCGGGGCCTGAGATTTTACGCGATATCAGCTTCAGCGTGGCGCCGGGCGGCTTCCGCTGGCTGCAGGGCCCGTCGGGTGCCGGCAAATCCAGCTTGATGCGCCTGTTGCAGCTGGCGTTGCGGCCAAAGCGGGGCACGCTCGTGGTGTTGGGCACCGATATCGGCACCGCCGAACGACGGGCGCTGCCGGCCTTGCGCCAGCGTATCGGAATGGTGTTTCAGGATTTTCGTCTGCTCGGCCACCTCTCCGCCTTCGACAACGTGGCGTTGCCGTTGCGCATCGCCGGCCGGCCCGAAGGCCAGATCCGTGCCGATGTCGGCGAGATGCTGCGTTGGGTGGAGCTGACGGAGAAGGCCGATCGCAGGCCCGCGCAGCTGTCCGGTGGAGAGCAGCAGCGCGTGGCGATCGCGCGGGCGGTGGTGGGCCGGCCCAGCCTGCTGCTGGCCGACGAGCCCACCGGGAACCTGGACGATGCGCAGGCGCTGCGGCTGATGCGCCTGTTGGGCGAGTTGAACCGGCTCGGCACCACGGTTGTGGTGGCGACGCACAACGATGCGCTGGTCGCGCGCCACCCGGGGCCGTCGCTTCGGCTGGAGGCGGGATTGCTGGTCGACGATGGCTGACCACCGATCCGCAAAAGGGCGCGACGGCAAGATGCCGCGCCGGGACGACGACAAGCGGTCGCGTCGGGACGACGAACTGGGCCTGCGCCGGGCTCTGGGCGATCGCATGCTGCCGCTTTTGGTTGCGGCCATGACGTTCCTGGCGGCCCTGGCGTTGGCCGGCGCGCTCGCCGCGGCGGCACTTTCGGCGCATTGGCAGGACGGCGCCGCGTCGGCCGTCACGGTTCAGGTGCCCGATCCAGATCAGCCGGTTCAAACCCAGGCCGACCGGCCCGAAGAAACGCGCCTCGATGCCGTGCTGCGCGTGCTGCGCTCCAACAAGGACGTCTCGGCGTCCCGCAGCCTGTCGCAGGCCGACCTCAGCCTCATGCTGCGGCCGTGGCTGGGGGCCACGGCCGAAGTGGCGGCCCTGAAACTGCCCGCCGTGATCGAGGTTCATCTCGCGGCGAACGCGGATGAAGCGGCAATCGCCGCGGCGTTGGCGGGGGTGGCTCCCGGCACGTCCGCTGAAAGCCATGGGGTGTGGGTGGGGCGGCTCTCTGTGCTCGCGTTGAGCCTTCAGGCCTGCGCGTGGCTGGCCTTGGTGGTGGTGGTGGTGGTGGCCGCCCTGGTGGTGATGGTGGCCACACGGGCCGGCCTCGCCTCGCGTCGGGATGCGATCGAGATCGTGCATGGGCTGGGCGCCACGGATGGCACGATCGCCGGGCATTTCGCACGGCGCATCACGCGGCTCACGGCATTGGGCGGGTTTTTGGGCGCGTTGGCAGCCGTGCCGGTGCTGTTCGCGTTGACCGAGCTGGCCGCGCCGTTCATGACGCGCGCGACCCCGTTGCAGGGGCCGGGTTTCCTGAATGCGGCGTGGTTGGCCCAACCCATCTGGGTGCTGCTGCCCCTGCTGCCCGCGGTGGCTGGGACAATCGGCTTCCTCACTGCACAGGCCACCGTGCGCCGTTGGCTGCGGGCGTTGCCATGAGGCGCGCGCCGGCTTGGCTGTGGCTGCCTGCCGCCGCGACCGCCGCCTGGCTGCTCGGCTTCGTCTGGTTCGTGCACGAAGCGCGCAATCCCCCTGCCGCGCCGCCCCATGCCGATGGAATCGTGGTGCTGACCGGCGGTGCCGACCGGGTGGCCGCCGGGCTGCACCTGTTGGAGGCGGGGGCGGCCGACAGACTTCTGATTTCCGGTGTGGGTCGGGCAGAGTTCCCCGAACTGGCCCATCGCGCCGGTGTGGACCGAACACTGGCGCCGCGGGTGGTGCTGGGCCACATGGCCGGCGACACGCGCGGCAACGCGAGTGAAACGTCGGCATGGGTTGCGGAGAACCGCGTGAGATCGTTGATCGTCGTCACCGCCGGCTACCACATGCCGCGGGCGCTGACGGAATTGCGGCGGCGGTTGCCGGATATCACGCTGATCCCCGTGCGCGTGCAGCCGCCGGGCATGCGCGATATCACGGACCCGACAAGCTGGCGGTTGCTGGCCGGCGAGTATACGAAGTTCCTGGCGGCCGAACTGGGCCTGGTTGAGCTCGCCGGCAGGGCCGGTCTCGGCGGGCGGCCCGGGGCCGATCCTTTGGCGGAGCATGGTGGATGACGGGGCTTCGCTCATTTCTGTTCGGTATCTGGTTCTATGCCGTCTGCCTGGTGATGGTGTTGAGCGGACAGGTGTTGTCGTGGTTTTCGCCACGCATGCTGAAGCCTTGGGCACGATATTGGAGCAAGCTCATTTTGATGGGCCTGCCCATCTGCGGCATTCGGCACGTTGTGACGGGTCTGGAAAACCTTCCGCGAGACGGCCCGATGCTCATCGCATCGATGCATCAGTCGGCGTTCGACACGCTGCTGTGGTTCAGCATGGTGCCTTATGCCCGCTATGTGGTGAAGATCGAGTTAACGCGGATTCCCCTGTTCGGCAGGCTCGCCGTGCTGTCCGGCCAGATCGGGGTGGACCGCAGCGGCGGGGCCACCACCATGCGCATGCTTTTGCGTAAGGGCGGCGATGCGCTCAATGCCGGCAACCAGGTGATCATCTTCCCCGAGGGCACGCGCGTGGCAGCCGGCCAGACGGCGCCGCTGCAGCCCGGTATCGCCGCGCTGGCAAAGGTCGGTCAGCTGCCGGTGATCCCCGTGGCCACCGATTCCGGGTGGTGCTGGCGTCGCGGCCTGTTCGACAAACGGCCCGGCACCATCCACACCGTGATCATGCCGGCAATCGAGGTGGGCCTGCCGCGCGACGTGCTGATGGGTCGACTGCAGGCCGCCTTCGATGCCGGAATCGCACAATGTGGGAAACTGGGCGGGGCTGTGGATAACTCTGTGCATTGAGCCAGAAATCGCTTCCATGATTGTCGCAGCATCTTCCCATAAATGTATGATTCCACTCACGGTTTGTGTATCAGAACCCGCTCGGCCCTCCCGTTTCCGGCTTGGGGACGGATTGCGCGACATCGTTAAATACCGGCCGGTAATCTCTTGTTTTCGCCCACATCTTCATCCCATTTGCCAGCGGGAGCCTGACCATGCGGCGTCTGTCGATCATCGGAGCGGCTCTGATCGCGTTGATTTTGCTGGCGGACACGGTGGCCTGGTACTGGGCCACCGGCGTTGTCGCGCGTGAGACAGACCTTTGGGTGGCCGCCCGCCGGGCCCAGGGATGGGCGGTGCGGATGGGCCCGCCGACGCGGAGCGGCTGGCCGTGGGCCGCGCGGATCAAAGTGGCGGATGTCGCGGTGCAGGCCCCGTTCGCATCGCTGCCGGGCGGCGCGTCTTTCAAGGCTGAAATGGCCACCATCGGCGTCAATCTGCTGGTATGGCGCCATGTGGAGGTCTTTCTGGCCGGCGCCCAGCGCTTGCAGCTCGGCGCCTCGCCGGAGATTGCCTTCACCTCACGCCTTCACGTCTTGTCCGTGGATCTGCCCGAGACAGGCGTGGCGCAGGCCGCCGATATCCGTATCGAGGGTGTGGATGCCAGGATCGCCCCCCCCGGCACGCCGGAAGGCCCCAGGTTCGCGATCGAACGGGCCACGGCGCGCGTTGTGTCGGCGGCGGAGACGCTGCGCGCCACGCTGGATGCCAAGACCATCGACCTGCCGCCCTCCACCCTCGCAAACGGCGTGGGGCCGCGCATCCTGCAGATTGCGATCGACTTGGCCCTGACCAAGCTTGGGCAAGCCACGCCCGCTTCCGCGCCCGCTTCCTGGCGCGACGCCGGCGGCAGCCTGGCGGTGCGCAGTTTCGACATTGCCTGGGGCAGTTTCGTGGCGTCCGGCAGTGCCAATCTTCACCTTGACGCCGCCTTGCAGCCGGAGGGCACGGGCGATGCCCGGCTGAGCGGCACAGCGGACACGCTGGACGCCCTGGCATCGGCCAAATTGATCGCGCCACGGGCGGCGATGGCTGCAAAGGCCGTGTTGCAACTGATGCAGCAGCCGCAGCCCGACGGGCCACCGATCGTGCAACTGCCGCTCACCTTGCAGGACCGCACCCTGAGAATGGGTCGTATCCCGTTGACGAAGCTGCCTGAATTGACGTGGTGAAATGCGCCTGGACCACGCGCCGCTTCGGGAGTAGCTTTGGTTCATGCATTTCGGACACATCATCGCGCGAATTACGATCCCGGTTGCCTGAGCAGCCGGGGTTTGTCGTGCCTGTCGTTGTTCGTTTCGGAGTGCTTCCATGTCATCCTCGACCACCCCCTGGACCCTTGTGGGCCAGCATGCCGCCGTTCGCTTCACGCTGACGGCCGATGTCGATCCGGGTCTTTTGCCCCGCCTGTTGATGCCGTTCGCCAAGCGCGATCTCACGCCCGACAGCTTCGAATGCGCCCGCGCGGGCGCGTCGTTGCGGGTTGAGATTGGAATGCTCGCGATGCCGGCCGAAATGGTGCATCTTGTCGAGGGCAACCTGCGGCAGACGTTGGGCGTGACCGGAATTTCGTGCCGCCGGGAGATCACCGGCAGCGTGCGTCGCTGCGCCGCCTGACCTGATTTTCGTGGACCTTGCAAAGCGCAAGGCAGACGTCACGTGGTCGGGCGGCTATTGATCCGCATCCTGTGTTGTGTGCGGCGACTTCATCGGCGACGGCATTCGGGGCATTTTCATCCATGGACGGCATCGACGCAGTGGTTCTGGCGCGCATACAGTTCGCGTTCACCATTGGATTTCACATCATCTTCCCGGCCTTTTCGATCGGGCTGGCCTCCTACCTGATGGTTCTGGAGGGAATGTGGTTGCGCACCCGCCAACGGGTGTACCTCGATCTTTTCCAATACTGGGTGAAGGCGTTCGCGCTCGTGTTCGGCATGGGCGTGGTGTCGGGCCTGGTGATGTCCTACCAATTCGGCACGAACTGGGGCGGATTTGCCGACAAGGCCGGCCCGGTCGTGGGGCCCCTGATGGGCTACGAGGTGCTGACCGCGTTCTTCCTGGAAGCGGGCTTCCTCGGCATCATGCTGTTCGGCATGAAGAAGGTGGGCGAGACGCTGCATTTCCTGGCCACGTCCATCGTGGCGTTGGGCACGCTGATCAGCGGCTTCTGGATCCTGGCCGTCAACTCGTGGATGCAGACGCCGCAAGGTTTCGCCACGACGGCCGATGGCCGGTTCGTTCCCACCGACTGGGCGGCGATCATCTTCAACCCCAGCTTCTTTTACCGTTTCCCGCATATGATGATGGCCTGCTTCCTGGCGGTGGCGTTTTTTGTGGGTGCGGTGGGCGCCTATCATCTGCTCCGCCAGCCCGGAAACGTGGCCGCGCGCACGATGTATTCCATGGCGTTGTGGATGGCCGTGATCGTGGCGCCGTTGCAGATCGTGATGGGCGACATGCACGGCATCAACACCATGGAACACCAGCCGATGAAGCTGGCCGCGATGGAAGGCGACTGGAACACCCGCGCCGGGCAGTCGCTCGTGCTGTTCGGCCTGCCCAACGCCGAGACCGAGCGGAACGACTACGAGATCGCGATCCCCAAGCTCGGAAGCCTCATTCTCACGCACAGCCTCGATGGCGAGATCAAGGGGCTGAAAGAGGTGCCGCGGGCCGACCGGCCGCCGGTGGCGGTGGTGTTCTGGGCGTTTCGCGTGATGGTTGGCCTGGGCGTGCTGATGTTCCTCCTGGGCGGGGCGTCGCTCTGGCTGCGGCGGGGGCAGCGGATCTACACCAATCGCTGGCTGCAACGCTTTTCGGTGGTGATGGCACCGGCGGGATTCCTGGCCATTCTGGCGGGGTGGACGGTCACGGAGGTGGGGCGCCAGCCCTACACGGTGTACGGCGTTTTGCGCACCGTCGATTCGGTCTCGCCGATCGGGCTCCCCGGTGTCGCCACATCGCTGGCCGCGTTTGCGGTGGTGTATC
>JANYFG010000008.1 GCA_025362815.1 Rhodospirillales bacterium
AGGCATCGTTGATGAAGCTGACACCGACGCTCTTGGCGGCGGCGCCCCAGTTGCCGGCGATGGAGATCTGCTGCGTGGCGCCCGCCGCATGCGACGCCGTCGCGGTATAGGTCTGCGCGAGCTCGACGCCGTCGACGCTGACCTTGAACTGCGCATCGCCGTTCCAGGCATCTTCAGACACGGTCAGGATCAGCGTGTCCGGCTGAGCCGGGGTGGGTGGAGTGGGAGCCGTCTCGGTGGAGGGCCGGGTCGCAGGCGACTGGGTGCCGGAAACCTGCACCGGCCCCGCGCTCGCAGCCTTCCAGCCATACAGCGTGTTGCCGGTCATATCGGCGGTGATGCCGGAGGCGTTGCGCACCGCGGTGCTGCTGGGAGACGCGCCGTCGTTGACGAACACGTTGCCTGCCACCTTCAGGCTGGAACCCGGCTGCAGATTGCCCTCCTCGCCATACGAGACGGCGATCGGGTTCTGCGCATTCGCGCCCTTTTGGATGGTGTTGTTCTCGATATCCGCCACGCCGCCGTTCGGCAGGTCGATCTCATAGCTCGCGGTGCCGGAGGCGCCATCGGAAATGACATTGCCGGTGACCGTGGTGGCGGCCGCGCGGCTTTTAATGTCGTGTCCCACCACCGCGCCGGTGATGGTGCTGTCGCGGACCGTCAGGCTGGCGATGTCGTTGACATAGATGTTGTGCGTATAACCGTCGCCCGCGCCGTTCGCGTAGAAATACGAGGCATTGATCACGATGGCGCCATTCGCGTCGGAATTGGCCAGCAACCCGTCCTGGTTGTTGTGGATGGTGTCGCGGTCGAGCAGCAGTGTGCCCCCTTCGTAGCGAACGGCCGCGCCGTTGCCGTCGCCCACCGCCACGCCCGAGATATCGAACCCGCTGATCGAGACGGACACACCGGCACCGCCCTCGTCGATGAGCGCCTTGCCGTTGGGCGGCTGGACCGTGGCCACAAGACGGACCACGCCGCCAACAGCCACAAGATTGAGGCTATGATAGATGCCGAGAAAATCATTTGTATAAGTACCCGCGGCCACATTGACAGTGTCACCGGCGTTCGAAGCAATTACCGCTGCTGAAATTGTTTTGTATTGCGACGTGGAGCCAACATTCAAAACAGTCATTCTAAAAATTCCATTAAAGAGATATTAGGCATGGTTTGTAACGATATCTTGAACTTTGCTAACAGTTTTGGTGGTTGCTCCGCAATGTATGGTCCCATCACGGATGCGTGGGTTGCCCCTTTTGGCGGAAAATGGCCGATCGTCATCGGGCCTCGAAAATGAGGCCGTCGGTGCAGTGCGGGTCGCGCCTCGCCTGAAACCACGACAGCGACGTCGTCTGTATTCCGCTTTCGACACCAGGGTCGTCTGCGGTAATACAGCGCAAGCTATGTTGCTGTATTCGATACGGTTTCGGAATTAGTCGTGACGACCAAAGCCAGCTTCCTGCTGATCTCGCTTCTCATCGTCCTTCTCCCTTGGCTGCTCTGGCAATGGCGCCCCATTCGTCGCGTGGCGCCGCTGGCGGTGGTGCAGATCATGGCCGGCGTGGTGCTGGGGCCCTCATGCTTCGGCCTATGGGCGCCGGAGATTCACCAGGCCTTGTTCACCAGGCCGGTTCTAAGCCTTCTCGATGGCGTGGCCGGGATCGGCGTTCTTTTGTATGTGTTCGCCACCGGTCTGCATCTGGACACGCAGGCGCTGCATCGCGACACGCGCCGGCTTGGCGTGCTGGCGGTGGGCAGCATATCCGTGCCGCTGATCCTCGGGCTCGGGGCGGGTCTGTGGATGCTGGAGAACGTGCCCGGCGCATTGGGCGCATCGGGCACAAAAGCCGGGTTTCTGGCGGCGGTGGCGATCTGCATCGCGGTCACGGCGCTGCCGGTGCTGGCGGCCATCCTGCAGGAGATGGGGCTGCTGCCCACGCGGCTGGGACAGCAGGCATTGGCCATCGCCGCCGTGAACGACGCGGCATTGTGGCTGATGTTGGCCGTGCTCCTGCCGCTCGCCGCCAGCGGAAACGAGGCGTCCCCGCTGTTGCATCTGGGCCTGTCGGTGCTGTGGTTCACGGGCCTGATTGTGGTGGCGCGCCCGGCCTTGCGCCGCCTGGCCGGGCTGTCCGATCAATCGATGCTGGTGATCGGCACCGCCCTTGCCATTCTGTCGTCCTGCCTGTCGGAGGCTTTGGGCACCGGCTACCTCATCGGCGCCTTCGCGGCCGGCGCGGTGATGCCGGCGTCGTGGCGGGCGCCGATCCTGGCACGGCTGGAAATGCTGACGGCCACCGTGCTGCTGCCGTTCTTCTTCATGTCGACCGGCCTGAAGGCGCTGATCGATCCGGCCTCGGCCAGCTTCTGGGCCGCACTGGTCGTCGCCACAGGGGCCACCATCATCGGCAAGGTGGCCGGCACCGCGGTGGCGTCACGCGCGTCCGGCTACAACTGGCGGCAATCGCTTTCATTGGGCGCGATGATGCAAACCAAGGGGCTGATGGAGGTGGTGGTGCTGGCGGTCCTCAGCGACGCCGGCCTGATCGGGCGCGAGATCTTTTCGGCAATGGTGGGCATGGCGGTGATCTGCACCCTGATCACCGCCCCCCTGGTGCGCGTGTTGCAGGAGAAGCACAGAGCACCCCAACCCGCGGAGCCGTAGGGTGGGTAAGCGCAGCGCCACCCACCACCCCACGATCCCCGAAGAAGTGCTAACCCTCGACCGTCGAAGCGTTAAGCCTCGGCCTTATGCGGAATGCCGGCTTCGGCAAACAGCGTGGTCAGCTCGCCGGACTGGAACATCTCGGTGATGATATCGCAGCCACCCACGAACTCGCCCTTCACGTAAAGCTGCGGAATGGTCGGCCAGTTCGAGAAAGCCTTGATCCCCTCCCGCAATTCGGCGTCTTCCAGCACGTTCGCGGTGGCGAAGGCCACGCCCGTATGCGTCAGGATCTGCACCACGCGCGCGGAAAAACCGCATTGCGGGAACATCGCGTTGCCCTTCATGTAGAGCATCACGGGGTTGGCTGCGATTTCCGTCGAGATCCGGTCGGTTGCGGACATAAGAAAGGCTCCTATTCGGGGGCTGATGTTTGAAGGGCAAGGGCGTGCAGTTCGCCACCCATCCGCCCGCGCAGGGCGGCATAGACGATCTGATGCTGCTTCACCCGGCTGATGC
Source organism: Rhodospirillales bacterium (assembly GCA_025362815.1). Classification (GTDB taxonomy): domain Bacteria; phylum Pseudomonadota; class Alphaproteobacteria; order Acetobacterales; family Acetobacteraceae; genus CAIQQQ01. Next base: position 3,185 of record JANYFG010000008.1, read on the forward strand.
CGCGAAATGTCTCGCTCACCACGGTGGCCGCGTAGTGATCGCCGTCGCCGGCAAGATCCTCGATCGCAACCGTCGCATCCGGCAACGCGGATTTTATCAGCGCTTCGATCTCGTTCGCTTGCATGGCCATGGGATCAGTCCATCCATTCCGGGAAGAAGCGTTCATGCTCGGCGATCAGTGCGGCCACAGACATGGTCGCACCATCGGCCATTTTCAAATCCTGGCCGGACGTTTGCCCGAGCAGCCGCCCCGGCACGCCATGCGCGCTGGCCAAGGCGAGTGTGGCAGAAGGATCGGTGACCGCAAGCACGTAGCAGGCCTGGTCCTCGCCGAACCACCACGCATGCGCCGGCACGGTGTCAGGCGGGGCCGCGAGCGTGGCGCCAATCCTGCCGCCCATCAGCATTTCCGTGATCGCCACCAGTAGCCCGCCATCGGCCACGTCGTGGCACGCCGCCACCCGCCCGGCCAGGATTTCAGACCGCACGAAGTCGCCGTGGCGTCGTTCGGCGGCAAGATCCACCGGCGGCGGCGGCCCTTCCTCGCGCCCGGCGATTTCGCGCAGCCACAGGGACTGCCCCAGATGCCCCGCGATATCGCCGATCAGAACCAGGCTCTGGCCGGCAGATGCCGCCAGCCCCACGGCGTGGGCGGCATCTTCCAGCACACCCAGCCCGCCGATGGCCGGCGTGGGCAAAATGCCGCGCCCTTCGGTTTCGTTGTAAAGCGACACATTGCCGCTCACGACCGGAAAATCGAGCGCAAGGCACGCCGAGGCGATGCCGCGCACGGCGGCGGCAAACTGGCCCATGATCTCGGGCTTGGTGGGATTGCCGAAATTCATGTTGTCGGTGATCGCCAGCGGCAGCGCGCCCACGGCCGAGATATTGCGAAACGCCTCCGCCACCGCCTGCCGTCCGCCCATTTCGGGATCGGCCTGAACGTAACGCGGCGTCACGTCGGTGGTCAGCGCCACGGCACGCCTGAAGCCGTCGATCCGCACCACGGCCGCATCGGCGCCCCCGGGGCGCTTCACGGTCTGGCCGCCCACCGTGCTGTCGTACTGGTCGTACACCCAGGCGCGCGAGCACAGATCGGGGCAGCCGATCAGCGTGAACAAAGCGGCCATCACGCCGACCGGATCGGGCACGCTGCCCAACGGCGCCTGCGCCGGCGTCTCGGTCGTGGGCCGATGATACAACGGCGCCTGGTCGGCCAGCGGGTCGAGCGGGATATCCGCCTCGAGCACACCCTTGTGCCGCACGATGATGCGGCCCGTGTCGGTGATGTGGCCGATCACGGCGAAATCCAGATCCCACTTGTCGAAGATCGCGCGCGCCACGTCCTCGCGATCCGGGCGCAGCACCATCAGCATGCGCTCCTGCGATTCGGACAGCATCATCTCGTACGCTGTCATCCCCGGCTCGCGCTGCGGCACATGATCCAGCACCAGCTCGATGCCCACGCCGCCCTTGCCCTCCATCTCCACCGACGACGAGGTCAGCCCCGCGGCGCCCATGTCCTGAATGGCCACGATCGCATCGGTCGCCATCAGTTCCAGACACGCCTCGATCAGCAGTTTCTCCACGAACGGGTCGCCCACCTGCACGGTGGGGCGCTTGCTCTCGCTGTCCGCGTCGAACTCGGTAGACGCCATGGTGGCGCCGTGTATCCCGTCCCGCCCGGTCTTGGAGCCCACATACACCACGGGGTTGCCGATCCCGGCGGCGGCTGACAGGAAGATCTTGGTCTTGTCCGCAATCCCCACCGTCATCGCGTTGACCAGCGGATTGCCGTTGTAGGACGGATGAAAATTCACCTCGCCGCCCACCGTCGGCACGCCCACGCAGTTGCCGTAGCCGCCCACGCCGCGCACCACGCCATCCACGATGCGCTTCGTGCGCGCCAGCTTCGGGTCGCCGAACCGCAGCGCGTTGAGGTTGGCGATCGGCCGCGCGCCCATGGTGAACACATCGCGCAGAATGCCGCCCACACCGGTCGCGGCACCCTGATACGGCTCGATGAAGCTCGGATGATTATGGCTTTCCATCTTGAAGATCGCCGCCAGCCCGTCGCCGATATCCACCACGCCCGCATTCTCGCCCGGCCCATGGATCACCCACGGGGCCTTCGTGGGAAGCGTTTTCAGCCACACGCGTGACGATTTGTAGGAGCAATGCTCCGACCACATCACCGAGAACACGCCCAGTTCGGTGAACGAGGGCGTGCGGCCCATGATATCGAGCACGCGCTGATATTCGTCGGCGCTGAGGCCGAATTCGGCGGCCAGCGCCTGATTGACGTCTTTCATGGGGAAGCCTTCACGCGGCGAGGGCGGCGGCGAGGCCGTCGAAAAGCGGCTTGCCGTCGATGCCGCCCATCAGCGGATCCACGAGATCCTCCGGATGCGGCATCAGCCCGAGCACGCGCAGATTGGGCGAATAGATCCCGGCGATGTTGCGCTGCGAGCCGTTGCGATTGGCCGCATTGGTGATCTCGCCCGAAGCCGACGCATAGCGAAACGCCACCAGCCCCTCGCCCTCGAGCCGATCCAGCGTGTCCGAAGCGGCAAAGTAATTCCCATCGCCATGCGCCATCGGCGCGCGGAACACCTGGCCGGTTTGGTAATGCCCGGCGAAATCCGTGTCGGCGCGCTCCACCCGCAAATGGCAATCCATCGACAGGAACCGCAGCCCGGCATTGCGTAGCAACGCGCCCGGCAGCATGCCGGCCTCGGTCAGGATCTGAAATCCGTTGCACACGCCCAACACATGCCCGCCGCGCCGGGCGTGCTCGTGAATGGCCGGCATGATCGGGCTGTGCGCCGCCATGGCGCCGCAGCGCAGATAGTCGCCGCTGCTGAACCCGCCGGGCAGCACCACCAGGTCGATCCCCTCCAGCACCGTCTCCTTGTGCCAGATCATCTGTGGCCTGTGGCCGGTGGCCAGCTGCAGGGCGATCGCCATGTCGCGTTCGCGGTTGATGCCGGGGAAGACGACGATGGCGGCCTTCATGCTAGACGATCTCCACCTGGAAGCTCTCGATCACAAGGTTCGCCAAAAGGCTGCGCCCCATGTCCTCGGCCGATTTGCGCGCGGCCTCGGGGTCGGTCTCCGCCAGATCCAGCTCGATGCGCTTGCCCACGCGAACCTCGCCCACGCCGGTGAACCCCAGCACGCCGAGCGCATGCCCGATCGCCTTGCCCTGCGGGTCCAGCACGCCCTCCTTCAGCATCACGGTCACCACGGCTTTCATGACTGCCCCGCTACTATCATTGCCCAGCTTTTATGACTGCCAGCCTCTCTCACTGCATCGTCTCCGGGCCCTTGAGGTCGCGCATGCCGGCTTCGGGCAGAATCCCCAAACGCCTTGCCACCTCCTGATACGCTTCCTCCACCTTGCCGAGGTCGCGGCGAAATCGGTCCTTGTCCATCTTCTCGTTCGTCTTGCTGTCCCACAGCCGGCAGTTGTCCGGGCTCAGCTCGTCGGCCAGCACAATCCGCATGTCGTCGTTCTCATACAGCCGGCCGAACTCGATCTTGAAGTCGACCAAAGTGATGCCCACGCCGAGGAAAAGCCCGGTCAGGAAATCGTTGATGCGCAACGTCAGCGCCACCATGTCGTCCATGTCCTGGGTGCCGGCCCAGCCGAACGCGGTGATATGCTCCTCGGCCACCATCGGGCTCTGCAGCGCATCGTTCTTGTAATAATACTCGATGATCGAACGCGGCAGACGCGTCCCCTCGGGTATGCCCAGGCGCTTGGACAGGCTGCCGGCGGCGAGGTTGCGCACCACAACCGCAATCGGAATGATCTCTACCTCGCGTATCAGCTGCTCGCGCATGTTCAACCGGCGCACGAAATGCGTGGGCACCCCGATCTCGCCCAGGCGCAACATCAGATATTCGCTGATGCGGTTGTTCAGCACGCCCTTGCCGGTGATGGTGCCCTTCTTCTGCGAATTGAAGGCGGTGGCATCGTCCTTGAAATACTGCACGAGCGTGCCCGGCTCCGGGCCCTCGAACAGGATCTTGGCTTTACCTTCATAGAGCTGGCGGCGGCGGGCCATGTGGCAGTTCCTCGGAGGCGGCTTGCCCCATGCGCGGCGTTCCCGGATACGGGAGTCGTGCGCCGGGGTATAGCAGGCGGTGGCGGGCGGTGCCACGCCCCTGACACATAAGAGCTCGGCGCCGCCTGCCGAAACGAAAGGCCTCAGGCAGCCGGGCCGGCCTCGCCGAACACGCGCGTGTAGATGGTATCGAGCTGGCGAAGATGCAGCGTCGAATCCATCGCCGCATCCAGCATCGCCGCCGGAACCCGGCCGGCCACGTCGGGATCGGCATCCAGATTCTCGCGGAAATTGCGATGTTCCGGCTGGCCCAGGGTCGACCATGTCGCCATCGCGCTGCGTTGCACGATGCGATACGCGTCCTCGCGCGAAATCCCCGCACGCGCAAGCGCCAGCAGAATCTCGCCGGAATGCACCACGCCGCCGAGACTTTCGAGGTTGGCCGCCATCTGCTCCGGATAGACCGTCAGCTTCTCCATCATCCCCGCCAGCCGCATCAACGCGAAATCGAGCGTCACGGTGCTGTCGGGCGCAATCGCGCGCTCCACGCTGGAATGGCTGATGTCGCGCTCATGCCACAACGCCACGTTCTCCAACGCGGGCGTGACGGCCGCGCGCACGGTGCGCGCCAGCCCGGTGAGGTTCTCCGACAGCACCGGGTTGCGCTTGTGCGGCATCGCCGAGCTGCCCTTCTGCCCGGCATGGAAGAACTCCTCGGCCTCGCGCACCTCGCTGCGCTGCAGATGCCGCACCTCGGTCGCCAGCCGCTCGATGCCGGATGCCACCACCGCCAGCGCACAGAAGAACGCCGCGTGGCGATCGCGCGGGATCACCTGGGTGGAAACGGCCTCGGTCGCAAGCCCCAGCCGCGCCGCCACGAACGCCTCAACCCTGGGGTCCACATGCGCGAAGGTGCCCACGGCGCCGCTCAACGCGCACACCGCGATCTCGGCGCGCGCCGCCACCAGCCGGGCGCGGTTGCGGCTGAATTCGGCGTAATGGCCCGCCAGCTTCAACCCGAAGCTGGTGGGCTCGGCGTGAATGCCGTGGCTGCGGCCGATCGTGAGGGTGTGCTTGAATTCGAAGGCCCGCATCTTCAACGCCGCCAGCACGGCGTCCACATCGGCGATCAGAATATCCGCCGCCTGCGTCAGCTGCACGGACAGGCAGGTGTCCAGCACGTCCGAACTCGTCAGGCCCAGATGCACGAACCGGCTGTCCTCGCCGATCCCCTCGGCCAGCCACGTGAGAAACGCGATCACGTCATGCCGCGTCTCGCGCTCGATGGCGTCGATCCGGTCGAGGTCCGCCTGGGTGATGTCAGCCACCTTGGCATCGCCCCGCGCGCGGATGTTGGCGGCCGCCTCGGCGGGACTTTCGCCCAGGCTCGCCATGCCCTCCGCGGCCAGCGCCTCGATCTCGAACCAGATCCTGAACCGGTTCTCGGCGGCCCAGATGGCGGTCATCTCAGGGCGGCTATAGCGCGGAACCATGTGCTCGACCTCGGTTTTATGCTTCATCCCCCTCGTAGGCCCGCCGATGCGGTCCCGCAACTCAGGAGAACGCATGTTCGACCCCGCCTTCGTGCAAGAGCTGTCAGCCCTGGCCCAGGTGCTGCTGGTCGACATCACCCTGGCCGGCGACAACGCGGTGGTGGTGGGCCTCGCGGTGTCCGGCCTGCCCGCGCATCAGAAACGGCCGGCCATCCTGATCGGCATCGCGCTCGCCACCCTGCTCCGCATCGCGCTCGGCGCCATCACGCTGCAGTTGCTGGCCATCGTGGGGCTGCTGCTGGCAGGCGGCATCCTGCTGCTGTGGGTCGCCTACAAGATGTATCGCGAGCTTCGCCAGAGCAGCGCGCACGCGGCGGTGTCCACCGAGCCCAAGACGTTGATGCAGGCCATGATGCAGATCGTGATCGCCGACCTGTCGATGAGCCTGGACAACGTTCTGGCCGTGGCCGGCGCCGCCGACGGGCATACCTGGGTGCTGGTGGTGGGCCTCGCATTCTCGGTGGTGCTGATGGGCCTCGCCGCCAGCTTCATCGCCAAACTGCTGGAGAAGCACCGCTGGATCGCCTGGATCGGCCTGCTGATCGTGCTCACCATCGCGCTGAAGCTGGTGTGGGAAGGCGGCCACGACGTGTGGGAGCGCTGGCCCTGGCTTAAAGAAGTCCTTCACGCCGGAAGCTGACCCAGCGTCCGTTGCCCACGATGACATGGTCGTGCAGCACGATCGAAAGCGCCGATGCGGCGGCCTTGATCTCGGCCGTCATGGCGATGTCGGCCCGTGACGGCGTGGGGTCGCCGCTGGGGTGGTTGTGCACCAGGATGATCGCCGTCGCGTGCCATTCCAGCGCGCGTTTGACCACCTCGCGCGGATAGACCGGCGTGTGGTTCACGGTGCCGCTGCCTTGCGCCTCGTCGGCCAGCAGGCGGTTGCGGGCATCGAGATACAGCACGCGAAACTGCTCCACCCGCTCGCGGGCCAGGGCGGCGTTGAGGTAGGCCATCAGCCTGTCCCAGTTCTCCAGCACCGGCTGGTCCATCACCTCGGCCCGCGCCAGCCGCAACGCCGCCGCCTGCACGGTCTTCAGCGCCGCGGCCCCCGCCTCGCCCACGCCTTCCACGCAGCGAAGATCCCGCAGGGGAGCCGCGATGGCCCCCGCATAGCTGCCGAAGCGGGCCAGCAAGGCGCGGGCGATGGGCTTGGTGTCACGCCGCGGCAAGGCCAGGAACAGCACCAGCTCCAGCAGCTCATGATCCGCCAGCGCCTCCGGCCCCGCCGTCAGCAACCGCACGCGCAGCCGCTGCCGATGCCCCTCGGCGCTCATCGGTGAGGGCGGGGCATCCAGCAGGCTGGTCTGTTCGGAGAAGCCGGTGCGATCTGCCATCGCGCCACGCTGCGCCGGAAATGCGCGCGCACGAAACCAATGCGTCGTTAAAGTGGTGTGATCGGAACCAGAGCGACCCTGTGGCGGCTGCGCGCCATTATAGAAAATCCGGATCCAGCCACGTCTCGAAATCCGCCTTCCACGCCGGCTCCAGCGCCACCGCGCGCCGCGTCTCGGTGTCGATCACCGCAAGCACCGATGTCGCGCGCGAGCACAGCAAATCGCCGACCATCAGGCGTTGACGCAGCGTGAACGACTTGGTGCCGATCCGATGCACCGCCGATTGCACCGACACCTCGCCCGGCCAGTTCATCTCCCGCAGAAAATCCACCTCAAGCCGCGCGATCACCACGGCGCGGCCCTCGGCGGGCGACAGCAGGTTCGCCTGCGCCAGCATCTCGGCCCGGCCGGCCTCATACATCACGGCATAAACCGCGTTGTTCACGTGGCCCAGACGGTCGGTGTCGCAGAACCGCAACTTCTGGATCGTGGTGTGCACCAGCGCCATCAGACCGGATAAGGCGGCTTGAACACCCCGGCCGGCGAGAGCGTGAAAATCTCCACCCCCGTCTCGGTGATCCCCACCATGTGCTCGAACTGTGCCGAAAGGCCGCGGTCGCGCGTCACAGCGGTCCAGCCGTCATCCAGCACCTTCACCTCGGCCCGCCCGGCGTTGACCATCGGCTCGATGGTGAAGAACATGCCCGGCTTCAGCACAGGCCCTTCGCCGGCCCGGCCGTAATGCAGCACGTTGGGCGAGGCGTGGAAGGTGCGCCCGATGCCGTGGCCACAGAAATCACGCACCACGCTGAACCGCTGGGCTTCCACGAACACCTGGATGGCATGGCCGATATCGCCAAGCGTGGCGCCCGGCCTGCACGCCGCCACACCGCGCATCAACGCCTCATGCGTGCACTCGATCAGGTTGCGCGCCTTGGTGGAGGGTGCGCCCGCGCAATACATCCGGCTGCTGTCGCCGTGCCAGCCATCCAAAATCACCGTCACGTCGATATTGACGATATCCCCCGCGATCAGCGCGCGATCGCCGGGGATGCCGTGGCAGACCACATGATTGATCGAGGTGCAGATCGATTTCGGATAGCCGCGATAGTTCAGCGGCGCCGCCACCGCCCCGTTCGCCGTGATGAAATCATGGCACAGCGTGTCCAGCGCCAAGGTGGTCACGCCGGGGCGGACATGGTCGGTGATCATATCCAACGCCTCGGCCGCCAGGCGCCCGGCCCGGCGCATGCCCTCGAAATCGGCTTCCGTGTGAAGAATGATCCGTCGGGATTCGGCGCTGCCGTCCATCGTGAAGCTCCGCCGGTGCCCGAGGCCGGGCCGGCAATGTCAGAGAATGAGAACCTTGAACATGCGCACCCCCGTGGCCCAGCGCAAGCCGAACCAGCCCTCTCCAATCAATGATCCGTCATGCGCGCCGTCCCCGCGACCCCTGCCGCGATGTCCAGCGCGCGGCGGATCAGCGTCTCGTTGGCCTCGGGCGTGCGAAACGCGCTGTGGGCAGACAGCGTGACGTTGTCCATCGTGGTCAGCACATGCGGCACCGGCAACGGCTCAACATCGAACACATCCAGCGCCGCGTGCCCGATCTGGCCGGATTGCAGCCCGGCGATCAGCGCCGCCTCGTCCACCACCGCACCGCGCGCGGTGTTGATCAGCATCGCACCCGGCCGCATCAGCGCGATGCGCTCGGCCGACAGGAAGCCCCGCGTCTCGTCGGCCAGCAGCAGATGCAGGCTCACCACATGGCTTTCAGCCAAAAGCCGCTCCAACGGCACGAAATCCACGCCATCGGCCGATTTCGGCGTGCGGTTCCACGCCAGCACCCGCATGCCGGAGCCGCCGGCGATGCGCGCCACCTCGGCCGCGATGCCACCGAAGCCCACCAGGCCGATGGTCTTGCCCGTCAGCTGCATGCCCTCGCTGCGCAGCCATTGGCCGTCGCGCATGCCACGATCCATCAGCGCCAGGCTGCGGGCTCCGGCCCACATCAGCGCGATGGCATGCTCGGCCACCGCGATGTCGCCATATCCCTTGATGATGTGCACGGTGATCCCAAGCTCGGCCAGCTCCTCGGGGTTCATGTAGCTGCGCGCGCCGGTGCCAAGGAAGATCACGTGGCGCAGCTGCTTGCATTTGGCGAGCGTGGCGGTGGGAAGCTGGGTGTGGTCGTCCAGGATGAAATCGTAGCCCTGAATCAGGTCCGCCAGCCGGTCTTGCTCCGGATCCTCCTGCAGATTGACAACAATCTGCGGGTCGCTCTGGGTGCGCATCTTGTCGAAGATCGCGGCCATACCGTCATCAGCGTCGAGAAACAGACCCTTCATCGTCGAACCCTTCGTTGCCGCCGCAAGCTTGTGCGCTCGGGCCCGCTGCCGCAATGGGGGCGCGCCTTTGCGTTGACGCGCGGGCAGGGCGTGAAGCATGGTCCGGCCATGCGCATCCTTCCGATTTTCGCCGTCTCATTCCTGCTCCCCTGGGTGCTGCCCTGGGTGCTCTCGGGGGGTTCGGCCGACGCTGCCAAGCCACCGCCGTTGGGCGCGGAGGACAGCCCGGCCAAACCGGCCGCGGCACCGCCCCAGCGGTTTCCCGCACCGCCCGAAGGCCGCGTCGCGTCCACTGGGTCGGGCTTCATCGTGGGGGAGGGGCGTATCCTCACCAACAACCACGTGGTCGAGGGCTGCAAGCGCCTGGCAGCCCGCAACGGCGCCGGCCAGCGCGCGGCCGCCACGCTGGTGGGCACCGACACGCGGCGCGACCTCGCGGTGCTGAGCGTGCCCACAGGCTTCGGCCCGCCGCTGACCTTTCGCGACAGCCCCGCGGTGCGCATCGGCGAACAGGTGGTCACCTACGGCTTCCCGCTCACCGGCGTGCTGTCCTCCGGCCCCACCTTGACCACAGGCAGCATCAGCGCCCTGGCCGGCCTGCGAGACAACCCGCTGCACTTCACCATTTCCGCCCCCGTCCAGCCCGGCAAGTCCGGCGGACCGCTGCTCGACGGCCAGGGCCACGTGGTGGGCGTGGTGGTGGCCAAGCTCAACGCCATGCAGATTGCGAAAATGACCGGGGGCGACATTCCGCAGAACGTCAACTTCGCCATCAAGGGCCCGGAGGCGGCGGCGTTCCTGTCCGGCCGCGGCACCCCCGTGCGCCACGAGGCCAGCGTCGGCGCCGACCTGTCGCCGGCCGTGATCGGCGAGCGCGTGGCCGCCTCGGCCGTGTTCATGCAGTGCTATAAGTAGCCCCACCACGATGTATCGCGCGCCGCAGATCGCGCCAGACCAGCGGCGCGGCTACGTGGTGCCGCCGGCGCCGCTGTATGAGGCGCCGCCCACCGCCGCCGAGGCGTGGGAGCAGACCCCGGTCCCGCCCACGCGACGGAAAAAGCGGCGCGCCGGCTGGTTCATCCTCCGCTGGGGGCTGATCCTCGGAATCTGGGCCATCGTCATCGCGGGCCTGGTCCTGGCGGTCTTCGCCTACGACCTGCCGCGCCCGGAGGCGGCGTTGGACGCCGCGCGACGGCCCAGCCTCACCCTGTCAGACACCACGGGCCATATCTACGCCAGCTTCGGCGACGTGGTGGGCGAGCCGCTGCGCCTGTCCGACCTGCCGCCGTTCCTGCCCGCCGCCGCCGTCTCGGTGGAGGACCGAAGGTTCTGGTCGCATCCCGGCTTCGATTTCATCGGCATCGCGCGCGCCATCACGGTCAACATCGCGCGTGGCCGCATGGTGCAGGGCGGCTCCACCATCACCCAGCAGGTGGCCAAGAACCTGTTCCTCACCAATGCCCGCACCGCCAAGCGCAAGGTGCAGGAACTGCTCCTCACGGTGTGGCTGGAGCAGCATTTCACCAAGTCCGAAATCCTCGAAATCTGGCTGAACCGCGTCTATCTCGGCTCCGGCGCGTGGGGTGTGGACGCCGCGGCGCAGATGTATTTCGGCCTGTCCGCCCGCAAGCTGAACCTGTGGCAATCCGCCGTCATCGCCGGCCTGCCGCGCGCGCCGTCCCGCTTCTCGCCCCGCGTCGACCCCAAAGCCGCCGCCACGCGCGGGCGGGAGGTGCTGACCGCGATGGTTGAAACCGGCGCCATCACCGCCGATGCCGCGCGAGAGGCCAGCGCCGCCATCGCTTTTCCGCCCCGTTCCACCACCGGGGCCGGCTACTTCGCCGATTGGGCGGCGGAGCGGGCGCAATCCGTGGTGGCCACCGGGTCAGACGCCGCCATACGCACCACGCTCGATCCCCGAATCCAGGCGCTGGTCGAATCGCGGCTGGCCACGCTGCTGGACGGCGCCGGCGCCAACGCCCAGGTGGGGCAGGGCGCGGTGGTGGTGATCGACGCCGCCACCGGCGCGGTGCGGGCCATGGCGGGCGGGCGGGACTACAAAACCGGCCCCTACAACCGCGCGGTGGTGGCACGCCGCCAACCGGGATCGTCGTTCAAGCTGTTCGTCTGGCTGGCCGCCCTCGAACACGGGCTGCGGCCGGACGACACGGTGCTCGATGCGCCGATCCGCGTGGGCACCTGGCAGCCCACCAATTTCGACGGCAAATTCCACGGCGAGGTGTCGTTGGAGGACGCGCTGGCGGAAAGCCTCAACACCGCCTCGGTGCGCCTGCTGCAGGCATCCGGCGGCCCCCGCAAGGTCGCCGCCCTCGCGGCCAGGCTGGGGCTCGCCGATCCATTCCCCCCCAACGACACGCTGGCGCTGGGCACGGGGGAGGTGGGGCTACTCGAACTCGCCGGCGCCTATGCCACGGTGTTCAACGGCGGCCGCCTCGTCACCCCCCGCGCGCTGGAGGAGGTGGTGGCGGACGGCAAGCCCGTGACATTGACGCCGGTTGCCAGCACGCGCGTGCTGGACCCCGACCTCGCGGCCATGATGGTGCGCATGCTCGGCGCCGTGGTGTCCCGCGGAAGCGGCAAGGCCGCCGCCGTGCCGGGCCGCCTGGTGGCGGGCAAAACCGGCACCACGCAGGACTTCCGCGACGCCTGGTTCATGGGCGCCCTCAACCCCGGCAGCCCCGGCGGATTGGTGATCGGCGTGTGGCTGGGCAACGACGACAACCGCCCGATGGCAGGCATCACGGGCGGCTCGCTGCCGGCGAGATTGTTCCACGATATTGCGGTGGAGCTGAAACCTTAGATAAGGCAAGCAAAAGCGTTCTTTTGTGAACAAAAGAACCAAAAAACTTCTATAATTTAGGGCTTGGCGTGGCTATAACCGCAACAAACACGAATGAATAAAAGCCTTTTTGCTTCTTTTTCTTCAGAAAAAGAAGATTTTTTGACATCTACCTCCCCAATCAATGCCGGTGATTAACTCCAGCCCCGTTGTGCAAGGGCGCCTTGCCGGCCGGCCGGGCCAGCAGCCACGTCGCCCAGGACGGCGGCAGGCCGCCCACCAGCCGCGCCAGCCCGGCCATCCACCACGGAAACGCCACGCGCCGCCGCCCAGCCGCGATGCCGCGCAGAATGATCCGCGCCGCCTGGTCCGCATCCATCAGCCCCGGCATCGGAAAGCGGTTGCCGGCCGTCATGTTGGTGCGGATATAGCCGGGGCACACGCTGCTCATCCACACGCCGTGGGTGCGCGCGTGATGCGCGGTGGCGATGGTCCAACGGTCCACCGCCGCCTTGCTGGCGCAATAGGTGGCCGCCCCCGGCCCCGGCGCGAACGCCGCGATGGAGGCGATCACCGCGATGCGGCCGCGCACGCCTTGCGCATCCGGCGCCTGCGCCATCATCGCCTCCAGGGCGGGAAGCGCCGTGTTCAACGCACCCGTCAGATTGACATCGAACAGGGTCCGCACCTGTGCTGCCGGCTCGGGCCTGCCGTCGTCGCTGCCCGCCCCCATGCCGGCATTGGCGATCACGAGATCGAGCGGCCCCGAGGCTGCGATCCACGCCGCCATCCCTACGGCGTCGCGCACGTCGATCACGCGGTCGTCCACCTTGGCCCCCGCCGTCCGGCAGCGCGCGGCCACGGCGGCGAGGCGCGCGGGGTCGCGGCCCGACAGATGCAGCCGCACACCGGGGCCGGCATAGGCCATGGCCAGCGCCGCGCCGATTCCGGCGGAGGCGCCGGTGATGAGCACGGCGCGTGGAAGCGAGGCGGGGGGCGGGGTGGTTTTGCGTTCGGTCATGCTGTTGGTGTAGCGGATCGGCGCCGTGCCGGCTGCACCGGATGAGGACGATTCCCATGCCCATCGCTTCGCTGTCCATCGCTTCGCTGCCCATCGCCTCCATGCCCATCGCCTCCATGCCCATCGCGTCCATGACAGGTTTCGCCCGCAGCGACGGCACCACCGACGGCACCGCCTGGGCGTGGGAGCTGCGATCGGTCAACGGGCGCGGCCTGGAACTGCGGTTCCGCCTGCCCGGTGGGCTCGACGCGCTGGAGCCCGCCTTGCGCGCCATCGCCGGCACCAGGCTGAAACGTGGCAACGTGAGCGCCAACCTCACGCTGAAGCGCGAGGAACGCACGGCGCTCGCGGTGGACGATGCCGCACTCGAACAGGCGCTCGCCCTCGCCTTGGCCCTGGCCGCCCGCATCCCGGGCGCCCCCGCGCCGCGCGCCGAAGCGCTGCTGGCGCTGCCCGGCGTGATGCGACAGGCGCAGACGTCAGACGACTCGCCTTCCAAAGTCCCGCACACCGCCCTGTCTGACGCCGTCAGCGCCGGTTTCGCCGTGGCACTGGACGCGATGCAGACGGCCCGCCTCGGCGAAGGCGGCCGGCTCGGCACCATCCTGTCCGCCCAGATCGCCGAAATCGCGGCCATGTGCGCCCAGGCCACCACCGAAGCCGCCGACCAGCCGGCCGCGCAGCGGGCACGCATGCTCGACTCCGTGAACACCCTGCTCGCCGCTATCCCCGCCCTGCCGGAAGAGCGGATCGCCCAGGAGGTCGCCATCCTCGCCGCGCGGTCAGACGTGCGTGAGGAGCTGGACCGTCTCTCGGCGCATCTGGCCGCCGCGCATGCGCTGCTGGCGGAGGGTTTAAATATCGGCCGGCGGTTCGATTTCCTGGTGCAGGAGTTCAACCGCGAGGCGAACACATTATGCAGCAAATCGGCGTCGGTGGCCTTGACCGCAACGGGCCTGAGGTTGAAAGCCACCATCGAACAGCTTCGCGAACAGGTCCAAAACATTGAGTGACGACAACCCTGCTTCGCCCCTTCCTGCTTTGCCCCGTTTGGACTCAATCGGCCGGCGTGGTCTCTGCCTCGTGCTCGCGGCCCCCTCGGGCGCCGGCAAATCCGCCATCACCCGCGCGCTGCTGGAAGCCGATCCCACCCTGATGCTGTCCATCAGCGTCACCACTCGCGCGCCCCGGCCGTATGAGATCGAGGGTGTTCACTATCACTTCCGCAGCCAGGACCTGTTCGACGCCATGGTGGCCGGCGGCGACATGCTGGAATGGGCCGGCCTGCTCGGCCGTTCCTACGGCAGCCCGCGCGGCCCCGTGGAACAGGCCCTGGCGGCGGGGCGGGACGTGGTGTTCGACATCGACTGGCAGGGCTACCACCAGGTGCGAAAATCGCTGCCCGGCGACGTCGTAGGCCTGTTCATCATGCCCCCTTCACTGGCGGAGCTCGAACAACGCCTGCGACACCGCGCCAGCGACAGCGAGGCGGAGATCGCCCGCCGCATGGCCACCGCAGTGTCTGAAATCAGCCATGTGCGGGAGTTTGACTACGTTCTCGTCAACCACACGCTGAACAAGGCCGTGGCCGAAACCCAGGCCGTGCTCACAGCGGCGCGGCTGGCAATGGCGCGCCAGACCGGGCTCGAACACTTCACCCACGCCCTGCACGACCCCCAGAGCCGGTAATCCTGGCCTGCCCCGGGAAGCGAATATGATCGGGTCGCCCGGCCCAACAGCCCTGGCGTCCCAACCCGTGGCGCGGTAGCGTTAACAGATCGGGAGCGGGACGAAAAACGGGTGGAATACACCTTTCATTTCATAGACGTGTGGACGAATCGCCAGGAGCTTCTATGGGGTGCCTGGCTCACCGTTCAGCTCTCCGCCGTCTCGATGGTGTTGAGCCTGGTGATCGCCATCTTCGGCGCGTTGGCGCGCACATCCGGGCCGAAATGGCTGCAGGTCCTCGTGGCCGCCTACGTGGAATTCGTGCGCAACACCCCGTTTCTGGTGCAGGTCTTCGTCATCTTCTTCGGCCTCCCGGCACTGGGGCTGCGGCTTGAGGCCGATACCGGCGCGCTGATCGCCATGGTGCTAAACGGCAGCGCCTACACGATCGAAATCGTCCGCGCCGGCATCCAGGCCATCAATCACGGCCAGGTGGAGGCGGCGTATGCGCTGGGCCTGCACAAGATCCAAACCTTTCGCTCCATCGTGCTGCCACAGGCCTTGCGGGCCGTGTTCACGCCGCTGGGCAGCCAGTTCATCCTGCTGATGCTCAACTCGTCCATCGTCTCGGTCATCTCGGCGGAGGAACTCACGGCGGCGGCGCAAGACATCCAGTCGCGCACGTTTCGCAGCTTCGAGGTCTATATCGTCACCATCGCGATCTACCTGGTGCTGTCGATCAGCTTCACCGCGGTGTTCGCCACGCTGAACCGGGTGTTCTTCCCGCGCCTGGAAACCCGCTGATGCGCAGCCTCAATCCGGGCGACTTCATCTTTCTGATCACCGCGGCGCGCTGGACCATTTTGCTGTCGCTCGCGGCGTTTCTCGGCGGCGGCCTCATCGGCGCCGGCATCGCCCTGCTGCGGATCTCGTCGGTGCGCGCCGCACGCTACGGGGCGATCGGCTACATCACCCTGTTTCAGGGCACGCCGCTTCTGCTGCAGTTGTTCCTGGTGTTCTTCGGCACCGACATGCTGGGCGTGCCGCTCAGCCCCTGGGTGGCGGCCGCCCTCGGCTTGTCCATGAACGCCGGCGCGTTCCTGGGCGAAATCTGGCGCGGCTCGCTGCAGGCGGTGCCGAAAACCCAGCTGGAGGCCGCGTCTGCCCTGGGGCTGCATTATTTCCCGATGATGCGCCGCGTGGTGCTTCCCCAGGCGCTGCGCATCGCCACCGCGCCCACCGTGGGATTTCTCGTCAATCTCGTGAAATCCACCTCGCTCGCCGCCATCATAGGCTTCGTGGAGCTCACGCGCGCCGCGCAGCTTCTGAACAATGCCACCTTCCGCCCGTTCACCATCTTCGCGTCGGTGGCGGTGCTGTATTTCCTGCTGTGCTGGCCGCTGACGATCGCAAGCCGTAAGCTGGAGACGCGGATGGCTGCCGCCTACAAACGATAAACAAAACAAGGGAGAGACAGACGATGAAGCTGCTGAAACTCATGATGGCCGGCCTGCTGGCGATCGGCCTCGCACGCACCGCCCAAGCGCAGACGATCGACGAGATCATCACCCGCGGCACCATCAAAATCGGTGTGCTGATCGACGTGCCGCCCTATGGTACCGTCAACGACAAGCAGGAGCCGGACGGCTACGACGCCGATGTGGCCAAGCTGATGGGCAAATATCTCGGCGTGAAGGTGGAGCTGGTGCCCGTCACCGGCCCGAACCGCATTCCGTTCCTGGTCACCGGCAAGGTGGATCTGCTCGTGGCCACCTTCGG
>JANYFG010000053.1 GCA_025362815.1 Rhodospirillales bacterium
CTACAAGATCGCGGCCCATGCCGCCGATCTGGCCAAGGGACATCCCTCCGCCAAGCTGCGCGACGACGCGATCAGCCGGGCGCGGTTCGAGTTCCGCTGGATGGACCAGTTCAACCTCGGCCTCGACCCCGACACCGCGCGGAAGTTCCACGATGAGACGTTGCCGAAGGAGGCCCACAAGGTCGCGCATTTCTGCTCGATGTGCGGGCCGAAATTCTGCTCGATGAAGATCAGCCACGACATCCGCGAGGATTCGTTGCGGCAGAACGGGCTTTTGGAGATGAGTGAGACGTTCAAGGCGACGGGTGGGGCGCTTTACGTGCCGGCGAAACCGGAGTGATCGTCGGGCGGTGCCCGACCTATGTCGGTCGGGCACTGGCTGACATCGACACTTTTACCCGCCTCCCGCGCCATGCCACACTGCCGGCATGACCGCGAACCCACTCCGCACCGCGCTGGACGCCATTGGCCAACTGCCCGATTCCGAGATCGACCTTGCCGATGCCGCACTCCAACTCGCGCGCATCGCCGAACCGGATCTCGACTGGCGTGCGGCGCGTGCGCATCTTACCGAACTCGCGCGCGATGCCGTTGATCTGGCGGCTGAGACGCCGCCGGGTGACTTGGCGGCCCGGGCCGGGGCGCTGGCGGGGCTGATGGCGGGGCGGCATGGTTATCGCGGCGATACCGAGACCTATGACGATCTCGACAATGCCAACATCATCCGCGTCACCGAACGCCGGCGCGGGTTGCCGGTGGCGCTCGGCATTCTGTGGCTGCATGCCGCCCGCGCGGCCGGCTGGGCGGTGCGGGGGATCAATTTTCCCGGCCATTTCCTGATCGCGCTGGAAGATGCCTCTCAAGGTTCGGGTGAGAGCGGCATCCGGTTGGTGGTGCTGGATCTGTTTGCCGGCGGCAAGGTGCTGGATCGGTCCGATCTCACGCGCATGCTCAGGCGCAGCTACGGCCAGAATGCCGAGCTGGGGCCCAACATGCTGGCGGCGATGACGACGCGGGATGTGCTGCTGCGGTTGCAGGTCAACATCAAGTCCCGCCTGTTGATGATCGGGCAGACCCAGGCGGCATTGGCCGTCATCGAGGACATGTTGCGCCTGGCGCCGGACGAGGCGCTGCTCTGGCGCGAGGCCGCCGAGATCAACCAGCGGCTGGATCGGGTGGCCGCCGCGCTGAAATGCTATGAGCGTTTTCTGGAGCTGTTCCCGCATGGCGAGGCAGCCACGCGGGCGCGCGCCGCCATGGGTGAGTTGCGCGCCAGGCTGAACTAGGCCAAATCGGACCCGCGCAATCGGGAGAGCCAAGATGGTCCGCAGCCTCAAAGTCGCCGTGCAGATGGACCCGATGGAGAGCATCGGCATCGATGGCGACAGCAGCTTCCAGCTGATGCTCACCGCCCAGGAGCGTGGCCATAGCCTGTGGCACTACGAAGTTCGCCACATGTCGCTGAGCGAGGGCGTGGCGAAGGAAGGGGGCGATCGTGGCGCCCGCCTGGTGGCCCGCGCCCGGCCCGTGACCGTGCAGCGGGTACGCGGCGACCACTTTAAATTCGGCCCGGAATTGGTGCTCGACCTCGCCACCATGGACACGATCCTGATGCGTCAGGACCCGCCTTTCGACATGGCCTATATCACCGCCACGCATATGCTGGAGCATATCCACCCGAAAACCCTGGTGGTGAACGACCCCGCCAGCGTGCGCAACGCGCCGGAAAAGCTGTTGGTGACGCATTTTCCCGAGCTGATGCCGCCGACTTTGGTGACCTGGGACGTGGACGCCATTCGCGGCTTTCGCGCCACGCATAAGGACATCATCGTCAAGCCGCTGTTCGGCAATGGCGGCGCCGGGGTGTTTCGCATTCGCCATGACGACCCCAACCTGAACTCGCTGCTGGAGATGCATTTCGCCCGCTCGCGCGAGCCGTTGATGATCCAGCGTTACGAGCCCGCGGTCCGCAAGGGCGACAAGCGCATCATTCTGGTCGATGGCGTGGCGATGGGGGCGGTCAACCGCGTGCCGGCCGAGGGCGAGGCGCGCAGCAACATGCATGTCGGCGGGCGGCCGGAGAAAGTGGACCTGACGCCGCGCGACAAGGAGATCTGTGCCGCGATCGGGCCGACGTTGAAGGCGCAGGGGCTCATCTTCGTGGGTATCGACGTGATCGGCGACTATCTCACCGAGATCAACGTCACCAGCCCCACCGGCCTGCAGGAGATTGCCCGTTTCGACGGCACTGATCTTTCGGTGGCGATCTGGGAAGCGATTGAAAGCAAGGTCAGCCGGGCCTGACCGGCTGACGGCTCACTTCCGGCGAGACGGTGCCATTTCCGTCGCGCACCCCTCGGAAAATCGGGGGAAACGGGTGTCGGCCCAGCAGGTCTCGATCGTGGGCGAGCTTTCGGCCGGCGTGCCGGGTATGCCGACCGTGATGATGAACACGTGTAACGAGGAGCCGTCGTCTAGGCGGAGATCGGCCTCGCAATAGCGGCTTTGATAGGTTTTGGGCACGAAAGCGCCCTCTGCCGGGCCGGTGCCGGTCTCGGTCAGGTTCTCCAGCTGGCGGGCGCGCCGGGGTGACTTGCGGGTTTCTTGCGCGTCGTTGAAATGATGGGTCATGCGCGAGGCGATGTCCTTGCTGGCGCAGGGTAGCAGGGCCGCGTTGGCGGCACCGGGCAGCAACAGTGATATCCCGATCAGTAGTTGCTTCGAAAACGGGTGCACGACCAACCCTTCTGTTTTGCTTCATGATCGCATGCCCCGTGCAAAGCGAGGCTCAACACATCGTGAGCGGGGTCGAGAAAGGCGAGCGGCATTTGCCTAAAACGCCATCATTTTGTGCGGTGCACTGGTTTTTCGATCAAACATCAGGCAAAATCTGTGTGGCTATCGCTTAAATCACCGGCAAAACCACGTCTTTCAGCTTGGCCTGCCGTTTGCTAGATGCGGTTTCATAAACTTCCACGCCGAACGCGCGGGCCAGGATCATCCGGCAATGAAGCCGGATCTGAGTGGCCGGGATGACCCGAATGGGCTCCGTCGTTCATCCCACGCAAATCCCGCACGTCAACAACGACGCGCCTCCATGAGAATTGGTGCCCGATGTCGGCCGGCAAACTGTTGCAGCATGATCTGACCGAGCGTGGGATTTCGTTCTTCACCAACGGCCAGACCGAGATGGTGACCGGCACCGACCGTGTGACCGGCGGGAAACTGGCCGATGGCCGTGAGGCGACGGCCGATCTCGTGGTGGTTGCGATCGGCATTCGCCCCGATACCGACCTGGCGCGCACGGCGGGGCTGGATGTCAATCGCGGTATTGTCGTGGGCGACAACATGGGCACGACCGACCCTGATATCTTTGCCGTCGGCGAGTGCGCCGAGCATCGTGGCCAATGCGTGGGCCTGGTGGCGCCGATCTGGGATATGGCGCGGGTGTGCGCGCACCATCTCGCCGGTGGTGATGCCATGCTCTATGCGGCGCAGGCGACGGCGACGCGGCTCAAGATCACCGGGATCGACGTTTATTCCGCGGGCCAGTTGGCGGCCGGCGAGGATGAGGACGAGATCGTGCTGCGCGACAGGCGGCGCGGTGCGTATCGCAAGCTGGTGATGCGCGGCGGCCAGGTGATCGGCACCGTGCTGTATGGCAACGTCACCGATGGCGACTGGTATTTTGACACGATCAAGCGCGGTACCGACGTGTCTGACATTGCCGACCGAATGATCCTTGGCCGTGCCGCGACCCAGGCGGTTGATGTGGCGACGCCGCTGGATATCGCGGCGATGCCGGACGATACCCAGATCTGTGGCTGCAACGGTGTGTGCAAGGGCGCCATCGTCGACACCATCAAGGCGCGCGGCCTGACGACCTATGACGAGGTGAAGGCGCACACCAAGGCCTCGGCCTCGTGCGGCACGTGTGCTCCGCTGGTGCGCGAGGTTCTGGCGGCTACCTTGGGCATCGAGGTCGCGGGGCCGACGGTGCCGACGGTGTGCAAATGCACGGCGTGCACGCATGAGGAGGTTCGCGCCGCCATCGTCTCGCAGTCGCTCAAGACGCAGGATGCGGTGCGCCAGGCCATGGGCTGGACCACATCTGGCGGCTGCGCGTCGTGCCGCCCGGCGCTGAACTATTATGTGTTGTGCGCCTGGCCCGGTGAATATCAGGATGAAAGCCGCTCGCGCTTCATCAACGAGCGGGTGCATGCGAATATCCAGAAGGACGGCACCTATTCCGTTATTCCGCGCATGTGGGGCGGCACCACCACGGCTGTGGAGCTGGCGGCGATTGCCAATGTGGCGACGAAATACGACATCGCCGAGGTGAAGGTGACGGGCGGCCAGCGCCTGGCGCTTTATGGCGTCAAGAAGCAGGACCTGCCGGCGGTGTGGGGCGAGCTGAACGATGCGGGCCTGGTGTCCGGCCACGCCTATGGCAAGGCGTTGCGCACGGTGAAGACCTGCGTGGGGCTGGAATGGTGTCGTTTCGGCACGCAGGACAGCACCACTCTGGGCAAGCGCCGGGAGCGGATGACCTGGGGCAACTGGACGCCGCATGAGTTCAAGATGGCCGTCTCCGGCTGCCCGCGGAACTGCGCCGAAGCCACCATCAAGGATTTCGGCGTGGTGTGCGTGGACTCCGGCTATGAGCTGCTGGTGGCGGGCAATGGCGGCATTGTGCTGGGTGGCACGGACAGACTTTGCACCGTGGCCACCGAGGACGAGGTGTTGGAATACGCCGCCGCCTATATGCAGCTTTACCGCGAGGAGGCGCGTTATCTCGATCGCACGGCGCCTTGGGTGGAGCGGGTGGGCATCGAATACGTCCGCAGCCGCTTGATCGATGACGCGCACGGCCGCCGCGCGCTGCACCAGCGCTTCCTGTTCGCGCAGAGCTTCTTCCAGGACGCCCCCTGGGCCGAGCGTGCGAAGCAGGGCGTGGATGCCAGCGAATTTCAACCTCTAGCAGCACGGAACTGAGACATGTCCGTGACCACGCTTGACTGGGTTCAGGTTTGCCGCCTTGACGATATCTTGCCGCTGGGCGCCCGGGTTCTGCCCGCGGCCAAGGGCGAGATCGCCATCTTCCGTTGCAGCGACGACAGCGTGTTCGCGGTGCGCAACCGCTGCCCGCACAAGCACGGCCCGCTATCGGAGGGCATCGTGCATGGCCACAAGATTGCGTGCCCGTTGCATAACTGGGTTATTGATCTTGAGACCGGCGAGGCCGCGGCGCCGGATATCGGCTGCATGCCGAAGCTGCCGGTGCGGGTGGAGGATGGCGTGGTGTGGTTGGGGATGGTGGCCGCTTAGGCATGAACGACCAGATCGCCCTCGACGCGAAGCTGGCACCGCTTGTGCCGACCGACACGCATGATTTCGCGCCGTATGTGCGTATCCTCGGGCGCGGTCCGGGCAAATCGCGCTCGCTGACCCGTGCGGAGGCGCGCCATGCCTTGGGCATGGTGCTGCGCGGCGAGGCCACGCGCGAGCAAATTGGCGCGATGCTGATGCTTTTGCGCTATCGCGGTGAAGCGCCGGAGGAGATGGCGGGGCTGGTGGAGGCCGCGCGGGATCATTCGGGCCTGCCATGGGTGTTTTCCGCGCCGGTTCATCTCGACTGGCCAAGCTATGCCGATGGCCGCACGCGTGGGTTGCCGTGGTATCTGCTATCCGCGCTGCTGGTGGCAAAATCCGGCGGGCGCGTGGTGATGCATGGCCCGATCTCAGGCCCCGGGCGGCAGTCTTTGGTGAAATGCCTGGGCTTGCTTGGCATTGGCCATGCCAGGACGAACGCTGAGGCAGAGGCGTCGCTGGCGGCATCGAACTTCGCGTTCGTGCCCACCGAGGCGGCCAATGCGGCACTTGCCGAATTGCTGGCCTTGCGTGGGGTGCTTGGCCTGCGCTCGCCGCTGAACACCGTGGGCCGCCTGCTGGACCCCGCCGGCGCGTTGGTCTCGATCGATGGGGTGTTTCACCCCGCCTATATCGAGTTGCATCTCGCGGTGGCGGCTTTGCTGGGCCACTCAATCGCCGTGCTCAAGGGCGGCGGCGGCGAGGCGGAATGGAGCGGGGTGAAGCCGCTGACCCTGGCGACATCATCAGGCGAGAGGATCTGGCCGTCGCTCGGAACCGAGGGCAAGCCCGTGAGCGCGGCGCCGGCCGAACTGGTGGCGGTGTGGCGCGGCGAGCGGTCTGATCCGGTTGCCGAGGACGCGGTGGTTGCGACCGCCGCCGCCGCTTTGCACACGATGACCGGAGGTGATGCGGCCGCGTCCGTCGCTGAAGCAAGGGCGATGTGGGTTGGGCGAAACGACGCGTAGGCGTCAGACCGCCAAGGTGACGCAGACCGGCACGTGATCGGATGTCTGCGGCCAGTCTCGGGCCTCGGTGAGGATCGCATAGGCGATCGGGTCGAGATCCGGCGTGGTCCAGATATGGTCCAGACGCCGGCCGCGATTGGAGGCGCGCCAGTCTTTGTTGCGATACGACCACCACGTGTAGAGTTTTTCGCTCTCCGGCACGAATTTGCGGACGGCGTCGATGAAGCCTTCTGCCTGCCACGCCAGCAATCCGGCGGTTTCCACCGGGGTGTGGCTGACGATGTTGAGCAGTTGCCTGTGGCTCCAGACGTCATGCTCCAGCGGCGCGATGTTGAGGTCGCCCACCAGCACGCTGCGCATCGGCTTGTGGGCGCGGAACCAGGCGGTGGCCTCGGCCACGAAATCCAGCTTGTGGGCGAATTTTATGTTGGTCTCGCGGTCGGGGATGTCGCCGCCGGCCGGCACATAGAAATTATGCAGCGTGATCGGGCCACTGGGCGTGGCAAGTTCGGCGGCGATATGGCGGCGGTCGCCCTTCTCGCACCAATCCGGCGCTGTGGTGATGTGGGTGAGGGGCAGACGTGAGAGGATGGCGACGCCGTTATAGCCCTTCATGCCAGCATGGACGTAATGCGGATAGCCGAGATCGGGCAGGGTGATGTGCGGGAACAGCTCGTCCGGCACCTTGGTTTCCTGCAGGCAGATGACATCGGCATCCAGCCCTTCCACCAGCCGCGTGAGCAGCGGTAGCCGTAGGCGGAGGGAGTTGATGTTCCAGGTGGCAATGCGGAGTTTCTGGGTCATGCGCTTTGGTCGCCCGGAAGCCACCTGAAGGCAAGGGGTTGCTTGACCCGGCGCGCAGTTCGATTAGGTTCCGCGCAAGATTATTCTGCAAGAAACCCCTGGGAGAGATGTCAATGATGCGCAGAACCCTCGCCATAGCACTGTTGTCCGCCGTGCCCGCCTTTGCCCAGGCCCAGCCGGTGCAGGTTGGCGCCATCGAGATTCTGAGCGGCCCGAATGCGGCCTATGGCGTCGCGATCAAGGGTGGACTCGATCTCGCTTTGGACGAGATCAATGCCAAGGGCGTGCTTGGCGGGCGCAAGATCCAGCTGACGGTGGAAGACAGCGCGGCCAACAAGGACCAGGCGATCAACGCGGCGCGCAAGCTGATTGGCCGCGACAAGGTGGTGGCGATTATCGGGCCGACGCTTTCGAACGAGATGTTCGCGGTGGGGCCGGTGACCAACGAGCGCAAGGTGCCCACGCTCGGCACATCCACCACCGCGTCTGGTATCACCGATATCGGGCCTTACATCTTCCGCACGTCGCTGCCCGAGAGCGACGTGATCCCGGTGACGCTGAAGGCGGCGCAGGCCCGCGGCGTGAAGACCATCGCGCTGATGTATGCCAATGACGACGCGTTCTCGAAATCCGGTTTCGACGTGATGAAGGCCGCGGCCGAGAAGGCCGGGCTGAACATCCTCACGATCGAGAGCTTCGGC
>JANYFG010000063.1 GCA_025362815.1 Rhodospirillales bacterium
GACGAAATCCGCCGCGGCATCGAGCTGGTGTATTTCGGTTATCAGGCGATGGTGCGCGGTGCCGATGTCATGACCCCGCCCGCGGGCCGCGCCAGCAGGTCGCCGCCATCGCGCAGCGCGCGGCGCAGGTCGCCATCGGTGACGATGCCAGCCAGCCGGCCCTGCTCGACGATGCCCAGGCAGCCGAAACGGCCGGCGGTCATCGCCACCAGCGCGTCGGACATCGGGGTTTCCGGGGTGCCCAGCGGCATGTCGGTGTGCATCAGCTGCGCGACGCGCATCAGCTTGGCGCCCAGCTTGCCGCCGGGGTGGAAGACGCGGAAATCGGTGGCGGTGAAGCCGCGCCGGGTCAGCAGCGCCACCGCCAGCGCGTCGCCCAGCGCCATCTGCATGGTGGTGCTGGTGGTGGGTGCGAGACCCATCGGGCAGGCCTCAGGCGCCGGCGGCAACACCAGCGCCACGTCGGCGTCGCGCGCCAGGCTGCTCTCCGCGCGGCCGATGATGGCGATGAGCGACAGGCCGAAGCGCTTGCAGTGGGCCACCAGGTCGGACAGCTCCGCCGTCTCGCCACTGTTGGACAGCGCCAGCACCGCGTCGCCCTGCACGATCATGCCCAGATCGCCATGGCTCGCCTCGCCGGGATGGACGAATAGCGCCGGCGTGCCGGTGGAGGCCAGGGTGGCGGCGATCTTGCGCCCGACATGGCCCGACTTGCCCATGCCGGAGACGACGACGCGGCCGGTGCAGGCGGCCAGAACTTCGACCGCCGCGTCGAAATGCGAATCCAGCGCGGCCGCCAGCGCGCCCAGCGCATCGGCTTCCAACGCCAGCACATGGCGGCCAACGGCCTGATGCGAGGAGGTGATGGGCAGGTCCACGGGCTGTCTATGCGTGCTCCGGGCCGTCTGGGTCAACAGCTTCATTCAAGAATTGTGCCAAAGCGTTTCAGACCCGTTCGGAGACGCGGATGGCGACCTTGCAGCCCGCCTTGATGACGGCCGACAGCGCCCGGTAGCCGGGGGTCAGTTCGGCCTCGTGTTCCAGGCCGGTGTCGCGGTGCTCCAGCTCCTCGGCGCGGAAGCGGGCGATATCGGCGCGCAGCGGCGCCTCGTCGTCGCCCAGCGCGGCCTCCTGCGCGGCGTAGTGCTCGTCAATGGCTTCCTCGACGGCGACGGTGCAGGCCATGGCGGCGCGGTGGCCCATGGCGGCGGTGGCGGCACCCAGCAGGAAGCCCGCAACGTGCCACAGCGGCAGCAGCGCCGTGGGCCGCACCCGCCGGCTGCCGACCAGGGCAGAAAAATGCTTCAGATGGACCTCCTCCTGGTCCTGCATGTGCTGGATGATCGGCTCGTATTTCGTGCCCCGCAGCACCGCCAGCTGGCCCTGATAAATGCGCTTGGCGCCGTATTCCCCGGCGTGATCGACGCGGATGACGCGTTCCAGATAGTCGCGCGGCGTGGTCATGGGCGGCGTCCTCGCATACTCGCCCCTTGGGCCAGAAGGGCCAGGGCGATCCCGTAAGTGGTGTTCATCGCCGCCATGGAAAGCGGCAGGCCGGGAATGAGATAGGCGGGTTCATCGCAAGGCTTGGTGGGGGTGGCGGCGAGGCCGCGCAGGAGGTCCTCGATGCTGGCGCCCGCAGCGGCGGGCGCGGCGCAGCCGGCCAGGGGCGAGAGCCACCAATGAAATTCCACCCCCATGTGAAACACGCCGATGGCGGCCGAGATGGCGGCGGCCAGCGCCGCGCCCGCCAGCAGCCAGGGCCGGCCGCGCGGCAGGAAGACCGCCGCCAGCGCCAACGCCGCCGCCGCCCAATAGGGAGCCCGTTGCCACAGGCACAGCTCGCAGGGCGCCAGGTTGAACCAGCCCTCGCTCAGCTTCGCGAAAATGGGCGCGGCAAGCGCCAGCACAAAAACAACAAGAGACATGCGGTTTTGTGGAATTGCCTCCCGAAGCTGGCAACCCCAAGCTGTCGCCATTCGGGTAAGGAAACGCAACATGCTGACCATCTGGGGCCGCAATACCTCGTCGAACGTGATGAAAGTGCTGTGGCTGTGCGACGAGCTGGGGCTGCCGTTCCGGCGCGAGGATGCCGGCGGCGCCTTCGGCCGCACGAAGGAGCCGGCCTATCTGGCCATGAACCCCAATTCCACGGTGCCCACCATCGTCGATGCCGACGGAACCGTGGTGTGGGAGAGCAACGCCATTTTGCGCTATCTCTGCGCGTCGCAGGAAGCGCTCTACCCCGCCACGCCGCGGCGGCGCGCCGTGGTGGATCAGTGGCTGGACTGGCAGCAGACCAGCCTGAACGTGCGGATGAGCACCCTGTTCCTCGGCCTGATCCGCACCCCCGAGGCACAGCGCGACCAGGCCGCGCTGGCCACGGCGCGGGACCAGGCGGAGGGGCTGTTCGGCATTCTGGAGGGCCAGTTGGAGGGCCAGTTGGAGGGCCGGGATTTCGTGGCCGGCGATTTTTCCATCGCCGACATCGCGATGGGGCCGGTGCTGCATCGCTGGTTCGCGCTGCCCATCGCGCGCGCGGAGCAGCCGCGGGTGCGGGCCTGGTATGAGCGGCTGCTGGCGCGCCCGGCCTATGCCAGGCACTGCGCCGGGGCGCTGACCTGATGCCCACCGTGGTGCGGCACGCCGATGCCGAAGCGTTTGACCGCGGCCTGCGCGCCTTCTTCGAATACCGCGACCTCGGTGTGAAGGGCGAGACGGCCGGTGGCTTCGGCGCGCATGTCATCCGCGCCGTGCCGGGCGCGCATCCGGAGCCCAAATGGCATCAGCACAAACTGGATTTTCAGTTCGTGGTGGTGCTGCGAGGCTGGGTGCGGTTCGAATACGAGGATGTCGGGGAAGTGCTGTTGGAGGCCGGCAGCACCGTGCTGCAGCCGCCGATGGTGAAGCATCGGGAGATTGCGCATAGCGACGACCTGGAACTGATCGAGATCACCCAGCCGGCGGAGTTCGAGACAACTTCAGTTTGACCAACTGTATGGACAAATTGTATTAACTTTCGAGTGGGGTCCGGCCAAGAATGCCGCCAACGTAAACAAGCAAGGCGTCAGCTTTGAGTTGGCGATCCAGATTTTTGATGGCCCTGTCCTCACCGCCGTCGATGATCGGTTGGACTACGGCGAATTGCGGCGGATCAGCACTGGCCAAACGAACGGGGGTGCCGCGCTGACGGTGGTGCATACCGACAGGGTGGGAAGCCGCCGTATCATTTCGGCAAGACCGGCCTCGAGCCGGGAAAGGAGACGCCTTGAGCAAGCGCCACGCCCGGCCGATGACGGACGCTGAGATCGCCGCGGCACCGGACGCGGAGATCGATTTCACCGATATCCCGGAGTTGGATGATGATTTCTGAAGTCGTGCACGCCTGGTCGAACCCGACCGCACGCAGCCCGTCACGCTCAGGGTCAGGCAATCGGTCCTCAACGCCTTCAAGTCGCAAGGCAAAGGCTACCAGACACGGATGAACGCCGTGCTGGAAACCTACGTGCTGTCGATGCCGAAGCGCGAAGGCTGACCCTCAGGCGCTCGCGCGGATGTTATTCGCCCGCACCACGTCGCCCCACAGCCGGAAATCCGTCGCCAGCATCGTCGCCAGCTGCCCCGGCGTGCCGCCGCCCAGCTCGTCGCCGCGGCTGGTGATGCGCTCGGCCGTCGCCGGGTCGGCCATCGCGGCGTTCACCGCCGCGTTCAGCCGGCTGATGATCTCGGGCGGCGTGCCGGCGGCGGCGAACAGCCCGATCCAGGCATAGAAGGTGAAGTTCGGGATGCCCTGGGCGGCCGCCGTCAGCACAGTGGGGAAGGCCGGGCTGGGCGTCGCACCCGTCGCCAGCACGCCCTTCAGCTGGTTGGCCTGGAGGAAGGGCGCGACCACCGAAGCCGCGTCGAACATCAGGCTGAACCGGTTGGCGATGAAATCCGCCATGGCCGGGCCTGAGCCACGATACGGCACATGCGTCATCTCCGGGCTGCCCAGCCGCTCCCGCAGCAGCTCCATCGCCACATGCGTCATCGCGCCGGCGCTGGACGAGCCGTAGTTGATCGAACCCCGCGGCTGCCGCGCGATCCAGGCCCGCAGCTC
>JANYFG010000115.1 GCA_025362815.1 Rhodospirillales bacterium
CTCAAAATCATCAGTCTCTAGAGACCCAGCAGGAGGCGGCGGGGATCTTCGATGAGCTCCTTGACGCGGACCAGGAACGAGACCGCCTCTTTGCCGTCGATGATGCGGTGGTCATAGCTCAGCGCCAGATACATCATCGGACGGATCTCCACCTTGCCGCCGATCGCCATCGGGCGGTCCTGAATCTTGTGCATGCCGAGAATGCCGGCCTGCGGGGCGTTCAGGATCGGGGTGGACATCAGCGAGCCGTAGACGCCGCCATTGGTGATGGTGAACGTGCCGCCCGAGAGTTCGTCGATCTTGAGCTGCCCGTCACGGGCGCGGCGGCCGAAATCGCTGATCGCCTTTTCGATCTGCACGAAGCTCATGTCGTCGGCGTGGCGCACCACGGGGACCACGAGGCCGTTGGCGCCACCGACGGCGATGCCCATGTGGACATGGTGCTTGTAGACGAGGTCATCGCCGTCGATCTCGGCGTTGACGGCGGGGAATTCCTTCAGCGCGGCCACGCAGGCACGCACGAAGAAGCTCATGAAACCAAGGCGCACGCCGTTGTGCTTCTTCTCGAACGCCTCCTTGTATTCGGACCGAAGGGCCATCGCGGCACCCATGTCCACCTCGTTGAAGGTGGTGAGCATGGCGGCGGTGTTCTGCGATTCCTTCAGCCGCATGGCGATGGTCTTGCGCAGGCGGGTCATCTTCACCCGCTCCTCGCCCTCTTCCATGGCGCGTGCGGCCTTGGGGGCAGCAGCGGCGGTGGGCACGGCTGCCGGGCGGGCCAGGAAGTCCAGCACGTCGCCCTT
Organism: Rhodospirillales bacterium; assembly: GCA_025362815.1. Classification (GTDB taxonomy): domain Bacteria; phylum Pseudomonadota; class Alphaproteobacteria; order Acetobacterales; family Acetobacteraceae; genus CAIQQQ01. The sequence goes on from JANYFG010000115.1 coordinate 804, forward strand.
GGTGATGCGGGCATCCTTGCCGGTGCCGGCGCCGATGGCGGATGCGGAGACGGATTTTTCCTCCATCATCTTGGCGGCGGCGGGCAGCGGAGCGTGCGCGGCCACGTCGGACGGCGGCGTGGCGGGGCGGGCGACCGGGCCAGACGGCGTGGGGGGCGGGTTCACGCCGGCGGCGGGGTTGGCGGCGGGCTGGGCCACGCTGCGACCGGCTTCGCCCAACGAGCCGAGCAGGGCGCCGACCTCAACCTCCGCACCTTCCTGGGCCACGATCTCGGCCAGCGTGCCGGCGGCGGGGGCATTGACCTCGACGGTGACTTTGTCGGTTTCGAGTTCCACCAAGGGCTCGTCGGCCGCCACGGCGTCACCGACTTTTTTGAGCCAGCGCGCGATGGTCGCGGTGGTGACGCTCTCGCCCAGTGTGGGCACCTTGATGTCGGTCGCCATAAGGTCGTTCCAGTATTTGGGATGAAATCAGAATTGGGGTCAGGTGGTAGCGGAGTGGGCGTGGCTTTGCCACTCTGGCCTTTGCGACCCCGGGCTTTGCGACCCCGGGCTTTGCGACCCTGGGCTTTGCCACTCGGGCCGCAGCATCGAGAACATCAGAGCGTCCAGGCGAGTGCCGTCCGGGGCGATCTGGGTTTGCCGAAGCGTGCCCTCTTCGGTGAAGCCCAGGCTGCGATAGACGTGATCGGCGCGGGCGTTGCCTTGCTTCATCAGAAGCCAGAACCGATGGGCCCGGGTTTGATCGAACACCCAGCCGATGATGCCGCCCAGGAACGGGCGGCCGAAGCCGCCGCCGGCTTGCGCCATCGCCACGCGCTGGAGATACACGTTGCCGTCGGCGTCATCGATCTGGCGCAGGATGGCGAAGCCGCGACGCGTGCCGCCGGCATCGGTGGCCACAAGGTAGGCGCTGGACGCTTCGGCCATGATCTCGCGATGTTTCGCCGCATCCCAGCTCCCCACGAGCCAGTCGAAGCCCGGCTGACGTTCGGTCTGCATGATGAAGGCGATGTCGTCTTCATCGGCGCGCCTCAGCCGGACCGGGGTGGTTTGGGTCACGGTTCAGCCCAGGGTCAGCGCCTGGCGAACCAGGGCGGCCTGCTCGGCGGCGTGTACCTTGGCCAGGCCCGTGGCGGGCGAGGCGGCGGCGATGCGGCCGACATAGCGCGGACGTTTCGGGGTGCCCATCTGGGTCAGAACCTCTTCGATCTTGCGGTCGACGAAGCTCCAGGCGCCCATGTTCTCAGGCTCCTCCTGGCACCAGACGATCTCAGCGTTGGGATAGTCCGCGAGCGTCTTGGGCAGCGAGATCACCGGGAACGGGTAGATCTGTTCCACGCGCACAAGGGCGATGTCGGTGATGCCCTTCTCGCGGCGTTCGGCCAGAAGGTCGTAATACACCTTGCCGGTGCACAGCACGACGCGCTTCACGTCCGCCCCGGCGGCGATGGTGTCGATCTCGCCGATCACGGTCTTGAACTTGCTGCCGGTGACGAAATCCGACAGCGGGCTGACGGCCAGCTTGTGGCGCAGCAGGGATTTCGGGGTCATCAGCACCAAAGGCTTGCGGAAATTGCGCTTCAGCTGGCGGCGCAGCGCGTGGAAATAGTTCGCGGGAGTTGTGAGGTTGGCCACCTGCATGTTGCGTTCGGCGCAAAGCTGCAGATACCGCTCGAGACGCGCGGAGGAATGCTCGGGCCCCTGGCCCTCATAGCCGTGCGGCAGCAGCAGCACGAGGCCGGACATCCGCAGCCACTTGGTCTCACCCGAGGCCAGGAACTGATCGATGATGACCTGCGCGCCGTTGGCGAAATCGCCGAACTGCGCTTCCCACAGCACCAGGGTGCGCGGGTCTGCCAGGGTATAGCCGTATTCGAAGCCGAGCACGCCCACTTCCGACAGCAGGGAGTTGTAGATCTCGATCTTCGCCTGCGCGGGCGCGATGTTGTTGAGCGGGGTGTATTCCGACTGATTGGTCTGGTCGATCAGCACGGCGTGGCGCTGGCTGAAGGTGCCGCGTTGGCAATCCTCGCCAGACAGCCGCACGCGGTGGCCATCCATCAGCAGGGCGCCGAAGGCCAAGGCCTCGCCCGTTGCCCAGTCGATCCCTTCGCCGGTGTCGACGACGGCCGTTTTTTTGGCGTCGAGCTGGCGGGCGATCTTCGGGTTCAGGTTGAAATCAGACGGCACCTGGCTGATGGCCGCGCCGATGGTTTTCAGCTCTGCTTCGGTCACACCGGTGGGGCCGTCGGTCCATTCGGCCTGATCGTCGGGCTGCTTCAGGCCGGACCAGTGGCCTTCCAGCCAATCGGCCTTGTTCGGCTTGTATTCCTTGGCGACCGTGTAGCTTTCTTCCATCTTCGCCATCAGCCCGTCCCACATCGCCGTGGCGCCCTCGGCCGAAATCGCGCCCTCGGCGATCAGCTTTTCCGCATACAGGGTGCGGGTGGTCTTCAGGTCCTTGATGGCCTTGTACATGATGGGCTGCGTGAAGGCGGGCTCATCCGTCTCGTTATGGCCGTGGCGCCGATAGCAGACGATATCCAGCACGAAGTCGCACGCGAATTCCTGGCGGAACTCGGCGGCGAACTGGGCGCACCACACCACGGCCTCGGGGTTGTCGCCATTCACGTGCAGGATTGGCGCCTGGATCGATTTCGCCACGTCCGTGCAGTAAAGGCCCGAATAGGCGTGGGCCGGCACCGTGGTGAAGCCGATCTGATTGTTGGTGATGACGTGGATGGTGCCGCCGGTGCGGTAGCCGATGAGCTGGCTCATGGCGAGGGTTTCATACACCAGGCCCTGGCCTGCGAACGCGGCGTCGCCGTGCATCACGATGCCCATCACGGAGCGGCGACGCGTGGTGTCGCCGGCCATGTCCTGGCGCGCGCGCACCTTGCCGACCACGACGGGATCGACGGCTTCGAGATGCGACGGGTTCGGCTGCAGCGACAGATGCACCATCTTGCCGGCGATCTCGACATCGGTGGACGTGCCGAGATGGTATTTCACGTCGCCCGAGCCCTGCACGTCGTCCGGCTTGAACGAATTGCCGCCGAACTCGCTGAACAACTGCGTGTAGGGCTTCTTGACGATGTTCACGAGCGTGTTGAGGCGTCCGCGATGGGACATGCCGATCGCAACCTCCGTCACCCCCGCGCGGGCCGCGGTGTCGATGATGGTCTGAACCGCGGGGATGGTGACCTCCGCGCCCTCGAGCCCGAAGCGCTTGGTGCCCACGAAGCGCTTCTGGCAAAACGCCTCCAGCCCTTCCGCGTCGGTCAGCTGCTGGAGGATGGTCGTTTTCGTCGCCGCATCGAACGCGGTCGCCCAGGGGGCCCCTTCGACGCGGCGCTGGATCCAGGATTTCTGGTCGGGGTCCTGGATGTGCATGAATTCCACGCCGATCGGCCCGCAATAGGTCTGGCGCAGGGTGGTGAGGATCTGGCGCGGCGTGGCGGATTCGAAGCCGAGAACGTGATCGAGGAAGATCGAGCGGTCCATGTCGGCTTCGGTAAAGCCGTAGGTGGCGGGGTCCAGCTCTGAATGCCGCTTGGGCTGCTGCAGGCCGAGCGGGTCGAGTTGGGCCTCCAGATGGCCGCGCACGCGATAAGTGCGCACCATCATCAGGGCGCGCAGGCTGTCCTTGGTGGCGGCGCGGATGTCGATCGCGGCCGCAGGGGAGGCGGCCGTCGCCGTGACGGGCTTGGCCCCCTTGGCGGCAGCGGGCTTTGCCGGCTCGGGCTCGCCGACATCGAACCGGCGTGGCGCCCAGGATGCGCCGGCGCTGTCGGTCAGAACGGCCTTGGCGTCATCCCCCAGGCTTTCGAACAGGTCGGAAAAGCTTGCATCGACGCTGGCCGGGCTCGCGACCCATTTGGCATAGAGATCGGCGAGATAGGCCAAATTTCCGCCGTTGAACGCGGTTGCGAGAATGTCGACGCCAGCCATCGGATGTTTCCTCTTTTATGGCGGCGCGCCCGGCACCGCGCCAGATGGGCGGGGCTGCTCAGCGAACCTTGCTCCGCTTCTATAGGCTTAATTCGGGTTGGAAACGCTGCTTTGCCCGGGTCGCAGGAATGCTCCCGCCGCATGGGCGTGCGGCGGGAGCGGCCTTATGTCAGCCGTTGATCGCCTTCAGCATGGTGGAGCCCAGGGCCGCCGGGCTGTCGGCCACGTGGATGCCCGCCTTGCGCATGGCCTCGAACTTAGCCTCCGCGGTGTCCAGCCCGCCGGAGATCACGGCACCGGCGTGGCCCATGCGTCGTCCCGGAGGCGCGGTGGCCCCGGCGATGAAGCCCACCACGGGCTTCTTGGTGCCGGACGCCTTGATGAACTCGGCGGCCTCGATCTCGGACTGCCCGCCGATTTCGCCGATCATGATGATCATCTCGGTCTCGACGTCGGCCAGGAACATTTCCAGCACCTCGATGAAGTCGGTGCCCTTCACCGGGTCGCCGCCGATGCCGACGCAGGTGGACTGGCCGAGGCCCGCCGCCGTGGTCTGCGCCACCGCCTCATAGGTCAGCGTGCCCGAGCGGGACACGATGCCGACCTTGCCCTTGCGGTGGATGTGGCCCGGCATGATGCCGATCTTGCATTCATCAGGCGTGATCACGCCGGGGCAGTTGGGCCCGATCAGGCGCGACCTGCTGCCGGACAGCGCCCGCTTCACGCGCACCATGTCCAGCACCGGGATGCCCTCGGTGATGCAGATGATCAGCGGCAGTTCGGCGTCGATCGCCTCCAGAATGGCGTCGGCGGCGAACGGCGGCGGCACGTAGATGACCGACGCGTTTGCGCGGGTCTGCGTCACGCACTCGTACACGGTGTCGAACACCGGCAGGTTGAGGTGCTTCTGGCCACCCTTGCCCGGCGTGACGCCGCCGACATAGTTGGAGCCGTAGGCGATGCCCTGCTCGGCGTGAAACGTGCCCTGGGCCCCGGTGAAACCCTGGGTCATGACGCGGGTGTTGCGATTGACGAGAACGGACATTATGCGGCTTCCTTCACGGCACGGACGATCTTTTCGGCAGCGTCCGCCAGGTTGTCGGCCGAGATGATCGGCAGGCCCGACTTGGCCATGATCTCTTTGCCCAGCGCCACGTTGGTGCCCTCGAGGCGCACCACCAGCGGCACGTTCAGCGACACTTCGCGCGCCGCGGCCACCACGCCCTCGGCGATCACGTCGCAGCGCATGATGCCGCCGAAGATGTTGACCAGGATGCCTTCCACGTTCGGGTCGGACAGGATGATCTTGAAGGCGGCCGTCACGCGCTCCTTGGTGGCGCCGCCACCCACGTCGAGGAAGTTGGCGGGGCTGGAGCCATACAGCTTGATGATGTCCATCGTGGCCATCGCCAGGCCCGCGCCGTTCACCATGCAACCGATGACGCCGTCGAGCGCCACGTAGTTCAGCATGTATTTGGCGGCTTCGAGCTCTTTGGGGTCTTCTTCCGCCTCGTCGCGCAGCGCCTCGATATCGGGATGGCGATACAGCGCGTTGTCGTCGAACGAGACCTTGGCATCCAGCGCCACGATCTCGCCGGCGCCGGTCACGACCAGCGGGTTGATCTCCACGATGGCGCAGTCCAGCGAAACGAACGCCTTGTACATCGCGTCGATGAACTTGCCGAAGGTCGCGATCTGCTTGCCTTCGAGGCCAAGCGCGAAGGCCAGCCTACGGGCGTGAAACGGCGAGACGCCGGAAGCGGGGTCGACGGCGACCCGGAGAATTTTCTCAGGGTGGTGCTCGGCCACCTCCTCGATCTCCATGCCGCCCTCGGTGGACGCCATGATGGTCACGCGCGAGGTGGCGCGGTCGATCAGAAGCGACAGATACAGCTCGCGCTTGATGTCGCAGCCGGCTTCCACATAGACGCGGTTCACCACCTTGCCGGCCGGGCCCGTCTGCTTGGTGATCAGCGTCTGGCCGATCATCGCCTCCGCAGCCGCGCGGACCTCCTCGGCGGACTTGGCGATGCGAACGCCGCCCTTGCCCTCGGGGTGGCCTTCGAACTTGCCGGCGCCACGGCCACCGGCATGGATCTGGGATTTTACCACAAAGATCGGGCCGGGCAGCTTGGTGGCGGCGGCGGCGGCTTCGTCCGGCGTCCAGGCCACGTGGCCTTCGAGCACGGTGACGCCGAATTTCTTGAGCAATTCCTTGCCCTGATACTCATGAATATTCATTACACACCCAGCTTTTTGAAGGCCTCGACGAGGTCCTTCACGGCGTTGCAGGACTTGTCGAACATGGCCTTCTCCTCGGGGAGGAATTCCACTTCGATGATCTTCTCGACGCCGTTGGCGCCGATCACGGCGGGCACGCCGACATACATGTCGTGCAGGCCATACTCGCCGTTCAGCTGCACGGCGCAGGGCAGAACCCGGCGCTTGTCGAGCAGGTAGGCCTCGGCCATGGCGATGGCGGACGCGGCGGGCGCGTAGAAGGCCGAGCCCTTCTCCAGCAGCTTCACGATCTCGCCGCCGCCATTGGCGGTGCGGGCGCAGATGGCGTCGATCCGCTCCTGCGTGGTCCAGCCCATCTTGATGAGGTCGGGCACGGGAATGCCGGCCACCGTGGAATAGCGCGTCAGCGGCACCATGGTGTCGCCGTGGCCGCCCAGCACGAAGGCCGTGACATCCTCGACCGAAACGTTGAATTCCTGCGCCAGGAACAGCTGGAAGCGGCTGCTGTCGAGCACGCCGGCCATGCCGACGACCTTTTTGGCCGGCAATCCGGAGCGCTGCTGCATCACCCAGACCATCACATCCAGCGGGTTGGTGATGACGATGACGAACGCATCGGGGCAATGCGCCTTGATGCCCTCGGCCACCTGAGCGATCACGCCGGCGTTCTTGGTCAGAAGATCGTCGCGGCTCATGCCGGGCATGCGCGGGAAGCCGGCGGTGACGATCACCACGTCCGCGCCCGCGATATCGGCGTAGTCGCCGGTGCCCTTCATGGCGCTGTCGAAACCATCGACGGGGCCGGACTGCATGATGTCCAGCGCCTTGCCCGAGGCCACGCCGGGGAAGACGTCGAACATGACGACGTCGCCGAGCTGCTTGAGCCCAATGAGGTGGGCGAGCGTGCCGCCGATATTTCCGGCGCCGATGAGGGCGATCTTGTTGCGGGCCATGGAGGAGTGTCCTTGCCGGGGGACGGGGAACGCGTCTGGAGAGACGGTGCCTGCCAGACACCCGGGCCGCCCGGTAGGCGCGTGGTGGTAGCCCATCATCGCACTTGCAGCAAGGACCACTCATTGCCCAACCTGACGGCCTTGCGCGGCCGAATGCGGATCACGTGAGATGCGGTAACGCCAGATAGGCCTGGCTCTGCATCTCCTCCAGCCGCGAGGCCGTGCGTTCGAACGCCTTGGCACCCTCGCCGCGCTGATAGAGCTGGTCCGGCAGCGCCTCGGCGGAGGCCACCAGCTTCACCCGGTGATCGTACAACGCGTCGATCAGAACGATGAAGCGGCGGGCCCGGTCGAAGTTGTCGGGTGACAGGCGGGGGATGCCGTCCAGCACCAGCGCGTGGAAATGCGTGGCGAGCGCCAGATAGTCGCCGGCGCCGAGGGCCTGGCCGCAGAGCTCCTCGAAATCGAAGCGCGCCACGCCGTCCGCGGCCACCGGCACGGCGAGTTTTCGGCCGGTGACCATGAGCGTTTCGGCCCGCGGCGCGGCCCGGCCCGTCAGCTCGGAAAACGCCGCATCCAGCGCGCGCTCGGCGCGGCCATCGGCGGGCACGTGCCAGGTGGCGGTGCCGCGCAGCCGCGCACGCCTGAAATCGCGGCCACCCTCGAGGACCAGCACGTCCACATGTTCCTTGATGAGGCCGATGAAGGGCAGGAATGCGTCCCGCCCCGGCTGGCCACGGAACAGATCGTCCGGCGTGGTGTTGGATGTGGTGACCACCACCACGGCGCGGTCGAACAGCGCCTGGAACAGCCGGCCCAGGATCATGGCGTCGGCGATGTCGTTAACCTGGAACTCGTCGAAGCACAGCAAGGCGGCTTCGGCGGCGATCTGGTCCGCCAGCGGCGGGATGGGATCGGCCTCGCCGGGATGGGCGCTTCGCCAGGCGTGGATGCGCCTGTGGCAGTCCTGCATGAACTGGTGGAAATGCAACCGGCGCTTGCGGGTGACGTCGCTGGCCTCGAAGAACAGGTCCATCAGCATGGATTTGCCCCGCCCGACCTCGCCCACAAGGTAAAGCCCATGCGGGTATTCCGCGTCCGACCAATCCGCCGGTTTGCGGCGCAGGAAGCGCGAGAGCAGCCCCGCCTTGGCGACGGGCGCCGCCGGTGGCGGGTCGTAGCCGCGCAGTTTCACCCACAGACCCTGCAAGCGCTCCATCGCCAGCGCCTGCGATGGGTCGGACGCGAGGTCGCCGTGCGCCACGCGGGCGCGATAAGCGGGCAAAGGGCCCGCGGCGAAATCGTCGGGTGGGGTTTGCGCATCCATGCTGCGACGCGGGATAGCGCTAATTGCTTTTTTCAACAAGGTTTTAGGATCTTCTTTTTCTGAAGAAAAAGAAGCAAAAAGACTTTCATTCAAATAGAATAAAGTTTTTTGGTTCTTTTGTTCACAAAAAAAACATCTTCTACTTTATAAGTCAAAGATTACTCGCGAGCAAGTATGTGGTCGTTAAGAAAGCTGGACAGGCCGTGGGCGCGGAAGGAGGCACGCAGGCGGTCTTCATCGTATTCGTCGCGCACCCAGTCCAGGAAGGGCAGACGGCCCTCGGCCTGCTCGGCATAAAGCAGGAAGAACACGTCGAGGATGCCGGTTTTGGAGCGTTTGAAATGGCCGAAACGTAGCGAGAGCTGGCGCAGCGCCTGGGCGGTGGTGCCGCCTTCGAAGATGATGGCGAGTGCTGAGGCAAGCCCGGCACGGTCGGCGCCGGATTTGCAGTGCATGAGGGCTGGGGTTTGCAGGGTGCGATAGATTTCGGCGAAGCGGAGGATGCGATCCCGGTGCGGTGCGCCCCGGCTTTCGAACGCCATGTCGATATGGATCATGCCAAGCCGGCTGGCGGCATCGCGGGACAGGGCGTCCGACCCGCATTGGCGGTGGCCGCGCAGGTTGACCAGCGTCACCAAGCCAAACTTTCGTTTGAGACGCGCGAGCCGATAGGGCGTGGGATGATTGCCACGATACAGCTTGCCGGGCACGACCTCGGCCAGATTGTCCCACGCCAGACGTAACACCGAATGGTCGACGAAAAGGCTGTCGAACCAGGCGGCGGCGCGGCCTTTTGGGTCTGCCGGTGCGCCGCTGAATGCCATTCGGGTGTCGCGCTATGCCGGTTCGATCAGCCCTGACGCTCGAGCATCAAGGTTTTGATCTCGCCGATGGCTTTTGCGGGGTTCAGACCCTTCGGGCAGGTTTGTGTGCAGTTCATGATGGTGTGGCAGCGATACAGCTTGAACGGGTCCTGCAACGCATCCAGCCGCTCACCGGTGCGCTCGTCGCGGCTGTCGGCGATCCAGCGATAGGCGGCGAGCAAGGTGGCGGGGCCGAGGTAGCGATCGGAGTTCCACCAGTAGCTGGGGCAGGAGGTGGTGCAGCAGAAGCACAGGATGCACTCCCACATGCCGTCCATCTTCGCGCGCTCTTCCTTCGACTGGCGACGCTCGCCGTCGGGCGGAGCGGGGGTGTCGGATTGCAGCCAGGGCTCGATGGAGCGGTATTGCGCATAGGCGTGGCTGAGATCGGGCACGAGATCCTTCACCACCGGCATATGCGGCAGCGGGTTGATGCGGATGTCGCCCTTCACGTCCGCGATCGGCTTGAGGCAGGCGAGCGTGTTGGTACCGTCGATGTTCATGGCGCAGGAGCCGCAGATGCCCTCGCGGCAAGAGCGTCGGAACGTCAGCGTGGTGTCGACCTCGTTCTTGATCTTCACCAGCGCGTCGAGCACCATCGGGCCGCATTTGTCGAGATCGATCTCGAAATGATCCATACGCGGGTTTTCGCCGGTATCCGGGTCCCAGCGGTAGATGCTGAACGTCTTCGCGTTTGCGGCCCCGGTGGCGGGAAAGGTCTTGCCTTTCTGAACCTTGGAATTCTTGGGCAGGGTAAATTCGGCCATGACGCAAAACTTCCTTAGTAAACGCGCTTCTTCGGCGGGAACACGGACACTTCGTTGGTCAGTGTCTGCATCTTCACCGGACGATAGCCCAGCGTGACCTCGCCCTTGTCGTTGCACCACGACAGCGAGTGCTTCATCCACTCCTCGTCGTTGCGATCCGGGAAGTCGTCATGCGCCTGGGCGCCGCGGCTTTCGGTGCGGGCCTCGGCGGAGACCATCGTGGTCATCGCGTTGCCCATGAGATTGTCGAGCTCGAGCGCTTCCACGAGGTCGCTGTTCCAGATCAGGCTGCGATCGGCGATCTGGAGATCGGGCAGGCCGCCCCACAGCGCCTTCATCTTGCCGACGCCCTGCGTGAGGCTCTGGGAGTTGCGGAACACCGCGGCGTGGGCCTGCATCGTGCGCTGCAGGGTGTCGCGCATTTCCGCCACCTTGGTGCCGCCCTTGGCGTTGCGCGTACGGTCGAACCGGTCCAGCGAGGCCTCGCCGGCGCGGCTGGGCAGCGGGGCCTGCGAGGCGCCGGGCTTCAGGATTTCGGACGCGCGATGGGCGGCGGCACGGCCGAACACCACAAGGTCGAGCAGCGAGTTGGTGCCGAGGCGGTTGGCGCCGTGGACGGACACGCAGGCCGCTTCGCCCACGGCCATCAGGCCAGGCACGATGGCATCGGGGTTGGACGGGGTGGGGCGCAGCACCTCGGTGCGGTAATTCGTGGGGATGCCACCCATGTTGTAGTGCACGGTCGGCAGCACGGGGATGGCCTCGCGGGTCACATCCACGCCTGCGAACACTTTCGCCGTCTCGGAAATGCCAGGCAGACGCTCGTGCAGCAGATCGGCGCCGAGATGTTCGAGATGCAGCAGGATGTGGTCCTTGTTGGGGCCCACACCGCGGCCTTCGTTGATCTCCATGGTCATGGAGCGGCTGACGACGTCACGCGAGGCGAGGTCTTTCGCCGTGGGCGCGTAACGCTCCATGAAGCGCTCGCCCTCTGAGTTGGTGAGGTAGCCGCCTTCGCCACGTGCGCCTTCGGTGATCAGGCAGCCGGCGGGGAAGATGCCGGTGGGGTGGAACTGCACGAATTCCATGTCCTGCGTGGGCAGGCCGGCGCGCAACGCCATGCCGCCGCCATCGCCGGTGCAGGTGTGGGCCGAGGTGCAGGACAGATACGCGCGGCCATAGCCGCCGGTGGCCAGCACCACGGATTGCGCGCGGAAGCGGTGCATGGAGCCGTCTTCCAGGCACCAGGCCATCACGCCGACGCAGGCGCCTTCCTCGTTCATGATGAGGTCGAGCGCGAAGTATTCCACGAAGAACTCGACCTCGTGCTTCAGGCTCTGCTGATACAGCGTGTGCAGGATGGCATGGCCGGTGCGGTCTGCGGCGGCGCAGGCGCGCATGGCGGGGGTTTTGCCGTAGTCCTGCATGTGGCCGCCGAAGGGGCGCTGGTAGATCCGCCCGTCCTCGGTGCGGCTGAACGGCACGCCGAAATGTTCGAGCTCGTAGATCGAGGGCGCCGCCTCGCGGCACATGTATTCGATGGCGTCCTGGTCGCCCAGCCAGTCCGACCCCTTCACGGTGTCGTACATATGCCAGCGCCAGTCGTCCTCGCCCATGTTGCCGAGTGCGGCGCCGATGCCGCCCTGGGCCGCCACAGTGTGCGAGCGCGTGGGGAACACCTTGGTGATGCACGCGGTTTTCAGCCCCGCGGCCCCCATGCCCAGCGTGGCCCGCAGGCCCGCACCGCCGGCGCCGACCACAACCACGTCGTACGTATGATCGATGATGTTGTAAGCGACGCTGGAGGGCTTGGTGAACGCGTTCATGGGCGTGGTATCCGTCTTCGAGGGTTTCAGGCGGCCAGCGCAAGCTTCAGAACGGCGACGATGGCGGCGATCGCGAGCAGCGCGGTCAGCCCTTTCATCGCCAGCAGCGAAGCCAGGCGGGTCTTCTCCGCATGGACATAGTCTTCAATCACCACCTGCAAACCCAACGCCATGTGATGGAACGTGATGATCACCAGCGCGAGCAGCAAGGTGGCGTTGAGGGGGTTGCCGGCCCAGGCCATCACCGCGAAACGCGGCGCGGACACCAGGCGGAACATGGCCAGGATGAACCACAGGGTCAGCGGCACCAAAGCGATGGAGGTGGCGCGTTCTGCCCACCAATGCGCGGTGCCTGTTTTGGCGGAGCCAAGGCCGCGGGCCTTGCCGAGGCCGGAGCGCATGACGGTCTGATGCGGGGCGTTTGCCATGTTCTGTTCTCCTCAGACGATCACGAGGCCGACGAACCAGGTCAGCACCGTCAGGACCGCGGTGGCGATGAGCACGAGCCTGCCGCTGGCGTGCACCTGCGGCAGTTCGAAACCGTATCCGGCATCCCAGACCAGGTGCCGGATGCCGGCGCAGAAATGATACCAAAGTGCTGCCGTCCAGCCGAACAGCACCAGATGACCCACCCAGGTATGCACCACGGCCGAAACCGAGGCGAACGCATGATCGGACGTGGCGGCCGCCACGAGCCACCAGACGAGGAGAAGCGTTCCGGCCGACAGGGCGCAGCCGGTGACCCGGTGAAAGATCGACAGCGCGGAGGTGATCTGCGGCTTGTAGATCTGAAGATGCGGCGAAAGCGGGCGGCGCACGGTGCGTCCGTCGGTGGTGCGCCCAACGAACTGGGCTTCACGAACGTCGGTCATCGTAGTTTCCACTCCTGATCCGCGGGAGACAGTGCATAGACCCGGGTGCAAAGCGGGTCAACGCGGGTGCAGCATAGCTGAAGGAGGTGCCCTGCCGGGCATCCGACATCATCCCGGACGGTTTCGCAGCGCAGCAGGATGCGGCCGCGGAGCAGCAGGCCGCGGCGTGCCCGCTGGATGACGCGCGATGCCGCTTCGATGGTGGTGACGGCGGTGTGGGTGGTGTTGGGATGGCAGTAAGAAACTTGGCTTGCATGTTCCGCCCCATCGAGATGACGACAGCAAGTTCGCCATTGCGGCAGAGCGAAGCGATAGGGCGGGCGGCCTTGCCGTGTCGGAGTTGCATGGCGTGTGGCGGGGGCGCCGCTTTACAGGTCCAGCCCCGGGGTCTGCTCTTTTCGCATGATCAGAAATCCGGAGGCGGTCAGACGGCCGGCGACATAGGCCGCGCTGACGGTGGCCAGGTAGCAGGAGCACTCTCGGCCCAGGCTGGGCGAGGCGGTCCGCAGGATTGCGGCGATCGCATCGATCAGTGCGTCATCATGGGTGATTTCATAGCGGGATGGCTGTGACATGTCGTGAACAAAGACAGAACGAGGCGGATTTGTCGAGTCGGCAAAGGCGTGGCGCCGCCTGCCGTTTCCGGGTCAGGCGTCTCGGCGCCCGGATCTGCAGCAGCCTGCGTATGAAGGGGAGTGCCAGGGGGAATGAGGAGGCAAGGGCGTTTGCGTTGCAAAAAATCGGGCCCCCTGCATATCGTGAGCGCAAGGCAGCGCATTCCCGTCGCCCACGGACAAATGTGAGGAAAAAGCATGTGCTGTCTGTTCCGATCCCAAGATCCCGCCACCTACGCCGCCGACACGCGCGCGGTGCGGCTGCATGGGCATGCGACGTCGATCCGGCTGGAGGCAGCGTTTTGGGATATTCTTGAGGAAATCGCGCAGAAGGAGCAGATGTCGGTGGCGCGCTTCATCGGCGTGCTGCACGACGAGATACTCGGCCAGCAGAATGAGATCGCCAATCTCGCGTCGTTTCTTCGCGTCACCTGCCTGCACTACCTGCGCAATCAGGACCTGCATGCAAGCCAGGTTGCCGAGCGTTTGGACCGGGAAGGCGCGGGCGGCAACGGTGCGGAAAAAGTGCGTGTCGTAGCCTGATACTACCCATGATGTTTTCGCCCCCCTAGTGTTGGAGACGGCCACAACGGCCAAGGGGGAAACGAATGCGCAATGCCGCCGCCACCGCGGTTGGGATTATGCTTGGCCTTTCAGGTCTGGCGCCGAACACAGCCTTGGCGCAGTTCAGCCCGCCGGTCGTTCCTGCCGCCATCGATCCTGCGACGTTGTTTTCGCGTCAGTGCGGCACCTGTCATGTGGCGGATGCCGCAGGCGGGCCACGCCAGGGCCCAAATCTGCGCGGGGTGTTCGGCCGCAAGGCGGGCACATTCGAGGGATTTGCCTATTCGCCCGGCTTCGCCGCGTCCGGCATCGTGTGGGACGAGACCACGCTTGATGCGTATCTCACCAACCCCCAAGCACTGATCACGACGTCGGTGATGGCATACCGGCAGGCCAATGCCGGCACGCGCCAGACCATTATCGGCTGGCTGAAGGAACAGCGCTGATGGCCAAGGCGATCCATAGCATGATCCGGGTGCTGGATGAGGCCCGTTCGGTAGACTTCTATCGCCGGGCGTTCGGCCTGGAGATTGCCACCCGACTGGCATTCGACGGCTTTACTCTCGTTTATTTGAAGTCTGCCGAAAGTGACTTCGAGCTTGAATTGACCGTCAATGGCGGCCGCGCCGAGCCTTATGCGCTGGGTGACGGCTACGGGCATATCGCGTTTGTGGTCGATGACCTCGAGGCCGAGCATGCACGCTGTGTGGCCGAAGGGTTGGCGCCAAATGCCATCAAGGAATTCATGCGCGAGGGAAGTCTGCTGGCGAAGTTCTTCTTCATCAGCGATCCCGATGGCTACAAAATAGAAGTATTGCAAAAGCATGGACGGTATCGCTGATACCAAACCACGCGTGAACAGGGAGGATCTCAAAATGCGAAACATCGACCGGCGCACCATCATCAGTCGCCGTGGCTTCATGAAGACCACGGCGGCCGCACCCGCTGCCGCGACCCTGGCCGTGGGTGTCGGTATTTCCGCCGATGCCGCCTGGGCGCAGGGTGCGAAGAACCTGTCGGCGCATGTGACGGCCACGCTTGTGAAGGCGGCGCGCGACATTTTTCCGCACGACATGCTGGCCGACAAATATTACGTCACCGCCTGCGCGGGATACGAGCTGTTGGCCAAGGATGCCGATAAGAAGGCACTTCTGGAGGGTGGCGTTGCGCGTTTGGATGCGGATGCGAAGGACCGCTTCGGCGTTGCCAACTACATGTCGGTGAATTGGGAGGCCGACCGTGTCACCTTGCTGAACGGCATCACCAGCACGCCGTTCTTCGCCAAGCTGCGCGGCGATCTTGTTGTCTCGCTCTACAACCAAAAGGAGCTGTGGCCGAAGTTCGGCTATGAGGGCGCCTCCGCGGACAAGGGCGGCTACATCAAGCGCGGCTTCGACGATATCGACTGGCTGCCGACGGTCTGAGGGGGAAACGCACATGGCAAAATTCGATTTGAACGACGACAGCATCGTCTGCATCATCGGCTCCGGCGCCGGTGGCGGGACGCTTGGCAACGAATTGGCGCAGCGCGGCATCAAGGTGGTCATTCTTGAAGCCGGCGGCCGTTACGAGACGCAGGATTTCATCAACGACGAATGGGAGAGCTTCACCCAGCTGGCCTGGACGGACATGCGCACCACGTCCGGCTCGTGGCGGGTGGCGAAAGATTTCGCGAATTTGCCCACCTGGATCGTCAAGGCCGTTGGTGGCTCCACCACCCATTGGGCCGGCGCGTCGTTGCGCTTTCAGGAGCATGAGTTCAAGACCCGCACCACCTACGGCGCGCTGCCCGGTGCCAACCTGCTGGATTGGCCGATCACCCTGGCCGAGTTGGAGCCTTACTACACCAAGGCCGAGCAGAAGATGGGTGTCACCGGCACAAACGGCATTCCGCGGCTGCCGGGCAACAACAACTACAAGGTGCTGGCGGCCGGTGCCAAGCAGATGGGCTACAAGGAGTTCCATAGCGGCAACATGGCCATCAACAGCCAGCCTCGCGATGGTCGTGGCGCCTGTCAGCAGATCGGCTTTTGTTTCCAGGGCTGCAAGTCCGGCGCCAAATGGTCCACGCTGGTCAGCGAGATTCCAAAGGGCGAGGCCACCGGCAATCTGGAGGTGCGGCCCGGCAGCATGGCCATCAAGATCGAGCATGACGCATCCGGCAAGGTGACCGGCGTGGTCTATACCGACGAGAAGGGGGCCACCCAGCGGCAGAAGGCGCGCATCGTGGCCGTGGCCGGCAATTCGATCGAAAGCCCGCGGCTGCTGCTGAACTCGGCGTCCGCAATGTTCCCCGACGGTCTCGCCAACTCGTCCGGCCAGGTGGGCCGCAACTACATGCGGCATATGACCGCCAGCGTCTACGCCACGTTCGAGCGCCCCGTGCACATGTATCGCGGCACCACCATGGCAGGCATCGTGCGCGACGAGGCGCGTCACGACACCAAGCGCGGATTTGTCGGCGGCTATGAAATGGAGACGCTGTCGCTGGGGCTGCCGTTCATGGCCGCCTTCCTGGAGCCGGGTGGCTGGGGCCGCAGCTTCACCTCCGCAATGGACGATTACTCGCATATGGCCGGCATGTGGCTGGTGGGCGAGGACATGGCGCGCGAGACCAACCGCATCACGCTTGATGCCACCGCCAAGGACAAGAACGGCATGGCCGTGGCGAGCGTGCATTTCGACGATCACCCCAACGACATCGCCATGCGCAAGCACGGTCTGGTCCAGGGCGGCGGCATCTACGACGCCGTGGGCGCCACCCGCGTTCTGCACACCACGCCGTATCCCAGCACGCACAACATGGGCACCAACCGCATGAGCGAGAAGCCGCGCGACGGCGTGTTGAACAAGTATGGCCAGACGCACGACATCAAGAACCTGTTCGTGTCCGACGGCAGCCAGTTCACGTCCGGCGCTGCCTGCAACCCGACGCTGACCATCGTGTCGCTGGCCATCCGCCAGGCCGAGACGATGGCCGGCATGATGCAGCGCAAGGAGATCTGACCGGGCGGCGGTATCGCCGCCGCGACAGGCGTGCCGAAGGTTGGGTCACCTTCGGCGCGCCTGTTCCCGGCCTGCGGGATTGCTGCGCGACGTGGTTTCGTCCGGTTGCCCGGCACGGTCTTTCCCATGGTCCGTCTCGAACGGCGCAAAGCAGCGTGCGTCTGGACGCCGCACGCTGGCATGCGAAAAAGCAGCGTGCGTCTGGACGCCGTTCGCTGACGCGTGCAGAAAACATGGCGCTCAGACGACGCCACCGTTTTCCGCACGTCGGCCCTAAAGGCACAGCATGGTCAGTCCCGTCGATCCCGTCACATTGGCCATCCTCAAAGGCCGCCTGGAACAGATCGCCGACGAGATGGATGCGACTTTGTTCCGCTCGGCGTTCAATCCGATCATCGCCGAGGCGCATGATGCCTGCCACGGGCTTTACGACGCGCTGACCGGCGACACGCTGGTGCAGGGCACCAAGGGGCTGCCGGTGTTCGTCGCCGCCATGGCGTTTTCCGTCAAGGCCGTCATCGACAAGATCGCCGAACACGGCGGGCTGGCCGAGGGCGACACCTTTCTGTTCAACGACCCCTATGCCGGCGGCACCCATCTGAACGACATGCGCCTGGTGCGCCCGGTGTTTCGCGATGGCAGGCTGTTCTGCTGGCTCGCCTCCGTCGGCCACTGGCTCGATCTCGGCGGCAACGTGCCGGGCGGCTACAATCCGAAAGCCACCGAAAGCTTCCAGGAGGCGATGCGCATTCCCCCGGTCAAGCTGATCGCGGCAGGCGTGCTGCGCCAGGACATCGTGGACATCCTCGCCGCCAATTCCCGCGTGCCGGTCTCCAACCGTGGCGATCTGGCGGGCCAGCTCAACGCCCTCGACCTCGGAGAGCGACGGTTCGCGGCCCTGCTCGACGAGATGGGCGACGCCACGGTGGCCGCCGCGTTCGTGGCCTACTCCAATCGCGCCGAGCGGCTGATGCGCGCCGCCATCACCGACCTGCCAGACGGGCACTACAGCTTCGACGACGTGCTCGACAATGACGGGATCGACGACGTGCTGATCGACATCTGCCTCGACCTGACCATCGCGGACGACAGGATGACGCTGGATTTCTCACGCTCGTCAAAACCCGTGCAGGGGCCTGTCAACATCTCGACCGCCACCACCATCTCCGGCTGCTACGTGGCGCTGAAGCATCTGTTCACAGAGGTGCCCGCCAATGCCGGCTGCCTGCGTCCGATCTCGTTCGTCATCCCCGAGACCACGCTTCTCGCCGCCACCGCGCCGCGCCCGACGGCGGGGTATACCGAGACGATCCTGCGGCTGATCGGCGTGATCTTCGGCGCCATCGCCAAGGCGGCGCCCGCGCGTGCGCTGGCCGGACCTTTCGGCACCATCAACGCCCTTTCGATCGCGGGGCTCGGCACAAGCGGGCCGCGCTGGGTGATGTTCTCCTTCTTCGGCGGCGGCCTTGGCGCCTCGCCGCAAGGTGACGGGCTGTCGCATGCCAACAATCCCATTTCGACGGCGACCATCCCGCCGGTGGAGATACTGGAGGCGATGTATCCGGTGATGTTCACCCAATGGGCGCTGCGCCCCAATTCCGCGGGCGTGGGCCAGTATCGCGGCGGGCTGGGCGCCATCTACGAGATCGAGATGCTGGAGGATGCCACGATGTCGCTGCTGGGCGAGCGCGGCAAGCGCGCGCCGTTCGGCATCGCCGGTGGGGGGCCGGCCGGCCTCAATCGCTTCGCGTGGACGACGGCGGATGGCTGGAAAAGCCCTGACATGATCTCGAAGGTCACGGACGTGAAGCTGGAGCGGGGGGCGCGGCTGCGGCTTGAAACACCAGGCGGCGGCGGCTTCGGCGAGGCTGCGCGGCGCAACCCCGATGCCATCGCCCGCGACATCCGCCTGGGATACACGGCATGACCGGCGCGATCCTCGTGGGTGTCGATGTGGGCGGCACCTTCACCGATCTGTTTTTCGTCGACACCGCCACGGGGCAATTCCGCACCGGCAAGGTGCCGTCCAACCGGGGCGACGAGGCGGTGGGGTTCATCGACGGTCTGCAAGGCTTCGGCCCCGTCTCGCAGCTTGCCGCCATCGTGCACGGTACCACCGTGGGCACCAACGCCTTGCTGGAACGCAAGGGCGCCCGGGTTGGCATCATCACAACGGCGGGGTTTCGCGATGTGCTGGAAATGCGCCGGCGTGACAGGCCGCACACCTGGGGCCTGACCGGCGCGTTCGCCCCGGTGGTGGACCGCGATTTTCGGCTGGAAGTGCCGGAGCGGACCCTGGCCGATGGCAGCGTCCACACGCCAGTCGATCCCGCCGCGGTGCGGGAGGCCGCGATCGCCCTGCGGGACGCGGGGGCCGAGGCGCTCGCCATCGTGTTCGTCAATTCCTACGCCAACGCCGCGAACGAGCATGCAGCCCTGGAGGTCGCGCGCGCGGTGTGGCCCAACGCGCATGTCGCCTGTTCGGCCGACATCCTGCCCGAGATCCGCGAGTTCGAGCGGATGTCCACCACGGCGTTGAACGCGTATCTGCAGCCGGTGGTCGGCTCCTACCTCTCCAAGCTCGAAACCGCTTTGGGCGAGGCAGGCTTCGATGGCCGTTTTCATATCGTGCAGTCCAATGGCGGGGTGATGTCCACCGCCGCCGCCGGCAGCTTTCCGGTTCGCACCGCGCTGTCCGGCCCGGCGGCGGGTGTGATCGCCGCCGCCGCCATCGCACGTGTGGCGGGGTTTGCCGATGTCATCACCGGCGATCTCGGCGGCACCTCGTTCGATGTGTCTCTCGTGGTCGGCGGCCGGACCCAGCTCGCGGCGCAGACCACGATCGATTTCGGCCTGGTCATCCGCAGCCCGATGATCGAGATCACCACCATCGGCGCCGGCGGCGGTTCCATCGCGTCGGTGGATGTGGGCGGGCTGTTGCAGGTGGGTCCGGAATCCGCCGGCTCGCGCCCGGGGCCCGTGGCCTACGGGCAGGGCAACACGCGCCCCACGCTGACGGACGCCAACATCGTTTTGGGGCGCATCAATGCAAACCGCCCGATCGGCGGCAAGCTGGCGCGGCTGGACACCGACGCCGCGCTGCTTGCCATCGAGGCGCATGTGGCGACCCCGCTTGGGATCGGCGTGATGCAGGCGGCCGAGGCCATCGTGCGCGTGGCCGATGCGCGCATGGCCGGCGCCATCCGCCTGGTGTCCATCGAACGCGGCCACGACCCCGCGAAATTTGCCGCCGTGCCGTTCGGCGGCGGTGGCGCCCTGCACGTGGGCGCGCTCATCCGCGACGTGGGGTTGAAGGCCGCCCTGGTGCCGCGCTATCCGGGCGTGACCTCTGCACTGGGCTGTGTGATCGCGGATGTGCGCCACGACCAGGTGCGCACGCTGAACGTCACCCTCGACCACATGGATATCGCTGCTTTGGCCGCCATGATGCACGCCGAGGCCCGTGCCGCGCGCGACGTGGTGGAATCGGCCGGGCTGGTGCTGGACAGCATCGCCGACAGTTTCGCGCTCGACATGCATTACGTGGGCCAGACCCACACCATCGCCGTGCCGATCGATCTCGATCTCGCCGGGGTCGACCTCGACCATGCGCGGGTCCGGGAGGCGTTCGAGCGCGCGTATCTCGCCTCGTTCAGCCGCCTGCTGCCGGGGCTTTCGATGCGCATCGTCAATCTGCGCACCACGTCCATCGGCACCCGCCCGTTTTTCGATCTCGCGGCCCTGGCGCCTGACGCCACCGCCAGCCTTGCCCATGCCGCGCAGGGGCACCGGCCGGTGTGGTTCGCCGGTGCGTGGCACGACACCGCGATCTATGCGCGGCTGGACCTGCCGGTGGGGGCCGAAATCGCCGGCCCCGCCATCCTCGAACAACCGGACGCCACCACCGTGATTGACCCCGGGCATCAGGCGCGGGTCGATGCCTGGGGCAACGTCATCGTGACGGTGGCCGGACCGTAGCGAGCCTCTGCATGACGCCCAACGTCGCTTCGCCGCACGGCGTCTCGTCCAGGGATGCGTTGGTCGTGTGGCTGCGCGTGGCCGCCTTGTGATGCGTTTGGATGAAACCACCCAACGCATCGTGATCTGATAAATCGCTTCGCCTATCGAACCTCGATAACCGCCAGATCCAGAACAAAGCGTCGCCCGGCCTTGTCGCCCGGCACGATCAGCATCAAGGCGGGGAGAGGCTTTCCGTTCTGAGCGTATGCGACGATGACCTGTTTGCCTTCGAGTTCGGGGCTCACCTCGCCCACGGCCACCAGCACGCCATAGCCGTCGCCGCCTTTCGCAATTATCCCATGCAGCCACCGGGTCTTGGGGCCGACCTCATCGATCGGTGCGGCCGCTTCGAGAAGGGACCACAGGAGCGGGCCTTCGAAGATGCCTTTGTAAGTACCCTGTGTGATCTCGACGTTGACCGATGGGAGTGCCCGCAACTCTTCCAGGGTGAGGGTGCGCGGATGCGCGACACTGCCGGTGATCGACAATACCGTTTTGGGCGCCTGGTGCGGCAGGGTGGCCTGCGCCCGGACAAATCGTGGCTCGAGCAGCACCGCCACGCCCACGCTTGCCGCCAGCCAGCGACGTCTCGTCATGACCGCAGCCACGTTGGCTTTGATCCGGTCAGTGACTGTGGGTTTCATCGAGGCACTCATCCTTGCGTGCGAGTCCGCCGCGGTGGTACCTTCGGACATAGCCGATGTGAAAGCCAGACACCAACAGCCTCATCGACGCTTTTCAGGGCAAGACGCCCGACCGATCGACACCGACCGGTCGGGCTTTGCTTTAGCGTCCGTTGAAGATGATGCTCGCCACCCGGCCCGTGGCCACCGCGGCCAACACGTAGCGGCCGTCGATCACACGCCATTCATAACCGGGCTGTGGGCGCTGCAGATGGTGCTCACGATAGTCGATCCGCTCGCCGCGGTCCCAATCCCTGCGTTCCATGCGCCGACCTTCGCGCCAGTCGGGGTGGTCCTCGTGATGATCGAAACGCTGTTCGTCGCGCCGAACATCCTGCCGCTCGCGCTCGGAGCGCTGGTCATGGCGGGGGTCCTGACGCTGATCGAAGCGTGGGTCCTGACGCTGATCGAAGCGTGGGTCCTGGCGCTGATCGAAGCGTGGATCCTGCCGCGGCTGTGCCTGGGCCTGCACCACAGGGCCGGCGAGAAGCGCCAACGAGAGCGCGAACAATGAGAGGTGTTTCATGATTCCATCCGATCCTGATTAAGTCAGGTGACACTGTGACGGAACATTGCAGCAAGACGGTGTCTTAACAGGTCCTAAATCAAGGCAACAGCCCTGCTTCCCGCCCAGCGTATGTCATGATGCGAGAAAATCTGGAGCGGGCGAGGGGGATCGAACCCCTGACCCCAACCTTGGCAACAATGGGTTGCAGCTTTGTGGCGGTCTGCCGGGGCTTGTCCGATTATGCTAAATTATTGATTTTAAACGTAAGTTGCCTCGAATGTGTTTGTTTGTGTGTGCGGGACTCGGTTTCGATTTGCTTCCGTTTGGTTCCGCCGTGGTTCCGCGTTAATTTCGGAATCACTCCCGGAACCAAGATGAGGCGCTATGCCCAAGATTTCAAAGCGCCTGGTCGACGGCATAGGTGCCCCTTCAAGTGCGACCGAGGCGTTCGTCTGGGATAGCGAACTGAAAGGCTTTGGCATCCGCGTGATGCCGTCCGGTGTCGCCAGCTACCTTCTGAAGTACCGCAACCGAGAGGGGCGGCAGCGCAAGCTGGCTCTCGGCCGAGTCGGCGCCCTCACGCCCGATCAGGCTCGAGTAATGGCGCGTCAAAGGCTATCTGAGGTGGCTCGGGGTGATGATCCTTCTGCGGCGCGAAAGGCCGTACGGACGTCTATTACGGTCGCTGAGCTGTGCGACCTCTACCTTGAGGACGTGGCCGGCCGGGTCAAGGCATCGACCCTTGCCATGGACCGGAGCCGGGTGGCCACTCACGTAAAGCCCCTAATCGGCAAACGCGTCGTCTGAGGTTGCCCCGTTTTCGTGGACAGTTTGTCGGCTTGCTGGCTACGGCTCGATCAGGGCGGCCGTCCTCTCCGCTTCGTAGGTCATCGGTGACCGGT
>JANYFG010000030.1 GCA_025362815.1 Rhodospirillales bacterium
GCGCGTGGTGGCGTTGTTCTCCAAGGTGCCACGGGGCTTGCCATAGAAATCGCCGCAGCCGGCCAGGAGAGCCATTGAGGACAGGACGGCAAGCGTCACGAGGCGGGCACGAAGATGCATCGAAGAATTCCTGTTTTATCGAAGGGTGTCATCGCCGGGCTGATCCAACCTCGGGCGACATTGCGCTCGGCAACAGGCCTCGCGGAGTGCGAAGCCAACATGCGCCAACGTGCGCGTTCCGAAATGGTTGCGCGCCGCCATCAATAGGCGGGATAGGACCTCGGATAGCTGATCTGATCCGCAGGCCCCGGCGCCACCGGCGGCCCGCGTTTGCCACAGGCCGCGATGGCCAGCACAAGCAACGCGGCCACGATGAACTTCATGCCAGCGCCTCCGTCCAACGCCGTGCCTGCTTTGCCACGTTGGCGGGCGCGGTGCCGCCGTAGCTGACGCGCGACGCCACCGAGGCCTCCACCGTCAGCACGCCGAATATCTCCTGCGTGATGCCGGGCTCCACACCTTGCATATCCGCGAGCGACAGACCCGCGAGGTCGACGCCACGGCCTTCCGCCAACGCCACCAGCCGGCCTGTCACGTGATGGGCGGTCCGGAACGGGAGTTTCAGCACCCGCACCAGCCAGTCCGCCAGATCGGTGGCGGTGGCGAAACCGGAGCCGGCGAATTCGCGCAGCCGCGCCAGGTTCGGCGTCATGTCCCGCACCATCCCGGCTGTGGCGGCCAGCGACAGCGTCCACGCATCGGCGGCGTCGAACACCGGCTCCTTGTCCTCCTGCATGTCCTTGGCATAGGCCAGCGGCAGGCCCTTCATGACGGTGAGCAGCCCCACCAGCGCGCCCGTCACCCGCCCGGTCTTGGCGCGCACCAGCTCGGCCGCGTCCGGGTTGCGCTTCTGCGGCATGATCGAGCTGCCCGTGGTGAACGCGTCCGAAAGCCGGATGAACCCATAGGGCGCGCTGCACCAGATGATGATCTCCTCCGCCAGCCGCGACAGATGCATCGATGAAATCGCCGAGGCCGACAGGAACTCCAGCGCGAAATCACGGTCGGACACGGCATCCAGCGAATTCGCGGTGGGCCGGTCGAAGCCCAGGGCGTGCGCGGTCATGTCGCGGTCCAGCGGGAACGACGTGCCGGCCAACGCCGCCGAGCCCAGCGGGCACTCGTTCAGCCGCCGGCGGCAATCGGCAAGGCGGCCACGGTCGCGAGCCAGCATTTCCACATAGGCCAGCATATGATGGCCGAACGTCACAGGCTGGGCGGTCTGCAGATGGGTGAAACCCGGCATCGGATCGGCGGCATGTTCCGCGGCGCGGGCGGCAAGAACGCGCATCACGTCGGCGATCTGGCCGTCGATCCCGTCGATCGCGTCGCGCACCCACAGCCGGAAATCGGTCGCCACCTGGTCGTTGCGGCTGCGGCCGGTGTGCAGGCGCTTGCCGGCCTCGCCGATCCGGTCCGTCAGCCGCGCCTCGATGTTCATGTGGATGTCTTCGAGATCGGTTGTGAACGGAAACCGCCCCGCCTCGATCTCCGCGGTGATCTGGTCCAGGCCCGCGGTGATGCTCGCCGCATCGTCCTGCGCGATGATGCCCTGCCGCGCCAGCATCGCCGCATGGGCGCGCGACCCCGCGATGTCCTGGCGCCACATCTTGCGGTCGAAGCCGATCGAGGCATTTATCTCCTGCATGATCACCGACGGGCCAGCGGCAAACCGGCCGCCCCACTGCATGTTGGCTTCGGTGTTGGGCAGGTCGTTCGCGTCGGTCACGAGAGGCATTCCATGCAAAGTTTTGTTCGCCGGGCCGCGCTGAGAACGGCCCTCGCGGGTGCCGCGACCCTAGCGGCGGCGACCTTGCCGCGCAAACCCGGCGCGCAGACGATCCTGACCCCGAAACCCGACCCCATCGTTCGGCTTCGCGGCATGGAGGGGCTGACGATCACGGATCCGCCGATCCCTGCGGGCACGCAGGGGTTTTCAGACGCGGAGGGAAAGCCGGTCACGATCGACGATTTCAAAGGCAAGGGCCTGGTCATCAACCTGTGGGCCACGTGGTGCGTGCCCTGCGTCGCCGAAATGCCGGCGCTGGACGCATTGGCTGAACGGCTGGGCCACGAGGATATTATGGTGATCCCGCTGTCGTCGGACCGGGGCGGTGCCGCGGTGGTGCAGAAATTCTACGCCGCGCACAACGTGGCCCATCTCGGCATCTGGCTGGACCCGCGCGGCACGGCGGCACGTGCCTGGGGCGCCCGCGGGCTTCCCACCACGCTGATCATAGATCGCCAGGGCCTCGAGCGGGCCCGGCTGGAAGGCGGTGCGGAGTGGGCCTCTGACGACGCAGTGGCCACACTCCGCAAACTCATAGGCTAGAGCACGACTTCTAGACCGGCACTCTTTTAGCGAACGACGCGACGCACTGTGTTGGTCCGCCGCTGCACGGCCATCATGCCACCGGCGGATGCCGCCACACCGCCGAGCAGTAACAGCCCGAACGCCGCGAACGACGCGGTGGACGCAGCCTTCGCACTCGCATCGGCCGCGTTCTTCGCCACCTGGGTGGCTTCGTCACGCGCCTGCTTCAGCTTGGCCTGCGCATCGTCGAACCGCTTGGCGGCATCGTCACGGCTGATCTTCATCTGCGCCGCCATGATGTCGACAACGCGCCCCTTCGCCGCGTCGGCACCCGCGCCACCGCGCGCATACGTGGCAAGCTGCGTGGCCACTTCCTTCTGCGCATCCCGCGCAGACATCGTGGCGGGGTCGGTGTTGGTCGGCGCCAGGTAGGCCTGCGCCTGCTGCTGCACCATGTCCGGCGACACACCGGCTGCCTGCGTCAATGGCTTCGCCACGTCACTGATGCCCGAGCCCGCCGCCGACGCCACGCTGCCGGCCGCCGACAACCCGCCGCGCACCACGCCGCTGGCCGCCGAGCCCAGCACGTAGATCGCCAGAAGCGACACCAGGCCCCAGGTGATCAGGCCGTGCATCACCCCATCCATCCGGACCTCGATACCGGCCATCCAGGCCGCCGCAAAGCCGCCGAACCCCAGCGCGATGCAGCTCGAAACAACCCACCAGATCCCGGCGCCGAGGCCCAGGCTGCTGGCATCCGGCGTGGTGCCGGCATTCACGCCCACGGTGCCGAACCCGATGCCCGCGCCAAGCGTGCTCAGCAAAAGCTGCACCACCACCGCCAGGATCACGCCGCCGAAGATGGCCGCCCAGGAAATACGGCGATGAATATGCGACGCACCGGCGACAATGCTGTTCCCCATAACGGCAGGACCGTTCAGGGGCGCATCAGGATAGATTCAATCAGACATCAATTTGGTCCCCACTATATCATGATGCGTTTGGGTTACTTCTCCCAAAAGCATAAACATGATCGATTAAAAAACGACCTGAAGCATGATGATTTTGTCTACGCAAGATCATCATTCTCCAAATACGATGACACAACCACGTCATCGGCCGCTGGTTGCACACATACTTTTTTTTGTCACGACCGACAGAACGATCAGGCAAAGCAATGCCAACACGCTGATCACCTCCACCACGGCGATGACCCACGCCATGGGCCACGCCGCCATCATCGACGCCACCAGCGTGGGCGCCACGGCCGACGCCAGCAACGCCGGCAGTGCCAGCCTGCCGATGCGCGTGGCGTATCCCGCGGGGCCGAACACATAAAGCGGCAGCGTGCCGCGGCTGATGGTCAGTATGCCGTTGCTCAACCCATACAAAACGGTGAACGCCGCCGCCGGCAGGCCCGCGAGCAACGCCGCGGCGGCCACCGGCAGCAGCACCGCGCTCACCACCCCCGTCACCATCGGATTGAGACCCCGGCCAAAGAACCAGTCCACCACCCGGCTGCCCACCTGGGCCGGCCCGATGAGAGCAGCCGCCCCCACCGCCGCCGCGGCGCCGGACCCCATGCCGCCGAGTATCGTCAACGCATGCACCATGATCACCGCGTTGATGGCAGACCGCAGGGTGAAATACGTGGCCAGCAGCAGGAACGCCCGCGGTGCGCTCTCCGTGGCCGGACCATCGGTTTTCGCCACCGGCGCCGCCGGCTCGGCGACAGGCACGAACATCAGAATAACCGGCAGCAGCACCCCCACCTGCAGCACCGCATAGCCGCAGACGGCCGCGCGCCAGCCCACATGCAACGCCAGCCAGGTGCCGGCGGGCCATCCGATGGTGGAGGCGAACCCCGCCATCAACGTCACGCCCACGATGCAGCCCCGGGCACTGGCACCCATCAACCGGCCAACGGTGCCGAACGCCGCATCGTAAAGCCCCATCGCCATGCCGACGCCGACCACCATCCAGGCGGCATACCAGGCAACAACATGCGGCACGGCCGCCATCAGCAACAAACCGCACGCCGTCACCACCGTCGACAACGCCAGCACGCCCCGCCCGCCCACACGGTCGATCCGCCGCCCCACCAAGGGCGACATGAGCCCCGTCACCAGCAGCGCCAGCGAAAACCCACCGATGAGAACGGTGGACGACACACCGAGGTCGACAGCGGCGGGCCCCACCATCGTGGCGGGAACGTAGAAGGTGGTGGCCCAGGCCAGGGTCTGCGTGAAGCCGATCGCCACCGTCATCCGTCGGGCATTCTGTGCGGAAACCATCCCCCGATGCTGCGCCATCCGGCCCAACCGGGAAAGGCCACCCGTCACGTTCCGCGATCGCTTAGTGCAGGAAACCCCACCGATAGGCCGACGGCTCCGCCTGCGCCCATTTCCAAACACCCGCCTGGGAGCAGGCCGTCGTCACGAACACCCCGCGCGGGGCATCGGCCGTCTCGCCGTCGATCACCGAGAACACCACCTCCCGGCACGGCGCCAGCGCGTTCTCGATGACCCCCGCCACGGTCAGCTCGCCATGCTCGTTATCGATCGGAATATCGTGCTCGATCTTCCACGCCGCCGTCTCCCCGATCGCCAACCGCCCCACCAGCGCCGCGATCTCATCCTGTTCGCCTTGCTGACGCTTGCGGGCGATGTAGTCCACCAGCGCGTCCACCGCCGCCTGGGTGCTGACGGCCGCGACATAGCCCACCAAGGGATTGGTGGTGCCCGCACCCGTGGCGATGCCCACAGCCGCCCCACTGACGGCGCCGATCGATTTGCACCCACTCAGCACCAGCATCGAGCCCAGCAACCAGAACAAGGCTCGGCCGAAAATCGCCCGGCGAACCCTCACTGAAGCGAGCCCCAGCGCTCCGTCGCGGGCTCGGCGGTGGCCCATTTCCACACCGGGCCATCACGACAGATCGCCGCCGTGTAGAAGGCGCGCTGCGGAACATGGTCTTCGTCGGTGTCCACGGAGAACACGATCTCCTTGCAGGTCAGGCCCTCGCTGCGGGTTCCGGCAGCGCCGGTCGTGATGATGCGCGAAACCGTGACCTCCCCCTGGTTGTCCGGCTCGATCGGAATATCATGCGCCACCGACCACGGCGCCACGGTGCCCACGGGCAAAGGGCCCGCCACGGCCGCAATGATGTTCTGTTCCGCGCGATGCACCCGCTTTTCCAAATACTGCACACCCGCCCGTGCCGCCGCCTGGGCGCCCACGCCGATCCCGGCCGTCACGGCGCCGTTCCGCGTGAACACGCGCGAAACCGCCGCCGCCGTGATGCCCGCCCCGGCGCTGGCCGACTCCGTCAGAACCGAACTGCATCCGCCCAGCAAGGCAGACACGCAGAGGCTCGCCACCAAAATAACATGGCGCAGTCGGTGCAAACCTCGCATCGGCGTCGGCTCCTCTCACGTGGCAGCGGTGCGAACCGCGGTCCAGACCCACGCCGCCGCGCATGGTGTTCGGCAAGGCGCGGTCTGTCCGATTGATCGAAGACCACCCGATCAATCCCTCAATGACCCATAGCACCAAACGAGAAAGCCGGAACAGACCACGGGGCAAGGCATCTTCACAGACAGGCGCAGCACCAAAGCCAAGCCCCCCGAACACATCGTGCCCGGCCCTCAATCGTTGCGGTTCCCTATCAGTCGATGAACGCGCGACTTCCCATCACAAGCGAGGCCAATCCCGGGGCCGCCGCCAGAATCATATCCCCCTCCAACGGCCCCGGCCCGGCCAGAAAAGGCGACACCACGGCACCCGCCTCGGACAGGATGCAAAGCCCGGCCGCCACATCCCACAGATTGATATGCGATTCGACATAGCCATCGAGCCGCCCCGCCGCGACATCGGCTAAACCCATCGCGCCAGACCCGCCCGAACGCACCATGGCCCCCGCCGCCATCACATGCGCCACAATCGCCTGATAAACGCTGTCCGGCCGGCGCGGAGACCAGCCCACCTCCACCATGCCGCGCCGCGCGTCATCGGTGCCCGCGGCATGGATCGGATGCCCGTTCAACGTGGCGCCATGGCCTTTCCGGGCGGCAAACACCTCCCCCAAAGCCGGCGCCACCAAAACACCCACCACCGCCTCGCCATTCTCGATCAGCCCCAGCGACACACACCACCGCGTGGCCCCCCGTGCGAAGTTGGACGTGCCGTCAATCGGGTCCACCACCCAGGTCGCAACCCCCGGCCTGCCCATGCCGGTCTCCTCCCCCTGGAAACCATCCTCGGGAAACAGCCGTGCCAACTCGCCGGCCAGAAACGCCTCCACGGCACCGTCAGCCTCCGTCAGCCAATCCTGAGCACCCTTCAGTCTCGCCGTGGCCGCCCCCGGCTCCGGCCGCATCCGCAACGCAAGCGCACCCGCCTCGGTGGCCAGGCTTATGGCAGCCTCTAATCGCAACGCCAGATCGGTCATCGAATGTCCTCTATAGGTCAGGCAGTTTTGAGTAAGGCCTTCTTTTCTGAAGAAAAGAAGCAAAAGACTTTTATTCTGTCTGCCGCCCAATGCCACGATCGGGACTTGGCCATCCTTGGCTGTCTCGATAACGAACCGGAACAATTGGGTGAGCGCTCAGCCTAGCCTCGAACCCTAAGGCGAAAACGCCTTGGCACCTGCGTGATCGCGTAATGCGCATCCTCCGCCTCCACATCCAGCCGATAGCGATCCTCCCGAACCCTGGGCGCCCGAACCCGGGCAATCCGAACCCGAACCGGCTCAGCCCCCACCGGCACGAACTCCGACCGCGAAATCCCCAACATCCGGCACAACGGCCCCAATACACGAACCGCCTGCGGACACCCCGCCAACAAAGCCCGCATCCCAGGCTCCGCCAAAACCACCCGCAACTGCCCGGCAAGGCAAGCCGCCTCCCCCGGCACCAACGGAAAAAGCCACGCCACCCCCTGAGGCAACCGCGCACCCCCCGCCCGGACACAAACCGCCGCATCCGCCGTCACCGCATCTGAGGTCACCGCATCAACTGGCACAGCCCGCCTCGCCCGGCGCAAAACCCGCCCCGCCAAAAACCGAGCCTCCAACGCCAGCAAAACCCCCCGAACCCGCTGTATCCGCCCAACCACCAACATCGCCATCACAGCCGAAATAAACCCCGGCCGAATCGCATTCCCCACCGCCCGGCACAAAGCCTCGGCAACGACGAAAAAGCGCTGGGCGCCAGAGGAACACTCACTGTAAATCATGAACGTATCATGAACACGGCGGCTGGCTGATGTCAAAACAATAGCGCGTCAAAAACCCGTCAACACCACAGGCCCCACCATCGCCCGCCCGCTACCGTATCCCGGCCCGCATGAAACTCGCCACGAACTGGCGCTGAAACAACAGAAACGCCAACAACAACGGCCCAGACGTCATCAACGTCGCCGCCGTGATGATCGACCAGTCGATCCCCTGATCCGTCGAGGCGAACACCGACAACCCAACCGTCAGCGGCCGCGTGGTCACCGAATTGGTGATCACCAGCGGCCACAGAAAATTGTTCCAGTGATAGCTCACCGCCACCAGCCCATAGGCCAGATAGGTCGGCCGGGCCAAAGGCACATAAACCCGCCACAGCCGCCCCAGCAGCGAACTGCCTTCCAGCCTTGCCGCGTCGTCCAGCTCCTGCGGCACCTGGCGGAAAGTCTGACGCAGCAGGAAAATCCCGAAAGCCGAGCCGAGATACGGCAAAGCGATCGAAAAGATCGTGTCCACCACGCCAAGCCGCGCCATCGTCCGGTAATTGGCCACCAGCAGAACATCGGGGGCCACCATCAGCTGCAACAGCACCAGCGCGAAAACCGTGTCCCGGCCGCGAAACGTCATGCGGGCAAAGGCGAACGCCGCCGGCGTGCAAAGCGCGAACTGCGCCACCAGCACCACGCCCACCAGCAGCGTGGTGTTCAGGAAATAGCGCGCGAACGGCGCCGCCTCCCACGCATGGGCGAAATTCGCCAAGGTCCAAGGCGCCAACAACGAAAAA
This sequence comes from Rhodospirillales bacterium, assembly GCA_025362815.1. GTDB lineage: Bacteria > Pseudomonadota > Alphaproteobacteria > Acetobacterales > Acetobacteraceae > CAIQQQ01. Next base: position 8,392 of record JANYFG010000030.1, read on the forward strand.
TGCGTGGCATAGGCGCTGGGATGGAACGCCGTCCACACCGCGTACACCAGCGGCGACACCCACAGAATGGCCAGAACCCAGGTGGCCACGATCTCCAGCGCGCGCGTGCTCACCGGTAATGCGCCCGTCGTCCGAGCAAGCCGAACTGCAGCCCGGCGATAACGGCCAGAACCACCAGCAGCACCACCGTCATGGTGGCCGCCGCAGCCGTGTCCCAGAACCGGAACCCTGTTTCGTAGATATGATACAGCAGCAGGTTCGTGGCATTGTTCGGCCCGCCACGCGTCATCACCACCACATGGTCGATGAGGCGAAACGCGTTGATCACGGCGTTGACCATCACGAACAACGTCGTGGGCATCAGCAACGGCCACGTCACGCGCCAAAAGAAGCTCCAGCGCGACGAACCTTCAAGGCGCCCCACCTCGGCCAGATCCGGCGGCATCGACTGCAAGGCGGCCAGGTAGAAGATCATGAAGAAACCCGCCTCCTTCCACACCGCCACCGCCATCATGGCGGGCAACGCCGTGGACATCTGGCCGAGCCAGTTGTGCCGTCCCCCGCCGAACACCGACAATATCTGGTCGAACAGCCCGTAATCCGGCGTGAAGAAGAACAGCCATATATTCGCAACCGCGATCATCGGCAGAATCGTCGGCGTGAAATACGCCATGCGCACCAAGGACCGGCCCGGCAGCGCGGTGTTCACCGACAGCGCCATCAGCAACGAAAGCGCCACCGAGGCCGGAATCGTCACCGCCGCATACCAGGCGTTGTTGATCAAAACCGTGAGAAACACAGGATCGTCGAGAAGGTCGCGAAAATTCGCACCCCCCACGAAAACCGGCGGCCGGCTGCCGCGCGGGGTGGAATAAAGCGAATCCCATAGCGTCGCCACGGCCGGCCAGTGCGTGAACGCCATCAGCATCACCAATGCCGGCAGTATCAGCGCCCAGGCCCAAAGTGACTCACGCCGCATGCGTCAGCCGCGACGGAACGGCTTGAGGATGCGATCGGCCTCCGCCTGGGCATCGGCCAAAGCCTCAGACGGCGTCTTGGTCCCAGCCAGGCACGCCTGGATCTGGTTGGTGAGCGCCACCTGAACCCGCTGGTTCTCGAAGGTGGAAAGCTCGCCGGTGGCAACCGGAAGATAGCCGCGCGCCACGTTGGCGGCGGGGAACTTCGCCACGTAGGCAGTCAGCGCCGCCGTCTCCCACGCCTCGGGTCGCGTGGCGATGTATCCCGTTTTCATGCACCAGTCCGCCGCGCGCTCCGGCGTCGACAGGAAGCGTGCGAACGCCAGAGACGCCTTTCGCTCGGCCTCGCTCGCATGCTTCATGAAATACAGATTGCCGCCGCCCACCACGGTGCGCACACCCGCCTTGCCCGGCAGGCCCGCCACGCCGAACGGGAAGCCCGCCTTGTCGCGCAGGTTCGTGAGGTTGCCTGTCGTGCTCTGGATAATCGCCGTGTTGCCCTCCAGAAAGTCCGAAGGCAGCGTGCCCCACGCCGTGGTGCCCTGCGGCGTGATCTTGCTGTCGAACGCCAGGCCGCGCCAATACGTGAGCGCCTCGACCACCTTTGGGTCGGTGAAAAACGTTTCAGTCCCAGCCTCGTTCATCAGAATGCCGCCGGCCTGGTTCGCCAGCGCACCGAAGGTCCACTGCGCGTTGCCGGTGTCGGACGCGAGTTTGAACCCCCAGCGCGTGGTGTTGCCGCCCGCCGATTTCAAAAGCTTCCGCCCGGCTTCCACCATGCCGTCCCACGTCGTCGGGAAATGCTCGGGGTCGAGGCCTGCCTCGGTGAACAAGGTCTTGTTGTAGTAATCGACGGCGGTGGAACGCTGGAACGGCACCGACCAGGTTTTGCCGAGCTTGCGGCTGTTCGCCATGAACGCCGGATAGAAGCCATCGACCCACTTCGCGTCCGCGCCAAGGTCTTCGAGCGAAACGAGGATGTCCATGTCCTGCACGGCGTGGATCTCGGCCGCCAGCAGCACCGCCAGATGCGGACCCTCGCCGCCCTTGATGGCGGTCACGGCCTTCACCAGCGTCTCGTTGTAGTTGCCGGCATATACCGGCTTCACCTCGATGCCGCTTTCGCTCGCGAAGTCGCGGCAATAGCCGTCGATGATGGCCGTCAGCGGGCCGCCCACGGCGATCGGGTAGTAGAAGCTGATGGCGCGGGTGGTCTGGGCCCGTACCACCGCAGGGGCGGCGAGCGTGGCCGCGGCGGTGGCCAGGAGCGTGCGACGATGGAGCATGGTGTGGTTTCCTTCAGACAGGATCACGATTTCTGGAACGGGCGAAGAATGCGGGTGGCGCCGGCCTGGGCGTCCTCCAGCGCGGCCTTGACCGTTTTCGTCCCCAGCAGGGCGGCCTGCAGCTCGTCATCGAGCAAGGTCACCACGCGCTGGTTGTCGTGGGTGGAGAATTCCGGCACCGCGTATTGCAGCTGGTCACGCGCCACGGCGGCGGCGGGAAAGCCGGCCACGTAATCCTTCATCGTCTGCGTCTGCCACGCGGCGGGCGAGGTGGCGACATATCCGGTGGCCACACCCCACGCCGCCGCGCGTTCCGGCGCCGTCACCCATTTCAGGAACCTTCCGCTCGCTGCCTGCTGCGCCGGGGTCATGCCCTTGAACGCGTAAAAATTGCCGCCGCCCGTGGGGCTGCCACGGCGCTTGCCCGCCGGAAGCATGCCGACGCCAAAAGGAAACTTCGCGTTCGTGCGGATGTTGGTGAGGTTGCCGGTGGTGTGCCAGATCATCGCGGCCTTGCCTTCCAGGAAGTCGCGCGGGGTCACACCCCAATCCACGATCCCCGGCGCATGCGCCTTGTGCACCTTGTTCAGATCCACCCAGTATTGCAGCGCATCCACCACCGCCGGATCGGTGAACGTCACCTTGGTGCCGTTATCCGTCATCATGGCGCCACCGGCCTCGCTCACCATCGCCTGCAGCAGCCAATAGGTGAACCCGGTGGCCGGAATCTGCACCCCCCAACGCGTTACACGATCCCCCTCGCGTTTCGTGAGTGTGCTGGCGTAATCAGCATGTTCGGCCCAGGTGGCAGGCGCGCGCTCCGGGTCCAGCCCGGCTTCCTTGAAGGCGTCCTTGTTGTAGTACATCACGATGGTGGAGCGCTGGAACGGCACGCCCCATGTGCGGCCGTTGATCTGCCCGTTCGCCATGAACGCCAGATAGAAGCCGGCCAGCCACGCCTTGTCGTCGGCGGTGTTGTCGAACGGCACGATCAGCTCGTCATCGATCAACGAGAACGCATCGGTGGATAGCAGCACGGCCAACTGCGGCCCCTGGCCGGCCTTCGTGGCGGTCACCGCCTTGGTCAGCGTGTCCGTGTAGTTGCCGGCATAGACCGGCTTCAGCGTGACGTCCGGGTTCTCCTTCATGAAATCCGCGGCGAATCCATCGATCACTTTCGTCACCGGGCCGCCCACCGCCACCGGGAAGTAGAACTCCACCGTGGTGGTGTCCGCGCGGGCAATGGCCGGCATGGCGAGGGTGGCCGAGGTGGCGAGCAAGGCGCGGCGAGAGATAGACATGATGATGTCCTTTGGTTGCAGATCAGGAAAGACGCGTTCCGGTATCAGCATCGAAGCGATGCAGGGTGTTTCGGTCGAAATCGAGCAGCACCGGCGTGCCGGCCTCCAGCCGCACACGGCCGGGCAGCCGGGCCAGGCAGGTCTGGCCCGCGAGATCGCAGGACAAGATGGTATCGGCGCCGAGATATTCGGCGTGGATCACCGAAGCGGGCAGGCCGGCATCGCCCAGCCGCATGTCCTCGGGCCGCACGCCGACCACCGCCGTCTCGCCGGGCAGGGAGAACAGGTTCATCGGCGGCGTGCCCACGAAGCTGGCGGCAAAGCGGGTGGCGGGTGTGGCGTAAAGATCCGCCGGCGCGGCATCCTGCTCGATCCGCCCGCCACGCAACAGAATCACCTGATCGGCCATGCCCATCGCCTCGGTCTGGTCATGCGTCACGTACAGCATGGTGATGCCCAGGCGCCGTTGCAGCGCCAGGATCTCGCGCCGCATATCGGCCCGCAGCTGCGCGTCGAGATTGGACAGCGGTTCGTCCATCAAACACACCGGCGCCTCCGCCACGATGGCGCGCCCCAACGCCACGCGCTGTTGCTGGCCGCCGGAGAGCTGGCCCGGCCGGCGCTGCAACAACGCCGAGATGCCCAGAATCTCCACCGCCCGCTCCAGCCGCCGCCCACGCTCGGCCGCCGGCACCGAGCGGGCCTTGAGGCCAAACACGATATTCTCGGCCACGCTCAGATGCGGGAACAGCGCATACGACTGAAAAACCATCGCCACGCCACGCTCGGCCGGCGGCAGCGCCGTCACGTCGCGCCCGCCGATCTCCACCCGCCCGCCGGTCGCCTGGTCCAGCCCCGCCACGATGCGCAGGCAGGTGGTCTTCCCGCAGCCGGAGGGGCCGAGCAGCACGCAGAACGTGCCCGCCGCCACGGTGAACGACACCCCTCCCAGGGCCACGGCGCTGCCCCAGGCGCGGCGGATATCGACCAGCCGCACGGCGGCACCGGTCTGGATGGGGGAAAGGGGGTGTTGGATTGACATGATCAGCCCTCCCTCTAGCCTCGCAACGGCTCGCGCGAGTGTGTCAGTTCCGTGATATGTGCTTGGACCAAACCGTGTTGCCTCCAAAATGAAAATCATCGGCCTGACAGGCGGCATCGGCATGGGCAAATCCACCGCCGCCGCCGCATTCCGCCGCGCGCATATCCCGGTGTTCGACGCGGATGCCGCGGTGCACGGCTTGCAAGCGCCAGGCGGCCTCGCATTGCCCGCCATCGCATCGGCGTTTGCAGGCACGGTGGCGCACAACGTGCTCGACCGCGCCGCCTTGCGACGGATCGTGCTCAGCGACCCCGTCGCGCTCAAAACGCTGGAATCGATCGTCCACCCCCTGGTCCGCCGCCTGGAACGCCGCTTCCTCGCGCGCGCCCGGGCGTCCGGCGCCCGCGCGGCGGTGCTGGATATCCCGTTGCTGTTCGAAACCCACGGCGCCGGGCGGGTGGACGAGGTGGTGGTGGTCTCCGCCCCGCGCGCCGTGCAGATGCAGCGCGTGGGCCGGCGCCGGAAGATGGACCCTGGCCAGATCGCCGCCATCATCGCCCGCCAAACGCCGGACCGGGAGAAGCGGCAACGCGCCCATCAGGTGATCCAGACCGGCCTGTCCCGCCATCACGCGCTGCGCCAGCTCAAACGCTACATCAGGACCCTCATTTCAGCCCCAGCAACGGCCAGTAAAAGAGTACGGTGGGGATCAGGAAAATGAATTCGGCAAGGCTGAGCAGCAGGCCGAGCCGGATCAGGTCGCGGCCGCGGAAATAACCGAACGAAAATCCCACGACCAAAACGGCGTTCTGATAAGCGAACAGCTTGCCGCCCGCGGCGAAGGTCCAGATCAGGCCCACAACCTTCGGGTTCAGGCCATGCGTCTTGGCGAAGGTCATCAGCGGCGGAATGGACGACGCCAGCATCGAGATCTCGCTGGCCAGCAGGAAATGATAAAGGAACGCCGACCAGTAGAGCACCACCGTCGTCATCAACGGCCCATCCATCAGCGGCCCGATCCGGCCGAAAACGAAATCGGTCAGCACGTCCAGCCCCTTGGTGGCCGACAGCGCGCCCGCCATGCTGATGGCAGACGCCACGAACAGGAAGGGCAGGTAGTTCACCCGCTTCAAATCGTCCACCGTCAGCACGCCGATACGCGGCAGCAAGGCCACCAGCACCACGCCCATGCCGATCACGGCGGCGGGGATGTGATGCGCGAAATCGGTCACCCACAGCAGCACGGCGCCGAGCAGCAGCACCGCCGCGCGCATCTGCATGCCCGTCATCGGCCCAAAGCCGCGCGCCTGTTCCTCCAGATACGCCTCGCCACCCTCCAGCTTGCCCGGTGCCGCCGGGAAAAGCTTCAGCGTGAGCCACCAGCACGAGACGATCACCAGCAGGTCGCACGGCGCATAGGCCACGAACCACTCGCTCCACGCCACGCTCACCCCGCCGGTCTTCTCCATCAGCCCGCGCGCGGTGATCGAGGCCGCGCCGGCCACCATCGACTTATCGAACAAGGCCGACGTGTAGGTGCTGATAAGAAACATGCCCGTCGCTTCCCGGCTGCCACGCGCAAGACCCAGCGCGCCGATCAGCCCGATGGTGATGGTGGCCATGATCGCCACGCGTGAGGTGCCGGTGGGCACGATGAACGTCAGCAAAAAGCTGGTCACCACCAGGCCGAACAGCAATCCGCTATAGGTGGGCCGCACCCTGCGCATCACCGCGTTGGCAATCCTGGCCGCAATGCCGGTGTTGGTGGCCAGGGTGCCGAACAGCAACGCCGCGAAGATGAACCAGGTGGTCGCATCGGAAAAACCGCCGAACGCCACGTCGATCTTCACAAGGCCCAGCGCCCAGAACAAAAAGCAGCCGATCAGCCCCACAATGGCGTATTCGGTCACCTCCACGATCCAGCCGAGCACCATGAACACGGTGATCGCCAAACCGTGCTGGGCCAACGGCGCCAGGCCCAACGGGGCGAACCACAGCGCCACCGGCACCACCACCACGAAAAGCTGCTTCAACCAGGCGAGGTCGGCACCCGCACCGGGATCGGCCTCAGCCAGGGTCGCGCTCATGCCACCACCTGCCCGATGGCAGCCAGGCACGCTTTCGCCACGTCCACATCATGGTCGATCGCCGCCCCGCCGGCCCCCACGCCGCCGATCACCTGGCCATCCACCACAATGGGAAAGCCGCCCGGAATATTGGTGAAATCGCCATCCATGCGGATCTGCATGCTCACCTCGCCGGCCTTGTCGAAATACCCGGTGGGCAGCCGCTGAGACGCCGATGTCACGGCCTTCTTGATGGTGGCGCGGGCGGAAAACAGCCGGGCGCCATCCATCCGCACGAAGGCCAGAAGCTCCCCGCTGGCGTCCACCACGGCGATGCTGACCAAGGCGCCCAGCTCGGTGGCCCGGGCCAGCCCGGCGGTCATCATCCGCAGAGTGGCCGCATGCGTGATGCGATGTGTGGCGACGAAATCTGACACGTCTTTCTCCCCCGGGGCGCGGTCGTCTGTTCGGGCCCGAACCATTTTTTCTTATTCCACCCCAGCTTTGCCGTCAGCGCCAGATGCAACCCGCACTTATCGTTCTGGCCGGGCCTTTGGCGCGCTTGCCTGCAAGGCGGTATTCGCGCGATGAAATCGCCATGACCCCCGTTCAGCTTTTCGAGCTCGTCCTGCTCCTTCTGGCCCTGGTGATCCCGCTGGAGCTGGCGGCGCGGCGCATCGGCCTGCCACCGGCCGCCGCCCTCATTCTGGGCGGCATGCTGATGGCCCTGCTGCCGCCCTCGCCGGACGCGCCCTGGGGGCAGGACGTGAAGCTCGACCCCGACCTCACCTTGGTGCTGTTCTTGCCCCCGCTGCTGATGTCGAGCGCCTGGTTCACGGTCTGGCGAGATTTCCGCGCCAATCTCGGCATCATTCTGCAGCTTGCCGTCGGCGCGGTGATCTTCACCACGCTGATCGTGGGCGTGGTGGCGCACGCGGTGGTGCCGGGGCTGCCGTGGGCCGCGTGTTTCGCACTCGGCGCCATCATCTCGCCGCCGGATTCGGTGGCCGCCAAGGCGGTGCTGCAGCGGGTGCGGCTGCCGCCACGGATGATGGTGCTGCTGGAAGGCGAAAGCCTCGTGAACGACGCCACGGGGCTGGTGCTGTTCCGCTTCGCCGTGGTGGCCGCCATGACGGGCGGCTTCAACGCCGCCGAGGCCGCCGGCAGCTTCGTGCTGGTGGCGGGCGGCGGCGTGCTGGCGGGCGCGGGCTTCGGCGTGGTGGTCATGTGGCTGCTGGCCCGGCTGCGCCAGGTGCATATGCAGATCATCGCGAGCCTGCTGGCCGCCTGGGCATCGTATATCGGCGGCGAGGCGATCGGCGTCTCCGGCGTGCTCTGCACCGTCGCCTGCGGCCTGCTGATGGGCTGGCGGCAGCATAGCCGGCTTGGCGCCGCCACCCGCATGCAGGCCAAGGCGGTCTGGGAGATCGTCGTCTTCGTTCTGGAATCCCTGGTGTTCATCCTGATCGGCCTGTCGCTTCGCAGCATCCTGCTGCGCCTCGGCGAAGGCCCCGTTGCGGTGCAGTATCTGGCGCCCGCCGTGGCCTGCGTCGTGGCCGCCGTGGTGATCGCGCGCTTCGTTTGGATCTTCCCGTCGGTCTATTTCAGACGCGTGCTGCCGCATGCCCGGCGCCATCTCGGCACCTCCACGCCCATCGCCGTGCCGCTCATCATGAGCTGGGCGGGCATGCGCGGCGTGGTCAGCCTGGCCGCGGCGCTCTCCCTCCCGGAGGCGATGCCGGGCCGTGACTTCATCCTGCTGGCAACCTTCGCCGTCATTCTCGTCACCGTGCTGATCCAGGGCGCCACGCTGGCGCCGCTCATCCGGGCGATGGGCCTGGACAGGCTGCCCGACGCCAAGAGCACAACGCTGGACGAGTCACAGGCGCGCGCCGTCCTGGCGCAGGCCCAGCTCGACGTGATCCGCCGTGCGGTCGGCGACGATGGCACCCCGCAGCATCCCCGCCTGCTCGAGCAATACGAGTATCGCGCAAGAGCCACGCACCGCTACGTGGAAGCCAACGGATCCCTGGCCGCCGCCCGGAGCGCGCATTTCGACATGATTCTGGCCCTGGTTGCCGCCGGGCGGGTCGAGCTGCTGGAGCTCCATCACAAGGGCGAGATCCACGACAGCGTGCTGCACGCGCTTGAACACGAACTGGATCTGGAGGAGCTCGGCGCGCGCCGGCATAGCGGCGAGGAGGAGGAGGCATGAGCCAGCCCACCGCACCATCCTCCGGCGCCGAGCGCTCCGTGCTGTTCGACACCGAAACCACCGGGCTGGACCCGCTGACCGGCGACCGCGTGATCGAATTCGCCGCCATCGAGCTGATCAACGATCTGCCGACGGACCGGCATTTTCACCGCCTGATCCACCCCGAACGCGACATCCCGCCCGAAGCATCCCGCGTGCACGGCATCCTGATCGCAGACCTCGAAGGCAAGCCGCTGTTCGCAGCGGTGGCCCAGGACATCCTGGACTTCATCGGCGATGCGAAGCTCATCGCGCACAACGCGAATTTCGACTTCGGCTTCATGGACGCCGAATTCGCCCGCATCGGCCTGCCGAAGCTCGATCGCGGCCGCATGATCGACACGCTGGCCCTGGCGAAACTCCGCTTTCCCGGCATGCCCAACAGCCTGGACGCGCTGTGCCGGCGCTTCGACATCGACCTGTCCGCCCGCACCACCCACAATGCGCTGCTGGACTGCAAGCTGCTGGCGGAGGTCTATGTCGAGCTGACAGGCGGCCGCCAGCGTGGCCTGGGCCTGGCCGATGACGACCAGGGCGCGATGCCCGTCACCCAATACAGGCTGGCCGGCCCCCGCACGCCGCACCCCATCACGGTGGATGAAGCCACCATCGCGGCGCACACCGCCTTCGTGGCCCGGCTAAAGGACCCGATCTGGGCGGCTTAGCCTTCATCAGAACACGCTACGGCATCTTGTGCATCGCGCCGTGATCCATGCCAGGGCTCATTGCAGTGCCCATTGCCGGGCTGGAGGCGCCGGCCTTGCCCACGGTCGCGATCACCGTCACGGGTGGCGCCTTCTCGAACGTCAACGTCACCGGAAACGTGGCGCCGGGCGAGAGCGGCTGCTTCAGCCCCATCGCCATCAGGTGATAGCTGCCGGGCTTGAGCTCCACCGTCTGCCCGGCGGCCAGCGGCAACGCCGTCACAGGGCGCATCTTCATCACGTCGCCATCGGCCACCGTCTCATGCAGCTCCAGCATGTCGGCGATAGGGCTGCTGGCGGAGAGCAGGCGGTCCGGCCCCCCCGTGTCGGTGATCGTGAGAAACACCCCGCCCACCGTCTGGCTCGCGGTGGTGGCCCGCGCCCAGGCGTTCGCAACCGAGATGGAAGGCGCCTGCGCCATGGCAGGGAATGCCAGCAGCAAAGCGAGAGGCACAAAATAACGGCGCATGAAAAATCCTTTCGATCGCGACGGATGCCAGGACAGCCACCAAAAAGCAGCCACCACCCGGCACGCGCACATCTGTGAAATAAGGACAGTCGGTCCGGCGAAGTGGTGGAGCTGAGCGGGATCGAACCGCTGACCTCCTGAATGCCATTCAGGCGCTCTCCCAACTGAGCTACAGCCCCACATCGCCGCGTGCTACCTTCGCTGGGGAAGGCCGCGTTCCCTCTGTAAGGGAGGCGGCGATATAGACCCCGTTTCACGCGGGAGCAAGGCCCCCCGCCAAGGATTATGATGTGGCACCCGATTGACGAAGCCGAGGCCTGTTCCGAACGGACCGCCTTCATCGAATTCCTACGCGCCACGCGCGGCTGGGACACGCTCGATCCGGACGGGCTTGCGGCCTGGAAGCACCAGGACCCGGCCGGATATGCCGCGGCCCATCAGGAATTCACCGGCTGATGCGGCTCAGGCCGCCAGCTTCAGATCCGGATGCACGGTGAAGCTGGCCTCGGTCTTGTCCTCGATCTCGGGCAGGGTTACGCCGGGGGCGATGTCCACCAGCACCACGCCATGCGGCGTGATGTCGAACACACCCAGTTCCGTCACCACCATGTCCACCACGCCGGCGCCGGTCAGCGGCAGGGTGCAGGCTTTCAAAAGTTTGGGCTTGCCGCCCGCCGTGTGCTCCATCAGCACCACCACGCGCTTCACGCCGGCCACGAGGTCCATGGCGCCGCCCATGCCCTTGACCATCTTTCCGGGGATCATCCAGTTCGCGAGGTCGCCGTTCTCGGCCACCTGAAGGGCGCCCAGGATGGACAGGTCGATATGCCCGCCGCGCACCATGGCAAAGCTCGCGGCAGAATCGAAATAGCTGGTGGTGGGCAGCTCGCTCACGGTCTGCTTGCCGGCGTTGATGAGATCGGCGTCCTCGGTGCCTTCAAGGGGGAAAGGGCCGATGCCCAGCATGCCGTTCTCGCTTTGCAGCTGCACGTTCATCCCGGCCGGCACGTAGTTGGCCACCAGGGTGGGAATGCCGATCCCGAGATTGACATAAAAGCCGTCCTGCAATTCGCGGGCGGTGCGGGCGGCCATTTCGGCGCGGGTCCAGGGCATGTGTCGCTCCTTACGCTGCTTTGGTCACGGTGCGCTGCTCGATCCGTTTTTCAACGTTCGGCACGTGCACGATGCGATTGACGAAAATGCCGGGCGTGATGATGTGGTCCGGGTCGATCTCGCCCGGCTGCACCAGGTGCTCCACCTGCACCACCACCATCGTGGCGGCCGTGGCCATCATGGGATTGAAGTTTCGCGCCGTCTTTCGATACACCAGATTGCCCTCGGTATCCGCCTTCCACGCATGAATAACGGCAAGGTCGGCCCACAGGCCCCGTTCCATCACGTAGGTCGCGCCGTCGAACGCCCGAATCTCTTTGCCCTCGGCGATCTGGGTGCCAACGCCCGTCTTGGTGAAGAACGCCGGGATCCCGGCGCCGCCGGCGCGGATCCGCTCGGCCAAAGTGCCCTGTGGATTGAATTCGATCTCCAATTCGCCGGCCAAAAACTGCTTCGCAAACGTGGCGTTCTCACCGACATACGAGCTGATCATCTTCTTGATCTGCCGCGTGACCAAAAGCAGCCCAAGCCCGGCATCGTCGATCCCGGCATTGTTCGAGATGCAGGTGAGGTTCTGCGCGCCGGACTCGCGGATCGCCTCGATCAGCACAGACGGAATGCCGCAAAGCCCAAAGCCGCCGGACATGATCATCATGCCGTCATGCATCACGCCATCCAGTGCCGCCGCGGCGCTTGGATACACCTTGTTCACAGCCATTGCCGCCTCCCGATACGAGGCCGCACGCTGCCAGAGCGGTGATATCTAGGCAAGATTGGGAGGGAGCGCCGAAATCCGCCTCGAACCCGTTTGAACGCGCACCGGGTCAGGCCGGCCAGATAGGGCTCCGGCGCGCAGCGCCAGCTCGGCCCGCACCGCCGCCGCCAGCGCCGGGTTGGCGCGCCGGATCTGCGTCACACGCAAAGCCGCGGCGGCGCCCGGAGACGGGGACAGTTCCCATCGCTCGAGGAAACAGTAATCCGCCACGGCCGACCCCTCACGCACATCGCCCAACGCCAGGCGAACGGCATCGGTCAAAGGTTGTTCAGACCGAAATCGGCGCATCGCGGTGGTGGTGTCCGTCATAATGGCCCCCAAGTGAGGGAGGGCTATAACGGCTAAAGATTAAAATCATGTGCATGGCCCGATGATAATTTCGTCACATCGAACGAATCATCTCATCGGGCCATGCTTCACGCCATCTTAGTAGCGGTAGAGCTCGTGTTTGAACGGGCCGGACACCGGCGTGTCGATGTATTCGGCCTGCTTGGGCGACAGTTTGGTCAGCTTCGCGCCAACCTTTTCCAGATGCAGCGCGGCGACCTTCTCATCGAGGTGCTTGGGCAAGGTGTAGACCTGGTTCTCATACTTGCCGGCCGGCGCCGTCCAGAGCTCGAGCTGCGCCAGCACCTGGTTGGTGAAGCTGGCCGACATCACGAAGCTCGGGTGACCGGTGGCGTTGCCCAGGTTCACGAGGCGGCCTTCCGACAGCACGATCAAGCGCTTGCCGTCCGGGAACACCACTTCGTCCACCTGCGGCTTCACGTTGTCCCACTTGTAGTTGCGCAGCGCCTCGATCTGGATCTCGCTGTCGAAATGGCCGATATTGGCCACGATCGCGCGATGCTTCATCTTGCGCATGTCATCGATGGTGATGACATCCACGTTGCCCGTGGCCGTCACGAAGATGTCGCCACGATGGGCGGCGTCTTCCAGCGTCACAACCTCATAGCCTTCCATCGCCGCCTGCAACGCGCAGATCGGGTCGATCTCCGTCACCAGCACACGGCAGCCGGCCTGGCGCAGCGAGGCGGCCGAGCCTTTGCCCACGTCGCCAAAGCCGCACACGATGGCAACCTTGCCGGCCATCATCACGTCGGTGCCGCGACGGATCGCATCCACCAGGCTCTCGCGGCAGCCATACAAATTGTCGAACTTCGACTTGGTGACGCTGTCGTTCACGTTGATGGCCGGCACCTTCAGCTTGCCGTTCTTCGCCATCTCCCACAGGCGATGCACGCCCGTGGTGGTCTCTTCGGACAGACCTTTGATGCTCTCGAGCATCTCGGGATACTTGGAGTGCACAAGCCCGGTCACGTCGCCGCCGTCATCGAGGATGAGGTTCGGCGTCCAGCGTGTCCCGTCAGCCTGCACGGGGCCGCGCAGGGTCTGCTCGATCGCCCACCAGAACTCCTCCTCGCTCATGCCCTTCCACGCAAAAACCGGCGTGCCGGCGGCAGCCACCGCGGCGGCGGCATGGTCCTGGGTCGAGAAGATGTTGCAGGACGACCAGCGGACGGTGGCGCCAAGATGGGTCAGCGTCTCGATCAGAACGGCCGTTTGGATAGTCATGTGCAGGCAGCCCGCGATGCGCGCGTCTTTCAGCGGCTGGGACGATCCATATTCCCGCCGAATCGCCATCAGCCCAGGCATTTCATCCTCGGCCATGGAGATTTCCTTGCGGCCCCACTCGGCCAACGCGATATCTTTGACCTTGTAGTCGGGGTCGATGGTCATGCGGGTCTTCTCCTGAAACCGACGGTGTTCTGTGCGAGCGGTCGTATATAAAGATATCTGCATGTCTGCAAGAACAATCTCCCGAAGCGCGATAATCC
>JANYFG010000033.1 GCA_025362815.1 Rhodospirillales bacterium
GAAGCGTCCATCGAGCAGATGGTCGAGCATGGCGATTTCGGCGGCGATGCGGGCGGGATGCGAATTCGGCATGTTCACGGTGCCGGTGCCCAGACGCATCTGCTTGATCTGGCCCACGAGCGTGGCGAGGAACAGGGCGCACGATGTGATGTTCTCGGCCTGGTCGGTGGCGTGCTCGCCGCAATAGGCTTCGGTGAAACCGAGTTCGTCGGCGAGGATGAACGCCTCGCGGTCCTCGCGCAGGGATTGGCGCCAATCCTTTTCCAGCGGGTGGATCGGCATGGTGAAGAAGCCGAGATTCATGGCGGGTTCCTCCAATTCTTGGTTTCTGCACTCTTAGCGGACGGGCGCGGAGAAGTCAGCATTATGGATTCTGGGTCGTGGCATCAGCCGGGCTGATGGTGATGCCACGCCCTCCGGTTTGGGTTCGTCAGGCCGCGTATGCGATCAGGCGCCGGTTTGGGGGATGAAACCCGCGGCCTCGATGCCGGCGAGAATGCAGGCTTCGTCCATGTCCGACGTATCGCCGGAAACGCCCACCGCGCCGAGCACCGCACCGTCATGCGACTTGATCAGCACGCCGCCGGGGACGGGAACGACGCGCCCCCCGCTGGCGGCCGCGATCGCCCCGATGAACGCGGGGTTGGACTTGGCGCGCTCGAACAGCTCGCGCGAGCCAAAGCCCATGCCGAGCGCGCCCCAGGCTTTGCCGAACGCGATGTCGAACCGCAGGATCCCCGAATTGTCCTCGCGCTGAAAGCTCACCAGGTGGCCGCCGGCATCCAGCACGGCCACGGTGAGCGGGGCCAGGTTGAGCTCACGGCCTTTGAGCAACCCGGTCTGGGCGATGAGCTGGGCAAGGTCGAGCGTGAGGCGCGTGGGTTTCTGCGGCGCGTCGGCCGCTTTCGCCCAGATGGTGGGCACCCAGCTTGTGTCTTTGGCGCCATGCCCGGCGCGGGCGGCGCGGTCGTAGACGCCGAGCGCGGTGGCGGCGACGGGCAAATCGAAGCCCCGGAACCGGGCCTCGGCCAGCATGGTGCGCAGGTCTTTCACGATGCCGTCGAGATCGAAGGTGGCGTCTCCGCCGTCACCGCCGGCAAGGGCCGCCGCCACCGCATCGGCGCGATTTTGCAGGCCACGCGCGGCGCCCGAGGTGTCGTTGAAGAGTTCGACGAGCCTGTCAGGCGCGATGCCGAGATGGCGCACCAGGGCGCAGGCCTCGCCGAATGCCTGCCAAAAAACGGCAAGGGGCAGGTTGATGGCGAGTTTCATGGCCGCACCGGCGCCGGCGGGGCCGATATGCTCGACGCGGCGGCAAAGCTGGTCGAGCACCGGTTTGGCCTGGGCGAAGGCCTCATCCGAGCCGCCCGCAAGTCCCAGAAGTTTTCCCTGGCGCGCGGGGCCGGTGGTGCCGCCCACGGGGCATTCGAGGAACAGGCCGCCGCGCAGGGCCACGGCTTCGCTCAGCGCCTGTTCGACCTCGGGGCGAACGGTGCTCATCTCGATGATCAGTTTGCCGGCCAGCGGGGCGGCGAGAATGGTGTTCTCGCCGTGAAAGACGGCCTGTAAAGCCAGGGCGTCGAACATGATGACGACGACGACATCGACGGCGGCCACCAGCGCCATGGGGGTGGCGGCCAGCGTGGCGCCGGCGGCGACGAGGAATTCCGCACGCGCGGCGGTGCGGTTCCAGACCGTGACGTCGTGGCCGCATTCCATGAGGCGGGCGGCCATGGCCGAGCCCATGCGGCCGAGGCCGATCATTCCGATGCGCATGTGTGTTTCCTCTGTTTGTTGCTGCTTGCGGCCATCCGTATCATACGGGATCGAATGATAAAAACAGGGGGACGGTGATGGCCGAATGCATCGGGATCGTGGGGCTGGGAATCATGGGCGGCGCCATGGCGCGCAACCTGCTGGCGCAGGGCTGGCAGGTGTTCGGTTACGACCCCGATGCCGCGGTGGTGGCCGATCTCGCGGCGGCGGGGTTGGTGTCATGCGCGTCGGCGGCGGACCTGGCGATGCAAGCGCCGGTGATCATGACGTCCCTGCCCTCGCCCAGGGCGGTTCTGGCGACGGCGCGGGCCATCGCGGAATCGGGCGCGCCGTCGCGTGTGGTGATCGAGGCGAGCACGTTGGCGCTGGACGACAAGATGGCGTTTGCCGGGGTGTTGCAGGGCGCGGGGCATGTGCCGTTGGATTGCCCGATTTCGGGCACCGGGGCGCAGGCGGCGGCGCGCGATCTGGTGATTTTCGCCAGCGGCGACAGCGCCGCGATCGAGGCACTGCGGCCGTTTTATGCGGCGTTCACCAAGGCAACTCACAACGTGGGCGCATTCGGCAACGGCACGAAGATGAAGTTCGTGGCCAATCTTCTGGTTGCCATCCACAACGTGGCGTCGGCCGAGGCGATGGTGCTGGGCATGAAGGCGGGGCTGGATCCCGCCCAGGTGGCGGCGCTGATTCCAGGCGGTGCCGGGGGGTCGAGGATTTTCGAGCTGAGGGCGCCGATGATGGCGCGGGACGACTATCTGCCGGCCACGATGAAGATCGATATCTGGCAGAAAGACATGGACGTGATCGGCCGGTTCGCGACATCGCTGGGCGTGCCGACGCCCACCTTCTCGGCGACGATTCCAATCTACGCGGCGGCGCAGGCGCAGGGGCACGGGGGGGATGACACGGCGGCGGTCTGCGCGGTTCTGGAGCGTATGGCGGCGGTGGTGCGAACGTAGAAGAAATCTTCTTTTTCTGAAGAAAAAGAAGCAAAAAGACTTTTATTCATTGCTCAAGTGTTGCGGTAATATCCGCATCATGCCCTCAATTGATAAAGTTTTTTGGTTCTTTTGTTCACAAAAGAACGTTTCTTTTCTTCATCAAAGATCCCGCGGATGAACCCCCGCCTCGAGCAATCGGGTGCGGGCGGCCTCGAGCGTGGCGGCGCCGAAGCGGCTGGGGTGGCGAAGCACGATGGCTTCGGTGGTGAGTTCGGGGTGGCCGTGATCGAGGCGGTTACGAGTATCCTGGCTCATCGCGTCCGCGAGCACGATGTCGAGCAGCACCTGTTCGGTGCCTTCGCGGGCGACCTTCTGGCGCAGTGGGCTCAGCCTTGTGCCGATCACGCGTTCGAACGCCTCGGTGGTGCGCAGGAAATCGTATTCGAGGCTGCCCGGCAGTTCCTGCGGTTCGAGTTCCACCAGGCGGGCGAAGGCGGCTTCCTCCAGCACCGTGGTGCCGGAGGTTTTGGCCTGGGCCAGAAGCTGACGCAGTTTGCGCGGGATGTCGCAGGTCTCGATGAAGGCGAGCTGTTTGGAGTAGTCGGTCACGCCAACGGAATTCCCAGCGCCTTCAGCGCATCGCGCATGCGCTCACGGCCGCCAATGCCGGCCACCGTGCCGAGGCGGTCGATCACGCGCGACACCCAGCCCGATGCGGGCAGTCCTTCCTGCTTTTGGAAGCCGGTAAAGGTGGCCTCGTAGTCGGCGAGGCCCTTTGCGTCGTGGCTGGCATCGTACTGTTCGTGATGCAGGATCATGGATTGCGGCAGGCGGGGTTTGACGGAGGACGGATGCGCGGGATCGGGGTGGCCCACGCACAGGCCGAAGGCGACCATGCAGTTCGGCGGCAGGCCGATCTCGGCCGCGACGGTTTCGGGATGGTTGCGCATGGAGCCGATATAGACGGTGCCGAGCCCCATCGCCTCGGCGGCCACGGTCGCGTTCTGGCCGGCGATGGCGGCGTCGATCAGGGCCACCATGAAGCTCTCGGTGTAGGGGGTGCCCTCCATCGCGTGACCGGTGGCGGCGCCGATCCGGTCCGCCCGGGAGAGGTCGGCGAGGAACAGCAGAAACAACGGTGCGACGGAGATGTGCTTCTGATTGCCGGCGAGAACGGCCAGGCGGTCGCGGCGCGCCTGGTCGTGCACGGCCACCACGCTCCAGGTCTGCATGTTCGACGACGTGGCGGCGGACTGCGCCGCGGCGACGAGCAGTTCGGTGGTGCCGGACGGCAGGGCGTGGGGGAGATAGGCCCGGACGGAGCGATGCGCCATCAGGGTTTCGAGCACCGCGTTCCAGGCCGGCGGGGCCGCCTGGGCGTGGCCGTAGCGGGCGGCCAGCGCGGGGGCTGCGTGGGGTGGGGGTGACGTGGTCATCTGATCCTGGGGCATCGAACCTCCTGCGGCAAAAATCTCAGGCACTGCTGGCGAGGCACGATAATTGCTGCAACACTTGGAAATTACCACCCGTGCAGGAGACCAGGATGACGAAGCTTCACCGCGCTGCCCGCCTGCTGGCTTTGTCCTCCACCGTTCTGCTGGGGCTCGGCGCGGGTGCCAAGGCCGCGACGCCGCGCGACGCGCTGGTGATGGCGTGGAACCTCGATGCGCTGATCACCTTCGATCCCGCGCAGATCGGCGAGGTGAACGGCAACGACATCGTCGGCAACGTGTGCAGCTCGCTGGTGCGGTTCGACCCCAAGGACGTGTCGAAGATCCTGCCGAGCGCGGCGGAGAGCTGGGCGGTGTCGCAGGATGGGCTGACGCTGACATTCACGCTGCGGCCGGATTTGAAATTCCCCGGCGGGCGCACGGCCACGGCGGCGGACGTGGTGTGGTCGATGCACCGCTTCGTGCTGCTGGGCTTCGGCAACGCGGCCAACCTGACGCAGTGGGGCTTCACGAAGGAGGGCATCGCCGAGCAGATCAAGGCGGACGGCGATCGCCATGTGGTGATCAAGCTGGCCAAGCCGTATCCCGTCGATCTCATTCTGTCGGCCGCGTTTGCCAACAACGACGCCTCGATGATCCTGGACAAGGAGATCGGCGAGAAGAACGCCAAGGTGGTCGATGGCAAGTCCGACTACGCCAACGCGTTCTTCAAGACCGGGCCGGCCTGCGTGGGGCCGTATCGCGTGACGAAATGGGACAGCAACGACGTCGTCATCCTGGAGCGCAACGACAATTACTGGGGCGACAAGCCAAAGACGCGGCGCGTGATCGTGCGCCACGTGCCGGAATCCGGCGCCGAGCGGCTGTTGCTGGAGCAGGGTGATATCGACGTGGCGCGGCTTCTCAAGACCGAGGATCTGACGGCGATGGCCGCCAACAAGGACATCAACATCGTGCAGACGCAGATGCACGGTTTCACCTACCTGGTGTTCAACGGCACCGACCCGATCCTCTCCAATCCCCGGGTGCGCGAGGCCTTCCGCTACCTCATCGACTATGACGCGCTGGGCCGCACCGTGCTGCAATACCAGGGCGTGCCGCGGGCATCCCTGGTGCCGGAAGGCGCGTTCGGCGCGCTGGACAAGAAAGAAGGCCAGCCGTTCTCGCTCGATCTCGCGAAGGCGAAGGCTTTGATCACCGAGGCCGGCTACCCCGACGGCTTCACCAAGAAGATGATCCTGTCGGCCAACAACATCAGCCCCACCATCGCCCAGCACGTGGCCTCCAACGCGGCGAAGATCGGAATCAAACTGGAGCTGGAGCAGATGGCCGACGCGCAGCTGTTCACACGCGGCCGGGCGCGGGAGTTCCAGGTGCAGCTGGTGGGCTGGGGTGCCGGCTATCCGGATGCCGACAGCATGATCTCGCGCCACGCCGTCAATCCCGACAACCGGGTGGAGGCGAAGCTGGCGCAGTATCCGAGCTGGCGGGCGGCCTGGCAGTCCGCGGAGATCAACGAGAAGGCCGAGGCGGCGCGGATGGAGCGCGATGTTGGAAAGCGCACGGCGATGTATCACGAGATCCAGGATTACATGATGCACAACGGGCCGATGGCCTACATGTTTCAAACGGTGCGGGCGATAGCCGTGCGGTCGTCGGTGAAGAATTTCGAAATCTCGCCGTTCGGCGTGGATTACGGCTCGGCATCGAAGTGACCCGATGCTGATTGCCATCCTGAAACGGGCAGGGTCGATCGCGGCGACCTTGCTGGGCCTGCTGGCGCTCACGTTCTTCATGGGGCGGATGCTGCCGGTGGACCCGGTGGTGTCCATCATCGGCGAGCAGGCGGACCAGGCGACGTATGACATGGTGTTCCACCAGCTCGGGCGGGACAAGCCGTTGATCACGCAGTTCTATCTGTTCGTGCGCGACATGCTGCACGCCGATTTCGGCAACGCGTTGTTCACCGGCCACCGGGTGGCGGACGATCTGGCGAAGGTGTTCCCCGCCACGATCGAGCTGGCAACGTTCGC
This sequence comes from Rhodospirillales bacterium, assembly GCA_025362815.1. Lineage (GTDB taxonomy): Bacteria > Pseudomonadota > Alphaproteobacteria > Acetobacterales > Acetobacteraceae > CAIQQQ01. The sequence continues at coordinate 6,202 of JANYFG010000033.1, forward strand.
CATCATCATCGGCGTGGTGGTGGGCGTGCCGCTCGGCATGCTGGCGGCCGTCTATCGCGGCTCGGCGATTGATCATGTCGCCCGCGTGGTGGGGCTGCTGGGGTATTCCAGCCCCACGTTCTGGCTGGGCCTGATGGGGCTGATCATCTTTTACGCGGCCCTGGGCGTGGTGGGCGGCCCTGGCCGGCTCGACGTTTCGTATATCGACATGGTGGAGCCGCATACCGGGCTGCTGCTGGTCGATAGCCTGATCGACGGGGAATACGAGGTGTTCTGGAACGCCTGGCGCCACATCGTGCTGCCCGGCACCATCCTCGGATACGGCTCGATGGCGTATATCAGCCGGCTGACACGCAGCTTCATGCTGGAGCAGCTGCGCCAGGAATACATCATCGCCGCACGGGCCAAGGGCTTGTCGAAAATGCGCGTGATCTGGCGGCACGCGTTCGGCAACATCGCCGTGCAGCTCGTCACCGTGATCGCGCTGGCCTATGCGTTCCTGCTGGAGGGCGCGGTGCTGACGGAGACGGTGTTCGCCTGGCCCGGTTTCGGCCGCTACCTCACCTCCGGACTTCTGGCCGGCGACATGAACGCGGTGCTCGCCTGCGTGCTGATCGTGGGCGTGATCTTCATCGGCCTGAACCTGCTGGCCGATATCCTCTACCGCGTGATGGACCCGAGAACGAAATGAGCGGCACCGTATCGTTCCGAGACTGGCTGACGGCGGAGACCACGTCCTCGCCGCGGCAGGCCAGTTTCCAGCGGCTGTATTTCGGCTGGCTGCGGCTGCGGGCCAATCCGCTGACGCTGCTGGGGCTCGGCATCATCTGCGCTTTGGTGGTCATCGCGATCGCGGCCCCGCTGATCGCACCGGGCGGGTTCGACGATCAAAGCCTCGATGCGCGCCTGCTGCCGCCGAGCGGGGCGCATTGGCTGGGCACCGACGACCTCGGCCGCGATATCTTCGCACGCCTGGTCTATGGCAGCCGGACCACGCTCTACATCGCAACGCTGGTGGCCGTGATCGCGGCGCCCATCGGGCTTCTGGTGGGCACCACCGCCGGGTATTTCGGCGGCTGGGTGGACGGCGCGCTGATGCGGATCAACGATATCTTCCTGTCGTTTCCGGGGCTGATCCTGGCGCTGGGGTTCGTCGCGGCCCTGGGGCCGGGGCTGCGCAACGCCATCATCGCGGTGGCGCTGACCGCCTGGCCCCCGATCGCGCGCCTGGCGCGGGCGGAGACGCTGACGATCCGCAAGGCCGACTACATCGCGGCCGTGCGCATCCAGGGCGCATCGTCGTTTCGCATCATCACGCGCCATATCATGCCGATGTGCCTGCCGTCGGTGATCGTGCGCATCACGCTGAACATGGCGGGCATCATTCTCACCGCGGCGGGGCTCGGGTTCCTGGGGCTGGGCGCGCAGCCGCCGGCGCCGGAATGGGGGGCGATGCTGTCGACCGGACGCAGCCACCTCACCGGCGCGTGGTGGCTGGCGACGGCGCCGGGCGTGGCCATTCTGGTGACGAGCCTCGCGTTCAACCTGCTGGGCGATGGGCTGCGCGACGTGCTGGACCCCCGCGCGGAGTAGAAGGCGTCAAGGTTTTGGCACGCAAGCCGGTCAGGCGTGCAAAACCTGGCTCGCGACCATGCTCAGCGCCACCGCCTCCGCCACCTTGATGCCGTCCACGCCCGCCGACAGGATGCCACCGGCATAGCCCGCACCCTCGCCGGCGGGATACAGGCCCCGTGTGTTGAGGCTTTGAAACGAGGCGTCGCGGGTGATCCGCACCGGCGCGGAGGTGCGCGTCTCCACCCCCGTCATCACGGCGTCGGCCATGTCGTAGTCCTTGATCTGGCGCGCGAAGGCGGGCAACGCCTCGCGGATCGCCGCGACCGCGAAATCCGGCAGACACAACGACAGATCGGTGGGCGTGACCCCCGGGCGATACGAGGGCACCACACGGCCAAGCGCCACACTGGGGCGCCCGGCCAGGAAGTCGCCCACCAGCTGCACCGGGGCGTTGTAGTTGCTGCCGCCGGCCACGAAGGCGCGTTCCTCCCAGTGCCGCTGGTAGGCGACGCCGGCCATCAGCCCGCCGGGATAGTCCTGCGGCGAAATACCCACCACGATGCCGGAGTTGGCGTTCCGCTCGTTGCGCGAATACTGGCTCATGCCGTTCGTCACCACACGACCGGGCTCGGACGTGGCGGCCACCACCGTGCCGCCGGGGCACATGCAGAACGAATACACGGTGCGGCCGGCCGCCTGGCCCGTCTCGCAGTGATGCACCAGCTTGTACTCCGCCGCCCCCAGCAGCTTATGGCCGGCATGCGCGCCCCAGCGATTGGCGTCGATCAACGATTGGGGATGCTCGATGCGCACCCCGATGGAAAACGGCTTGGCCTCGATATGCACGCCGCGCTGCTCCAGCATGGCGAAGGTCTCGCGGGCGCTGTGCCCGATGGCCAGCACCACATGGTCGGACAGCAGGGTCTCGCCGGACTCCAGCACCACGCCCCGCACCTGCGCATCTTCAACAAGAATATCCACCACCTTGCTGTCGAACCGGTATTCGCCGCCGAGACGTTCGATGGTGGCGCGAATGCTCTCCACCATCGTGACGAGACGAAACGTGCCGATATGCGGATGCGCCACGGTGAGGATCTCGGGCGGCGCGCCGGCCAGCACGAACTCCTCCAGCACCTTGCGGCCGAGATGGTTGGGGTCCTTGATCTGGCTCCAGAGCTTGCCGTCGGAGAACGTGCCGGCGCCGCCTTCGCCGAACTGCACGTTGCTGGCGGGGTCCAGCACGCCACGACGCCACAGGCCCCAGGTGTCCTGCGTGCGGCGGCGCACCACGCGGCCGCGTTCGACGATGATCGGCCGAAACCCCATCCGCGCCAGCATCAGCGCCGCCAGCAACCCGCACGGCCCCGTGCCGATGACGATGGGGCGCCGGGTGAGACCGTGGGGCGCGTGGGCCACCGGGCGGTAGGTGGTGTCCGGCGTTGGCCGGATGCCGGGCTGTGCCGCGAGCCGGTGATGGGCATCGGGGTCCGTCAGCGTGACGTCGATGGAATAGGTGAGAAAGATGGTTGATTTCTTGCGCGCATCGATGGCCCGGCGGGCGACGCTGTAATCGGCCAGTGCAGGGGCATCGGCCCCGAGCCGGAGCCGAACCGCGCCCGCCAGCGCCGCGTCGTCATGGCCGAGGGGAAGGCGGATCTCGGTCAGCCGCAACGGAGGTGACAGCGGTGGGGCGAAGGTCGTGTGGGACATCGGCGCGGTCTACACCGCCGCCGCCGGTTGTCACACCCCTCCGTCCGCCTCCTGGCGCACCTTCGGCCGGGGGGAAGCCGCCTTCACCCCTTCCAAGGCCTCGCCGGGCGACAGACGGCCGGTGACCGACGGGCTCACGCGACAGGCATGCACGATACCGTCTTGCCCGATCACGTAGCCGGCGGGGATCGGCAGGCGCCAGTCCGCGGTGTCGTTGATGCGCGGCACGTCGTGGCCGAGTTTCAGATACACCTTGCGCAACGCCGGATCGGGCTCCCACACCAGGCCGTACGTGGTCGACACCTTCAACGCCGTGTCGGACAACAGCTGGTAGCGCAGGAATTCCCGATCGGCGGACGCCTTCACGTTCTGCACCGTGGCCGGCGAGATCGCCACGAGCGACGCCCCCTCGCGCAGCAGGGCCGCGCGCACACGGTCATATGCGCGCAGCGTGATGGCGCAGAACGGGCACCAACCGCCGCGCACGAACAGCACCACGGCGGGGCCGCGGGTCAGCGCGTCGGACAATGAAAACACCGCGTCGTGCTGGTCGCGCAACGTGAAGTCGGGCGCCATGTCGCCCTGCCCGATCGCGCGCTCGGCGATGCCCGATTCCGCCAGCCGCAGATGGTTGTCACGTATCACGGCGCCGGTCTGCGGATCGACCCGATCCATCAGACTGTTCATGAAAGCATCCAGTTCCTTGGTCAGGCTGTTCATCGGGCCGGTCCTACAACATGTCGTGCTGTTAATGCGGAGTATGGCTCATATCACCGGCATTGTTAGTCGTGCCGTTCTGGATGACATTCATGTCGTAATCGTTGGAACCAGGCATGGACCTGCTGGCGGCGCTGCGCATATTCACCAGGATCGCCGAAACCGGCAGCTTTTCCGCGGTGGCACGCGAGATGAACGCCACCCAACCGGCGGTGTCGCGCCAGATCGCGGCGCTGGAGGCGCATCTCGGCGCGCGGCTGTTCCAGCGCAGCACCCGCAGCCTCACGCTCACCGAGGACGGGCGGGAGCTGATGTCGCATGCCCGCGCGGTGACGGAGGCGGTGGAAGCCACCGAGGCCGCGATCGGCCAACGCCGCGTGTCGCCGGCCGGGCTGGTGCGGCTGGGCTGCCCCGGCGTGTTCGGAAGGCTCTACGTGGCGCCCCGCCTGCCCCTTCTGCTCGGCCGGTATCCGCAGATGTCCATCGACCTGTCGATGACCGACCAGGTGGTGGACATGGTGCAGGAGGGCCTGGACCTGTCGATCCGGGTGGGCGAGGTGCAGGATGCAAGCCTGGTGGCGCGGCGTATCGGGTCCACCACCGCCATCGCGGTGGCCAGCGAGGCCTATCTCGCCCGCGCCGGCACGCCGCTGCACCCCAGCGATCTGTCGCGCCACGAATGCATCATCTTCAATCGCCTGCCGCAGCCGGGAACGTGGAATTTCGAGGGGGCGGACGGCAAGTTCGCGGTGCCGGTGGCGGGCCGCATGCGGACCAACGGCATCGAGGCGGTGATCGAGGCGGCCATGTCCGGCATGGGGGTGGCGTTGGTGCCGGTGTGGATGATGCGCGACGACACCATCGCATCCCGGCTGCAGCAGATCCTGCAGGCGTGGCGCCCCGCACGCCGGCCGATCTCGGTGGTCTATCCCTCCCGCCGGTTTCTGGCGCCCCGCACCCGCGCGGTGATCGACTTCCTGGTGGACGAATTCCGCCTCGATCCGATGATTTCCGCATACGGCGAGGTCTGAACCGGCGGCCCCATCTTGTATATTAAGGTAACGTTCACGGTTTGGTGGCAGACTGGCTTTTCAACGTGCGCGCACAGGCCGATATCTGAACCATGAATGCGTTGACCGCCCGAACCGCCCGGCTGTCCATCGAAGTGGTGCACGACCTCGTGTGCCCGTGGTGCTATCTCGGCCTGCGCCGCCTGCTGCGCACGTTGCGAGGCCGGCCCGACATCTCGTTCGACCTGGTGTGGCGGCCCTTCCTGCTGAATCCGGACATGCCGCGCGCCGGCATGGCACGCGCCGACTACGTGGTGCGTAAATTCGGCGGCGAGGAACGGGCGCGCCGCCTGTATGGGTCGATCGCTGAAATCGGCCGGGCCGAGGGCGTGATGTTCCGGTTCGAGCGCATACGCCGCACGCCGTCCTCGGTGGACGCGCACCGGATGGTGCGCTGGGCGCACGAGGCAGGTCGGGGGACGGAGATGGTGGAAGCGCTGTTTTTGTCGCATTTCACCGATGGGCGCGATATCGGCGACACCCAGGTGCTGATGGCCGTGGCCGCATCATGCGGCATGGACCCGTCCGCCGCGCAGGCCTTCCTGTTCACGGACCAGCAGACCGAGGCGGTGCACGCCGAAAATCTGCGGGCCCATCGGCTCGGCATCAACGGCGTGCCGTGCTTCGTGGTCGGCGGCCGGCACGCCATCGCCGGCGCGCAGGAGCCGGAGGTGATCGAGCGTCTGCTCGACGTGGCGGTGGTGGACTGCGACGAGACCTGATGGCGTCGCGCGATCTGCACATCCTCAACGGGTTCGGACGCAGCCTCGGCGACAGCCTGGTGGGCCTGCAGGCCCTGCGCCTGGCGCAGCTGCACGCCGGCATGCCGGTCCCGCTTCTGGTCAGGCGGCATTACGGACGACCGCTCGTGGACCAGATCTATCCCCTGGCCGCCGATTTCGCCCGCGTGCGCATGCTCGCCGATACCGAGCCGGATAACGCGACGCCTGACGACTGCGAGGTGATCGACCTGCGCGACTTCGCCTTCGACCCGGCCTTTCGCGGCATGGCGATGATCGATTTCTTTCTGACCCGGCTCGGCCTCGATCCGCAGGCGGTGCCTTCGGACGAGAAACGCAATCTGTGGCTGGCGCCACGGGTCAAGACCCGCTCTCCGGCCGGGCTGCCCGAAGCCTATGTTCTGGTCTGCCCCGGCAGCTCGATGCCGTTGCGCGACATGCCGCGCGCCGTGCATCGAGCGGTGCTGCGATCCATCGTGGCGCATGGCCACATCGTCGTGACGCAAGGCGGTGCGGAGGATCATGCGGGGGTGATCGCGGTGCCGCCGCTCGACCGGATCGAGACGCTGTGCGGCCTGGTGGCCGGCGCCTCGGCCCTTGTTTCCACCGACACCGCGATGGTGCATTTGGCCGACGCCTTCGATGTGCCGTGCCTCGCGGTGTTCACCACCCACCGGCCGGCGTGGCGGATACGCGACTACCCCCGGTGCAGCGCCGTCCATCTGCCCGTGGCGGGCCTTCCGGAGGCCTTGGAATTCGCCCGCGACGACAGCGACATCGAGAAAGCCGCCGCCGCCTGGCACGCGGGCCTACCCGCCATCCTTGCCGCCCTCGACGCCGTTCTACGGGCAAGCCGATCGGTCCTTCAAACCTAGCCCCGCAGAAATCCGGCGCCATCCAGCATGTTCCAACGCGGCCCGGAATTGAGCTTCTCGATGCCGCGACTGGTGACGGACATCAGCACGCCGCCATCATAAAGCGGCACCAGATGCTCGATGCAACCGGAGCGCTCGAGCTGGCGCAGCGCGTCGGTCACGCGCCGTGGGTCGGTGTCGAGATTGGCACGGCACAACGCGGCGCACAGATCGGCCTGCCGCCGTTTGCTGCGCATCGCCATCGCGGCCAAGGCCTGCAACAAGGCATCCGCGAACAGCGTCACGGGAAGCTCGACCGCATCGAGCGCCTCGGTCTCGTGGGAAACCACCTCGGCCGCCATCTCGCCGCGCGTCCTGTCGCCGGCGCCGATGGTGTCGATGTCCGACAGGGCCACCGCAGCCATCGTCTGGGTTGTCGCGGCCTCGATTGTCATCACGTCATGTCGCATCGCCGTCTCCTCCCTGTTCCACACCTTCGAACGATCCGCCCGAGGCGCGGGGGGACGTGCGAATGACGCGCAACGTCATCGGACTGTGACCGGAACGGCCCGTGGGCTCATCCGGCGTCGCCCTCCAATGACATTGCTGCGACACCGGCAATTATGAATTTAACGAGAGGTCAACCTAGTGAGGGAAGATACCTAAAGCGAAAATGACCACGGAACGGGACCACGCACTTTTTTTGGAACATTATGAGACACGCTGAACGGAGCCGTTCCGGACTGATCCGCGCTCCCCCCTACCGCCCTAAACCAGCCCGAAGCCGGCGGTGATGGCGGTGCGCACCGCCTCGGCCAGGCTGCGGCAGCCGAGCTTTTCCATGAGATTGGCGCGATGGATCTCCACCGTGCGCGGGCTGATGCCCAGCTCATGGGCGATCACCTTGTTGGGCCGCCCCGCCACCAGACGCTGCAGCACCTCGCGCTCACGCGGGGTCAGGGCCGCGATACGCGTCTGGGCGGCCTCGGTGGTGGCGTCGCTCTGGCGCGCGTCGCTGGTGCGTACCAGCGCGCCCCGGATGGCCCGAAGCACGTCGCCCTCCGAATATGGCTTCTCGATGAAGTCGAGCGCGCCGGCCTTCATCGCGCGCACCGCCAGCCCCACATCGGCGTGCCCCGTCACCACCACCACGGGCAGCTTGCAGCCGAGACGCACGAGTTCGGCCTGGAGCTGAAGCCCGTCCATCCCCGGCATGCGGATATCGATCACGAGGCAGCCGGGACGCAGCACCTCCCACCGGCCCAGCACGGCCTCGGCGGACGCGTGCATCTCGGCCTGCAGGCCCAGCGAGAGCAACAACAGGGCCAGCGACCGCCGCACCGCCTCGTCGTCATCGACGATGTGCACCACCATGCCGGTGGGGATCGGCTCGATATCCGGAAAAAGCGACATTGCCGACATTTGGCCTAATATCTGGCCGGGCATCTGGCGGTCGAGGTTATCGGCGCGGGCTGGTGTATGGTTCATGCGTCATCTCCGCTGGCTCGTGACCGCGTGGCAGTTCGCCAGGGCGGATCGATTGAATCGGTCAAACAACAGGTGGGAGCGCCACCGTCACGCTTTGGAAACCAAAGCGGGGAGCGAAATCCGGAACAGCATGCCGCGATCCGCGTTCCGCTGCGCCGTCAGGCTGCCGCCGTGGCCTTCGATGATGGTGCGGCAGATGGCGAGCCCAATGCCCATGCCAGACTGCTTGCTGCTGACGAAAGGCTGGAACAGACGCTCGGCGATCCCCGGCGACAGCCCCGGCCCATTGTCGCGCACGTCGATCAGCACGGTGCCATCCGGCCCAAGGTGCCCGTGCACCACCACCTCGCCGCAGCCTGCGACAGCGGTCACGCCTTCGACCGTGCCCTCGCCCTCGCCCTCGCCCTCGCCCGCTTTCAGCTCGTCGCCGAATTCGAACCCCGAAGCCGGATCGGCCGACAGGATCGCCTCGGCCGCATTGCGGATCAGGTTCAGCAGCACCTGCTGGATCTGTGTGCGATCGACCAGGATCCTCTCGGACGGTGCCGGTCCTTGACGCAGCGTGATCCCTGCCGCGATTCCGTCGCTTTGCGCGAGATCGCAGGCTTCGCTCAACAGGTCGGCCACGCTTGCCAGCTGCAGCTCCACCTCGCCCCGTTCCACGAAGTCGCGCAGCCGCCGCACGATCGCGCCGGCGCGCAGCATTTGCTGGGCGGCATCGCCCACCGCGCCGCGGGCCAGCGGCAACACCTCGCTGTCGCCATGGGCCGCCCGGTCGAGCAGCCGGCCACCGGCGTTGAGATAGTTGGTGGCCGCCGCCAAAGGCTGGTTCAGCTCATGCGCGAGGCCGCTGGCCATGGCCCCCATCGCGCTGAGCCGCGTCACCCGCAGCAGATCGGCCTGCAAGGCGCGCAGCCTGGTATCGGCCAGGCGCTGTTCGGTGATGTCGCGGCTGACCGAGACGATGCCCACGATGCGGCCCGTGGCGTCCTTCCAAGGCGCCACCGTCATCGAAACCCACAGCGTGCGGCCCGATGCGCGATCGGTGTAGGGCTGTTCGAACCCGCTGGTGCGGCCGGTCGCCAGCACCAGCCTGTCGGCCACATCGATGCGCTGGGCGACCTCCGGCGGAAAAAGATCGACCGCCGCGCGCCCCAGAACCTGCCATTCCGCAAAGGCTTGCGGCCCCGCGTCGCGTCCGGCCCGGTTGACCAGCACGTAGCGCAGCTCCAGGTCCTTCACATGGATCCACTCCGCGGTGCCGTTGACCACGGAGACGAGCAGTTCGTGGCCCGTGCGCGCCTCGCGCAGCGCGATCCGCTCGGCGGCGGCGCGCCGGCGAAGCACGGCATCGGCGCGCACCATGCCCTGGCGCAGATCCTCGAACTCGCGAATACCGGAATGCCGCAGGCTCGCATCCGCCTGCGTTCGCCCGGTCGCCACATCGCGCGCCAGCTCGGTCAGCTCGCCCAATTTGCGGCTGAGCATCGCACCGACGAGGAACGTCACAACGCCGACGAAGCACGCGGCGATCACGATGCAGACAATGCCGAGCGTGCCCAGGTTCTGGCGCAGATCGTCCTGGTCATACCGATCGGCACTGTAGAACACCCGCCAGCCGGCCGGCAGGGACAGCGCGGAGGAGACGGTGAATACGGCCTGCGACAGCAGCGCCGTGTTGGCATTGCGCGGCGACCGCATCTGAGCCGCAGGCGTCTCGATGTCGGCGGCATCGGCATGCGGCATCTCGCCCGGCGCGAGGCCGCTGCGGTCCGGCGGCAGATAGAGCTGGCCGGCCAGACGCGCCACATCGCGCGTGGAGGCTGCGACGCGGCCCTGGCCGTCCACCAGGACCGCGAAGCCGCCGGGCTGGTAGTGGTAGCGGCGCAACGTCGCGATCAACCGGTCCTCCGGCAGCAGCGCCTCGATCGTGGCGACCGTCACGCCCTGGCGCAGCACCGGCACCGCCACGAGCGTGGCGGGCGGCATGCCGTGCGGGGCACGCATTACGTCGGAGATGAACGGGCGTCCGCTGGCCAGCACCGCGACGCCGGCGGCCAGAACCGAACGATCGACGGCGTCCACCGGCGCCGCGTCGCCCGAAATTTCTAGACTTGGGGATTGCAGGCCCTGGGTTTGCAGGCCCGGGGTTTGCAGGCCCGGGCTCTGCAGTCGGCGCAGCACGATCTTCACGCCGATCAGCTCGCTGGCCATCCGCACCCGATTGGCCGGGCGGCCGATCGCCGTCCCATCGGCGCCCGGCGACGCCGCCAGCGTGGACAGCACCGAAAGCGTGCGCTCGAACTCCCGGTCCACCGCATCGGCCAGGGAGTGGGCCACATCGGCCATGCGCGCCCGGCGTGAATCCTCGAGAGCCTTGTCGGCGAGAAAACCGACGGTCAGCGTGGCCAGAATGCCCGGCGCCAGCGCCAGCAACACCACGGCTGTGAGATGCTGACGCAAAGGGCGGGCCCGCTGCGGCCCCCGCCAGAACGACATCCACGACACACCGTGGGCGGTGCGCCACGGGCGGAGCATAAGGCCTGCCGGGATCGCGATCATCGCCTCCACCATCGAACCACGCCGTATGGTATCTTACCTAGGTGGAACGACAGATACGCAAAATCCCTTATCCGGCTGCCGCACCGGATGAAAAACAGGGCTGGCGCCTGGGCATGATCGATCAAACAACAAGTTGGAGCATGATGACTTCGCTCTCTCCAACATCGTCATGATCTAGATCATGATGCGTTTGGGTTGCTCAACCCAAGCGCATAAACATGATCGATAAAACAACAAGTTAGAGCCTAATATTTTGTCTACTCAAAATCATCAGGCTCTAGGGCAATATCCGACCGGACTGAGCCGCTTTGCGGCTCAGTCCGGTCGGACATAAGTTACTCTAGAATATATGTTTTCTCGATCATGAAGCGTTTGGGTTGCTTCGCCCAAGCGCATAAACATGATCGATAAGACAGAAAGTTAGAGCCGGATGATTTTGTCTACTTTAAATCGTCTGGCTCTAGAGGCAGGGGGAGGAATTCCCTTGCATCTGGCCAGGGTTTGTGTTCTTGTTTCGTTCATGATTTCCTCTGCCCTTTCCGATCGTTTCGCGCTCACCACCGGGGCTTTGTGCCGGGCGGTGGCGGCGAGTTTTGCGCAGGGGGTGATGCGGGCCGCGATGATCGTTCTGGTTTGGGGGCGGGTGCGGCGGACGGAGCGGGCGTTTCTGGCGTTGCTCGCGCGCGTTCGGTCCGGGCTGCATGGGGGCGGGCGGCATCGGGGCGGGTGTGTGGGGCCGGCTGTGCCCGGCGATCTTGCGTCCGCTTGTGATGACGCGAGCCGGTGCGCGGCTTTGGCGCCTTCGGGCGGGCGTGCCGGTCGGTTGCCGCTGCGGTTCGGGTGGCTGATGGCGATGATGCCGGGCGAGGCGGCCTGCTTCGGCTCGCAGCTTCGCACGTTGCTGGCCGAGCCTGAGATGGCGGCGCTGGTGCGCGATGTGGCGCAGGCGCGGCGGATTTTGGGCCCGATGTGCCGGATGCTGGGGGTTGAGTTACAGGTCTGGCCCGAGCGGGTTGCGGTGCCGCGCAAGGTTGCGCCGCGTGTGCGCACGCCGGTGGATTTCGGACGGATTCCGCTGCCGCGCGGGGTGTTGGCCGCGGCGAAACGGCAGGGATTCGGCAAACGGTTTTGAGGTTCGTCGAAGAGGCATGTCCGTCTCGTTACGATGTGTTATCGTTAGGTGAGAACAACCTCATTGAATGAAGTTTTTTGGTTCTTTTGTTCACAAAAGAGCATCTGAATCGTCAATCCGCATGCGAGACAAGATCCGGCAGCTCGCGCACCATTGCGGCCTTCCGACCCAGAACAAGGCGGATCAGCAGGTTCGAAAGGTCGTCCATGGCGATGTGGAAGGCGGGGACGAAGAGCAGGGACAGGGCGGTGGAGACGATAAGCCCGCCGATGACGGCGACGGCCATGGGAGCGCGGAATTCACTGCCGTCGCCGAGGCCGAGCGCGCTGGGGAGCATGCCGGCGACCATGGCGATGGTGGTCATCACGATGGGGCGCGCACGTTTGCGGCCGGCATCGAGGATGGCGGTGACGCGGTCCACGCCGTGGGCACGTTCCACCAGCGCGAAGTCGATGAGCATGATGGCGTTTTTGGTGACGATACCGAGCAGCATGAGAATGCCGATGACGACGGGCAGCGAAATGGGGTCGCCGGTGAGGACGAGGGCGCCGATGACGCCACCGAGGCAGAGCGGCAGGGACAGGAGGATGACCAGCGGCTGGAAGACGCCGCCGAACAGAAGGATGAGCACGGCCAGGACGAGCATGAGGCCGGCGCCCATCGCCAGCGCGAAGCCGGAGAAGACCTCGGCCATGATCTCGGCGTCGCCGCCATTGACGAGCTTGACGCCGGCGGGGAGGTTTTTGGCCTCGGCGGAGCCATAGACGCCTTTGAGGGCGTCGCCCAATGCGAGGCTGCGGTCGAGATCGGCGCCGAGCACGACACGACGCCTGCGGTCGTAGCGTTCGATCGAGGAGGGGCCGCTGCCGGTGGTGACGTCGGCGACCGCTGAGATCGGCACCGCGAGGCCGGCTTGGTTGGTGACGGTGAGCGAGGCGATTTCGAGCGGGTCGGCGCGCAGCGCTTCGTCCACCTGCACGCGGATGGGGATCAGCCGGTCGGCGATGCGCAGCTTGGCGAGGTTGGCCGGGATGTCGCCGATGGTGGCGACGCGGACGGCCTGGGAGATGGCGTCGGTGGAGATGCCGAGGCGGGCGGCTTCCTCGCCGCGCGGGACGATGCGCAGTTCGGGGCGGAGCACGCCGGCGTTGGCGGCGACGTTGGCAAAGCCGGACATGCGGCGCATGGCGCCTTCGAGGGAGGCGACGCCGCGTTCGAGGGCCACGGGGTCGTCGCCGCTCATGGTGACGGCGAGTTCGCGTTCGCCGCGCTCGTTCACGTACCAGCCGCGCAGGTCCGCCACGGCGGCGAGTTTGCGGGAGAGTTCGGTTTCGATCTGTTTTTGCGTGCGGGCGCGGTCGCCGCGCGGCAGCAGGTTCACCTTCATGGTGGCCTTGCGGACCTCGTTGCTCTGGCCGGTGGGCGTGGCGCCGCCCACGACATAGACGGAGGCGACCTCGGGGATCTGGAGCGCGACCTTGGCGGCTTCGTCGGTTTTGAGGCGGGTGGCGTCGAGATTGGCGCCGGGGGGCAGTTCCAGCCACAGCACGATTCGGCTACTGTCCTGCGGGGGCAGGAAGCCGGTGGGCAGCAGCGTGGTGGACGCGATGGACAGCGCGAACAGGATGAGCCCGACCAGCATGGTGCGCTTGGGGGCCGCGATGGTCATGCGCAGCACGGCCACGTAACGGCGCATCAGCCAGCCGTCGCGTTCGCTGTGGCCGGCATCGCGATGCGGCCTGAGCATGTAGGCGGCGGCGAGCGGCGTGATGAGCCGGGCGACGAGCAGCGAGACCAGGACGGCGGCGGCGACGGTGAGGCCGAACTGCTTGAAATACTGGCCGGGAATGCCGCCCATGAAGCTGACCGGCGCGAAGACGGCCACGATCGTGAGTGTGATGGCCACCACCGCGAGGCCGATCTCGTCCGCCGCCTCGATGGCCGCGTCGTACGGTTTCTTGCCCATGCGGATGTGGCGGACGATGTTCTCGATCTCGACGATGGCGTCGTCCACCAGGATTCCGGTGACGAGGGTGATGGCCAGCAGGCTGATGAAGTTGAGCGAGAAGCCCATGGCCTGCATGGCGGCGAAGGCGGGGATGATGGAGAGCGGGATGGCGATGGCGGCGAGCAGCGTGGCCCGCCAGTCGCGCAGGAAGATCAGCACCACGATGATGGCGAGCACGGCGCCTTCGATGAGCGAGTGCATGGCGGACAGATAGCCGCCGCGGCTGATGCGCACGCCGTCGTCGATCAGGCGGTAGGTGACATCGGGGTTGGCTTTGGCGATGTCGGCCAGGCGGGCGGTGACGCGGTCGGCCACGTCGACCTCGCTGGCGTTCTTGCTGCGGAAGACGGCGAAGGTGACGACGGGCTGGGCGCCGTCGATGCGGGCGAAGCCGAGGGGCTCCTCATAGGAATCGGTGACCGCTCCGAGGTCGGACAGGGTGGTTTCGCGGCCGCCGGGGAGTGCAATGCGGGTGGCGCGAAGCTGGTCGACGGTGGTGGCGCCGCCGAGGGTGCGGATGGTCTGTTGCTGGCCGCCGAGGTCGCCGCGGCCGCCGGCGAGGTCCACCGATGTGGCGCGGAGCTGGGTGTTGACGTCGGACGCCGAGATGCCGAGGCCGGCGAGGCGGGCGGGATCGAGGCTCACGCGGATTTCGCGGGTGACGCCGCCGATGCGACGGACCTGGCCCACGCCGGCCAGGCCCTGGACGCCGCGGATGGTGGTGTCGTCGACGAACCAGGACAGGGCTTCGAGTGTTTTGCCGGGGGCGGAGACGGCGTAGGTGAGGATGGCCTGGCCCACGACGTCGATCCGTTCGATGACGGGGTCGTCGATGGTGCGGGGCAGGTCGGCGCGGATCTTGGCCACCGCGTCCTTCACGTCGTTCAGCGCGCGGTCGGTGCTGATTTCGAGGCGCAGTTCGACGGAGGTGACGGAGACGCCGTCGGTGACGGTGGAGGTGACGTGTTTCACGCCGGTGACGGCGGCCACGCTGTCCTCGATCTTTTTGGTGACCTGGGCTTCGAGCTCGGACGGGGCCGCGCCGCTTTGGGTGACGGTGACGGCGATGATCGGGATGTCCACGCTGGGGGCGTTGGTGATGGGGATCATCTTGAAGGCGACGAGGCCGAGCGCGGTGAGGACGGCGAAGAGCACGAGGGCGGGGGTGGGGTTGCGGACCGAGGCGCCGGAGATTTTGAAGGCCATGCGCGGGGTCCTACGGGTTTTGGGCGATGGCGGTGACGCGGTCGCCATGGCGCACGAAGGTGCCGGAGATGGCGATCACCTGCTCGCCCGCGGCGATGCCGTCCTCGATCTGGGCCGATTTTCCGTCGCGCAGGCCCACGCGGACGCGGCGGGTGACGACGAGGCCGTTGGCCACGACCTGGATCTCGGCGCCGTCTGGCCTTGTGAGCACGGCGGACAACGGAACGAGGACGCCGCTGGCGCGGGCGACCTCCACCCGGGCGCGGGCGAAACCGCCGAGGGGGAGGCCTTCGCTGTCGTCAAGCGCGATGCGCACACGGCCGAGGCGGGTGGCGGGCGAGATCTCTGGCGAGACCAGTCGGACCGTGCCGGCGCGGGGGTCTTTGTAGCCGGTGATCTCGACGCTGGCCCCCTGCCCCGCGCGCAGCCGGGCCAGGGTGGTTTCGGGCACGGCGGCGTCCAGCTCGAGCGTGGCGTGGGCGACGATGCGAAACAGCGGCTCGCCGGTCATGCCCACCACCGCGCCGAGGCGGGCGCCACGCCGGCTGATGCGGCCGGCGACGGGGGCGCGGATGTCGGTGCGGGCGAGACGGGCCTCGACCTCGCGGCGTTGGGCGATGGCGAGCGCGCGGTCGGCCAGCGCGGCGTTGAGCTGGGCCTGGGCGGCGCCGACCTGGGCCAGGGCGACCTGGCTGTTGGCCTCGCGCTGTTCGTAGGTCTCGCGCGATGCGGTGCCGGTGGAGAGCAGGGAGCGCGAGCGTGTGAGGGACAGGGCGGCCTGCACCTGGGTGGCGCGGCTTTGGGCGATCTGGGCGCGGGCCTGCTCGGCGGACGCGTCGGCGCGGGCCATCTGGGCATCGAACTGGGCGAGGTTCGCCTCCAGCGTGTCGCGCTGCAGGCGGGCGAGGATTTGGCCTTGGGTGACGATGTCGCCCTCCTCGACCAGGATCTCGAGGATGGGCTGGCCATCGAGCTGGGTGTTGACCAGCACCTCCTCGCGCGCCACGAGGCTGCCGGTGGCGGCGACGGTTTCCACGATTTCGCCGCCGATGGCGGGCACCACGGTGACGGTGGGTGGCGGGGATGTCAGTGTTGGGGGGGCGGCCATGGCGAGCACGGCGAGGCAGGCGAATACGAGGGCCATCGCCATGGCGCAGGCGGCGCGTTTCATGCGCCGATCTCCACGCCGCCGATCTCGGCGCCACCGATCTGTATACCACCGGGGCGACAGAAGCGTTCGAGCAGCAGTTTCAAGGCGGCGATCATGCGGGCAACGGCGATTGTGCGGGGGCTGCCGATTTGCACGCACAGCCCGTCGCCCAGCGCCATGATGAGGTGACAGGCGGCTTCGATGTCCAGCTTCGGGTCGACCACGCCGAGCGCCTGGCCGCGGGTCATCGCCCGGCACAGCGTGGTGCGCACGAAATCGGCGGTTTTTTCCACGGCCTGCTGCACCTCCGGATTGCGGCCGGCCTCGGCGATGACGTCGAAGGTGAGCATCCCCCCGGTGCCGGTCGTCTGCTGGCTGAGGAACGCCTCGCCCAGCAGTTGCAGGGCGGCGAGCGGGTCGGCGGCGTGCTCGAGGGGGGCGAACATGCGGGCGTGCTCCTCGCGCTCGGCCTCCACGATCGCCACGATGATAGCGGCCTTGCTGGGAAAATAACGATAAAGCGCCCCCGCGCTCATGCCCGCCTCGGCGCAGATATCCTGCATGCTGGCGCCGTGGAACCCGGCGCGGCCAAAGCAGACCAGCGCCGCCGCGGTGATTCTGGCCTGGCGGGTCTCGGTTTCGCTCAGTCGTGTGGCGTCTGGCATCTGGGGCTCGATCGTGCTGCGAATGAACGTTCATTCGCATATGGGGCGCGAGACTTCAATGCAACCCCGTGGCGTGTCGGCGCCTTGGCCGGGGGGCGTGGATCTGACACGGTGGCGGCAAAACGAGGGGACGAGACATGTCGCTGCAGGACCGCTTTCAAACGCTGGATGAGATCGTCCGTGCGGCCCGCCTCAACCTCAACCAGAACCTGTGGGACTATCTGGTGGGCGCCACCGCCACCGAGACCACGTTGCTGCGCAACCGCCTGGCGCTGGACCGCATCGGGTTTCGTCCGCGTGTGCTGGTGGATGTCTCGCATGTCGATCCGTCGGCCCGTTTTCTGGGCCACACGATCCGGCTGCCGGTGGCGCTGGCGCCGGTGGGCGGGCTCGATTCCCTGGGCGTCGGCGGCGGGGCCACCGTGGCACGCGGCGCCGGGTTGGCCGGTGTGCCGTTTTTGCTCAGCTCCGTCACCGAGCTCACGATCGAGAGCGTGGCGGCGTGTTCCAGCGGGCCGAAGATCTTCCAGCTCTACATTCGCGGCGACGATGCCTGGATCGACGATCACGTCCACCGCGCCACGGCCGCCGGCTACGATGCTTTCTGCATCACCGTGGACAGTGCGATCTACAGCAGGCGCGAGCGCGATATCGCCAACCGCTATGCCAAGCCCTGGCGCGCCACCGCTGCGAAGCCGCAATTCCAGGCCGGCTTCGACTGGGCGGCCCTGACCCGCTTCCGCGCGCGGCATCCGGACGTGAAGCTCATCCTCAAAGGCATCGCCATCGCCGAGGACGCCGTGCGCGCCTGCGACCTCGGCGTGTGGGGCATCTATGTGTCCAATCATGGCGGCCGCCAGCTCGACCACGGCGAAGGCAGCATCGGCGTGCTGCCCGAGATCAAGGCGGCTGTCGGGGGCCGCGCCCAGGTGATGGTGGATGGCGGTATCAGCCGGGGCAGCGATGTGGTAAAGGCAGTCGGTCTGGGCGCCGACCTCGTGGGCATCGGCCGGCTTTACTGCTACGGCTACGCCGCCGCCGGCGCCGAGGGCATCGCCAGGGTGATCGAGTTGCTGGAGATCGAGGTCATCGAATGCCTCGGGCTTCTGGGACTTACGAGCTTCGAGGGGTTGGACGGCAGCTACCTGCGCCCCGTGGAGGCCGTGGTGCCACCCGGCGTGCACAGCGCCTTTCCCTTGTTGAGGCTACCCCACGGGGGGTGACGCGCCGATCAGATGACCGAGAAGCCGTGCGCGAGGGGGTCCCGGTCATCGACGAAGATCGTGTTGTAGCCCGTCATTCTCGCCCACCCCTCGATCGACGGAACGATGGCCGCCGTATCGCCGATCGACACCGCCGCCTCCACCCGCCCGCGAAACAGCGTGCCGATGATGCTCTCATGCACGAAATCGTCGCCCACCCGCAGCCGGCCGCGCGCCGCCCATTGCGCCATGCGCGCCGAGGTGCCGGTGCCGCAGGGCGAACGGTCGATGGCCTTGTCGCCGTAGAACACCGCGTTGCGGGCATGCGCCTCGGGGTGATGCGGGTCGCCGGTCCAGAGCACGTGGCGCAGGCCGGAAATGGCGGGATTGCCGGGGTGGACGAAGTCGCGGTTGCCCGCCGCCAGGGCCGCGCGCAGCTTCGGGCTCCACGCGATGATGTCGGCGGGGGTCACGGCGTCCAGGCCCGGATAATTCTCCTGCGGCTCCACGATCGCGTAGAAATTGCCGCCGTAGGCGATATCGACCGACAGCTCGCCGAGCCCTGGGACCGTGACGCGGACATCGGTGTCGTAGAGGAACGACGGCACGTTGGTGATGCGGACGGAATCGACATACGGTCCATTCTGTTCGAAGCGCGCCACCACCACGCCGGCGGGCGTGTCGATGCGCAGCACGCCGGGCTCGCGGGGGGCCACGAGGCCGCGCTCGACCGCCATCGTCACCGCGCCGATCGTGCCGTGGCCGCACATCGGCAGGCAGCCGGAAGTCTCGATATAAAGGAAGGCCACGTCGCAATCGGCCCGCGTCGGCGGGTAGAGGATGACGCCGGACATCATGTCGTGGCCGCGCGGCTCGAAGCACAGCGCGCGGCGCACCCAGTCGAACTCGGCCATGAAATGCGCGCGTTTCTCCACCATGTCGGCGCCGGCGAGAAGCGGGCCGCCGCCGGATACCAGGCGCACCGGGTTGCCGCAGGTGTGGCCATCGACGCAGAAGAAGGTATGGGCGGCCATCAGAACCTCGTGGGGCTGAACGGGGAGAGATCGATCGGTGGCGTGCGACCGGCGATCAGGTCGGCGACGAGACCGGCGGTGGCGGCCGACTGGGTAAGGCCGTAATGGCCGTGCCCGAAGGCGTAGACCACGTGGCGGGAGGCGGCGGCGTGGCCGATCACCGGCATGCTGTCGGGGATGCAGGGCCGGAACCCCATCCAGACGGTGCCGGTCTCGAAAGCCGGAACATCGCGGAGAAAGCGAGTGGCCTTGGTGTGAAGGGCGCGGGTGCGGGCGTGGTTGGGCGGCAGGTGCAGGCCCGCCAGTTCCACCGCACCGCCGATGCGCAGGCCGGTGGCCAGCGGGGTTGCCACGAAGCCATGGCCGTCGAACGCCACGGGCCGTGCGATCTGGGTATCGGCGCCGGGGAAACTCACATTGTAGCCACGCTCGGTGTCCAGCGGGATACGGTCGCCGAGGCCCAAGGCGAGCGGGCGGGACCAGGCGCCGGCCGCAATCACGACACGGTCGGCCGGGATGTGGTCACGACCTTCGCAGACCACGCGCAAACCGCCTTCGGTGGCGATCGCGCTTGCGGTGGCGCGCGCGAACCCGATACCGCGCAGGCCGGCGGCGGCGAACAACGCCTCCGTCACCAGGCGGGGATCGCTGACATGGGCGGCGCTGGGATAGTAGGCGGCGCCTGCCAGCGCGTTGGACAATCCCGGCTCCATCTGGCGCAGTTCGTGCGGACCCAACGTGTCCACCGGAATGCCGAACGCCCGTTGACGCGTCGCCTTCACCCGGCCGGCTTCGTATCGCGCCACGGTGTCGAACACGAACAGCGCGCCGCGGCGGTGGATCATCGCCCCCATGCCGAGCCGTGTCGAAAGAGTGTCCCAGGCCGGCATGGCGAGCGCGTTGATCGAAACGAGCGCCTCCACGCTGCGGGCGAACTGGGCGGGGCGCGATGCCAGGATGAGGCGTGTGAGCCAGGGCAGGATCGGCAGCAGGTAGCGCGCCCGGATGGCGAGCGGGCCCAGCGGGTCCAGCAGGAAGCCGGGCACCTGGCGCAGCATGTTCGGCGAGGCGATCGGGTCGATATCGGTATGCGCCAGCCATCCGGCATTGCCGCGAGAGGCGCCGGCGGCCGGGCCTTCGCGGTCGATCACCGTCACGTCATGGCCGTCATCAGCCAGCGCGTGGGCGGCGGCAAGGCCCACCACCCCGGCGCCGATAACGGCGATGCGCATCAGGGCGTGGCCATCGTGTCTCGCACCACGCTGGCCGTGGCCATCGTGTCTCGCGACACGCTGGCCGTGGCCATCGTGTTGCGCAACACGCCGATCCCCGCGATGTCCACCTCCACCAGCTGCCCCGCCCGCATCGGCAGCGCGCCCAGCGAGGTGCCACAGGCGATGAGGTCGCCGGGGTGCAGGCGCATCTCTCGGGAGATCAGGCGCACGATCTCGGCGGGCTTGAGGATCATGTCGGAGGCGGGATAATTCTGCCGCTCCCGCCCGGCCAGGCGAGTACGGATGACGAGACTTTCCCAGTCCAGCCCGGTGGCGACGGCTGGACCCACCGGGCCGAACGTGTCGCAGCCCTTGGCGCGCGCCCATTGCGGGAACACCGGATCACCAAACAGATCGAGCGCGGTAACGTCGTTCACGCAGGTGTAGCCGAAGATCGCCGCTTCCGCCGCAGCCGGATCGGCATCGTGGCATTCGGTACCGATGACGATACCCAGCTCGCCCTCATAAAGGGTGCGGCCGGCGTAGGATGGCGGCGGACAGATGATGCCCTCCGGGTCCAGCAGGCTGCCCGTCGATTTCAGGAAATACAAAGGCTCGGTCGGGATCGCGTGTCCCTGCTTGGCGGCGGCGGCGTGGAAGTTGTTCCACAGCCCCACGAAGTTTCGCGGCGTCACCGGCGCCAGCAGCCGGAAATCCCCGGCCCCCACGGTCTGGCCGGTGGGCCGGCCACCCAGCCAGGGCGCCGCATCGTGCAACGCCACGCTGTCATCGTTCAGAATACCGAACGAAACCGCCCCACCCCATTCGCCACGCACCCACAACGTCATGCCCGTCGCCCCGCCCGTCGCCACCACTCACCGGCTTTATCTTACGCCCCATAAAAAAGGCCGGGAATGACCCCGGCCTTTTCGATTTATCGGCGCAAGGCTCAGTTCAAGCGAACAGAGACCGCTTCCGGACCCTTGGCGCCCTGGACGACCTCGACCACGACGGTCTGGCCTTCGGTCAGCGCCGTCAGGCCATTCCGTTGCAAAACGGAGGCATGAACGAACACGTCCTTCTCCGCCTCAGGCACGGCCACAAAGCCAAAGCCCTTGGCGGCGTTATACATCTTCACCGTGCCACGCATTTCGGTGCCGGTGCCGGGCGTCGCGCCACGACGGGGGGCGGAGGCGCCGGGCGCCATGCCGGGGCGGGGGGCTGCGGGACCGCGAGCCGGGCCGCCGGCCACGGCGGTGCTCTCGTCGACCGACAGAACCTCAGTGACCTGACGGCCCTTCTGCCCTTGGCCGACGCGAACACGCAAGGTGGCGCCGGGTGAGACGCTGGTGGTGCCGGTGCTGCTCAGGGCATTGATGTGAAGGAACACATCGCCCGAACCATCGGAGAGCTCAACGAAGCCGAAGCCCTTTTCCGGGTTGAACCACTTGACCGATGCGCCGAGCTCGGGACCGAAACCAGCCGGCGGTCCGCCGAAACGGGGGGCCTCGACGGCGGGGGCGCGGTCGAAAGAACCGCGGTCGCCAAAGGTCGGGCGATCGTTGAACGGCGAACGGTCTGAACCGAAATCGTCGTCGAAGCCGCGACCGCGGGTTTTGCGGCTGCGGCCATGGTTGGTCATGCTCAAGAGAAACTCGTCCTTCGTGGGGTGACTGATATAGACATATGGTCGTTATAGGGGTCAGGCGCGCCGAGCATCCGAACAAACACAATCGGAACGACCCGATTGCGGCGCATCGCAGATGCCCGCCCGCGCACGCCGGAAGCATATCGCGTTCCGGGCGCCGCCACCAGAGACAACTGCAACTTTCCCCGTGCCCAGCCGCTGATTCACGGGCCGGCCCCCCAATGCCGAGGGTGTCGTTACCCTAAACGACGGACCTCGCTCGAAAAACCATCGAGACCGGCAATTTCGGTCACGAGTTTGTGAACGATCGCCTCGGCGAATTGGCCATAATTCTCGACCGCGATCATGAACGCGCCCGGGCCGCCGATGACCTGGCTGCGATAATGCTCGTCCAGATCGGGCTCCACGTTCAGGATCGGCAGCCCGTTGATCACCACCCCGTCGGCCACCGCCTCGTCGCGCGCCGCCGTCACGCGCCGACCGGAATTGTTGGCGCCGTCACCGGAGATGTCGATCACGTGGCGCAACGCCCTCGGCCCCTGCAGCGCCATCAGCCGTCGCGACTCATCGATCGCCCCGCTGATGGACGTGCCACCCCCGAACAGCCGGCGCGGTGCGGTGCCGATCCGATCGGCGAAGGCGGCCGCGCTGGACTCATCGTGAAGCAGGCTCCACGGCACCACCTGCACGTGCAGCGACGGCCCGGTCCATTGCATCATCGTGGCCGCCATCGCCTGCCCCGCCAATGACGCGATCGCGGCCATCACGCGGCGATCGCGGAACGCCAGCGCATAGCCTTGGCGTTGCAGCTCGAACCGCTCGTTGCTGACACTGCCGGATGCATCGACCGCCAGCACCAGCTTGAGGTCGAGCTCGGCCTCGACCGCGCCGGCCTTCGCGACCCCGGGCAGGGCGGCCCCGGGTAAGGCGGCAGCAAGACCCAGAGCGTGGCGGCGCGAGAGTGGCATGCCGCAACGATGCCAGCGCCACCCCCGCGAACGCAACGAGAAACCAGCTCACTTTAGTTGCAAACGGCCTCGCCCACGGCGCGGCGCAAAGCCGCGATCCCGCTCTCGGCATGGCGAGAGGGATGCACCCGATTGGTCAGCAGGGTCCAGGCCAGCCGCCGGTCCCAATCGATCCATAGACCGGTGCCGGTGAAGCCGGTATGGCCGATCGCGCCGGGCGAGCAGGCATCCCCGCCGGACCACCCCGCATGCGCCGCCTCCCAGCCGAGGCTGCGATGGCCATGAACCGCAGCGCGCATGCCGGCCACGCTTTCAGGCCCGAGAACGCGGCCTTGCATCAACGCCGCGGCGAAATCCAGCACCGCGTCGGCCGTGCCGAACAACCCGGCATGGCCGGCGACACCGCCCAGCGCAAAGGCGTTTTCGTCATGCACCTCGCCCTGCATCACCCGGCCGCGCCAGTGGCAGAATTCGGTGGCGGCGCAGGCGGTGGCATCCGGCTGGAAGCTGAGCCCGAAGCCGGGATCGATATGCCCCAGCGCCGCGCCCTCCAGCCGTTCGAGCGCGATGCCGAGCAGCATGTAGTTGATGTCGGAATAAACCGGCGGCCCGGCTTGCCACGCGCGCTGCAGGATGAACGCCCGCAAGGTGGAGGGCGTCTGACCATAGGTATAGAGCGGCTCGACCGCGGGCAGGTGGGTTTGATGCGCGAGGCACTGCCGAAACGTCAGCCGGCATTCCGCGGCGCCGGCCACATCGTATTGCCGCAGATCCGGGATCACCGAGGCCAGCGTGTCATCCAGCGCGATCCGCCCCTGTTCCGCGTGCCGCAGGATGGCCGTGGCGGTGAAGATCGGCTTGGTGAGCGATGCCAGATCGAACACCGTATCCGCCCGCATCCGCGCCCGGGGTTCGATCCGGGCCACGCCGCCATGCCGGATGGCGCGGTCGACTCCGTGCACGGCCAGCACGGCCCCGGGGATACGCCCCGCTTCGATGGCTGCGGCAACGGGTGCGAAGGCGCGGTCGATCAATGTCTGCATTGCGCCATCATGGCGAGGCCCGCGCCCGTGAGGCAATGCACCGCCCCTTGAACTCCCCCACCGAACGGACGCACAACCCTGCTGCGCCGCACAATGTCGCGCAAGGCAAGCCGCCCGGCTTGGCGACGACAGGCAACAGGCCCAGATCCACCGCATGCGCCCCCGCAGTCCGCCTCCCCAACCCCTGCCGCCAAACGCGGTGCCGATCACGGTTCCGATCAGGGCCGAGCCGATAGCTACGGCACAGCGCCGCCGCTGGCTTGGGCCGTTTCTGATCGGCTCGGCGCTGCTGCATGCGATCCTGGCGCTGATTTTCGTGCTGTTTCCGGATCTGGCCCAGCAGGGGTTGGATCTCAACCAGGCCGCCTCGCCCGCCGAAATGGCGATCGAGCTTCAACCCGCCGGCGAGACGACGATGTCGGCCACCACGAGTGCCGATTCGAACGATACGCCGCCGGCCGCCCCCCCCACATCTGCGCCGCCGCCCCCGGTTTCGCCCCCGGCGCGGTCCCCACCTGCGTCCCCACCTGTCGTTGCGCCGGAGCCGGCACCCGAGCCGGCACCCGAGCCTGCACCGGCCCCCATGCCTTCGCCAACAGCCGCCCCGCCGGACCCGGCTCCGCCCGTGGTCGGACCGCCGCCACCTGCCCCGCCCCCTCCGGCCGCGACGGTGGAGCCGGCCATTCCGCCACCGCCTCCTCCGCCACCGCCTCCTCCGCCACCTCCACCTCCAGCACCCAGGCCACCCGCGCCGGCGCGTCCGCCATCGCCCCCGGCACCTGCACCGGTGCCGCGCATGCCGCCGCTACAGCCGCGGATCGAGCCTCAACAACCCCGCCAGCAGGCATCGCCGCGCCCCCCTGCCAATGGCGATTTCTTCCTGCCGCCCAGCGCGCGCAACAGTCAACGCGCACAAGGCGGCGCACAAGGCGGCCCGCGCGGACCGCTCGATCTCTCGATGGGCCCGGCCGAGAACTATGCGGCCGCCCCGCCGCGACGGAACCCGAACGATCGGGATTCGGAGATCCAGGTCAACGGCGCCGAGGTCGGCAGCGACTACAAGAAGGACCTGCTCGCCTGGTGGATCGTGCACCGGCGTTATCCGCAACAGGCCATCGAGCAAGGCGAACAGGGCACCGTCGTCGTGCGATTTCACGTGAACCGCCAGGGCCGCACATCCCGCGCCGAGATCGTGTCACGCTCCGGCTCGCAATGGCTGGACATGCAGGCCATCGCCACCTTCGGCAACGCCAACCTGCCACCGCTGCCAACCAACATGACCGGCGACGAAACCATCCTCACGCTGACGATCAACTTCCACCTGATCCGCTGAGCCGCAAGCGCCTCGTCGGCCTAGAGCCTGATGGCTTTAAGTAGACAAAATCATCAGGCTCTAACTTGTTGTTTTATCGATCATGTTAATGCGTTTGGGTGGAGCAACCCAAACGCGTCATGATCTAAGAGATCATCTCGCGCGCATCGAACACAAAGCACTCGCCACGCCAACGGCTTTGCGCCGGCGGCACCGTCTCGAGATAGGCGAGGATGCCGCCCTTGAGGTGAAACACCGGCTCGAACCCGCGCGCCAGCAGCAGCGCCGTGGCCTTCTCGCAGCGTATGCCGCCCGTGCAGAACATCGCCACCTTGCGGGTTTGCGCGGCCCCCAGCTCGCGCGCGACGAAATCCGGAAACGCGCTGAATTCCTTGGTTCCGGGATCGATCGCGTGGGCGAAACTGCCAAGCGCCACCTCGAACTGATTTCGCGTGTCGATCAGCACGATGTCGGGATCGTTGAGCAGGGCATTCCAGTCCTCGGGCGCCACATGAACGCCGACCCGCGCCTTGGGGTCCGCCTCCGGCGCGCCGAGCGTCACGATCTCGGGTTTGTGCTTCACCTTCAGTCGCCCGAACGGCACGCACTCCGCCCGCGCACGCTTCAGCTCCAGCCGCGTCATCGCGGGCAGATCGGGCAGCCCTGTTTGCAATGCCGACAAGAACGTCTCGATCGCCGGTTCCGCCCCGGCCAGGGTGGCGTTGATGCCCTCCCCCGCCACGATCATCGTGCCCTTCAGATCCAGCCGCACCGCGAGATCATGCAGCGCCGCGCGGGCCGCATCCGGGTTGGCGATCGGCTCGAACTGGTAGAACGCGGCGATGACGATGGGCATGGAAACAATCAGAACGTGATGTTGGTCCGCACCCCGAACACCGCCTCGTCACCCAGGCGGCGCGACGAGTTGTACAGGTTTTGCACGCCGCCGGCGGGGCGGATCACATATTGGAAGTCCGGCTGCACCTGGAGCCACGGCGCGATCTGGGCCTGATACGTCACCTCGATGAACGTCTCGTTCGAGCGCACGGGCGTGGGGATGCCTGCCGCGGTCCGGTCGCGATCGGCCTGGCGCGCGCTGCTGCCGATGGTGCCGATCCCGAAGCCGAGGCCCAGCGTATCATCCTCTCGCCCCGGGATCAGCGCCTTCACCGTCACCCCGCCATTGATGCTGAAATCCACCAGGTTGCGGTCCCCGGTGGTGCCCATCGCGCGGGCGAAAAGGCTCACCAGCATCGGGCTGTCCGGCGCGGGCCGCCAGATCCCCTGGTCCGCCACGCCGTAGAAGCTGTAATTGCCCTTGCGATTTTTCGGAATGAAACTGGAGGCCACAGTGCCGAGCGGAAGCCCCGTGGTGTCGAGACGTTGATCGGGGAAGCCCGCGGTGTCGTACCACGCGCCGATCTTGTAGCTGGACGGCAATCCCGTGGGTTTCGGCGTATCGGCCGCTGCGCCCGGCGCGGGGGGCTGGTTGCGGGCGTATTGCGCCTCGGCGATGAACAGCGCCCCGGTACGAAGGTTGAAATTGCCGCCCCACCGCGTGGTGCCGCGCAACTGGCTGTCATTGATGAACGGCCCGCCCGGCGGGTTGTCCTGAAACACTCCGCCCAGCAGCGTGACTTTGTCCATCGGCGTGCCGCGCAACCGCACACCCAGCGACGACAGCGGATAGGCGGGCCCGCCGGCATACATGTCCACCGAAGGCAGCAGCGGCCAGCCCATCGCCGTGTTGATGAAGATGGCCCCGTTGGAGCTCGTCATGAACTCCTGGTCGAGGCTTTGCTGGCCCAGTTTCACGTCGAACGCGCCATCGAGGAAGCTGTGCTGATACCAGATCTCCCATAGCCGCGTGGTCGGCGCGGCCTCGATGCCGCTCGCCGTTTGCAAGGTGCCCAGATAATACTGGCTGAGATTGCGGCCGTGGATCTGCAGACCGCTCACGTTGAAAAGCCCGCCGGCCCACAGCCCCGCCTTCTCGGTGTCGAGCTGTACCGTGAGCGTGGCGAGGCCACCATAGGTGGCTCCCTGCTTGAAGCCGCCGCTGGTGTTGCCGCGGATTTCGCTTTGCTCGACCAGACTGACCGTCACCCCCGCGTCCGACAGCCGCGTGCGCAAGCCACCGAGATCGCCGAGCAGAGTGGGGCGCTCCCAAATGCCGGTGTTGACCGCAGGCGGAGTCGCGCTGGACGCGGTCGCTGTGGTCGGCGCCTGCGCCCAAGCCGGGCCGGCCATCGACGTCACAACGGATACGGCCAGCATCGAACGAAGCATGCGATCAACCTTGAGTGTTACACAATAACACTTTCTACCACAGCGTTGGGCCGGCGGCAATCCGGCATCATTGCGTCGCCGTGCCGGTTCCGGCGGTCGAAGGCGTCAGGTGGCGGTGCCACCGATCGTCAGACCCGACAGTTTCAGCGTCGGCTGGCCGACACCCACTGGCACGCCCTGCCCGTTCTTGCCGCAGGTGCCGATCCCGGCATCGAGCGCCATGTCTGAGCCGACCATCTCGACCTTGGTGAGCGAGTCGGGGCCGTTCCCGATCAACGTGGCACCCTTCACCGCAGGCCCCAGCCTGCCACCCTCGATGAGATAGGCCTCGCTGGCCGAGAACACGAACTTGCCGGACGTGATATCCACCTGGCCACCGCCGAAATTCACCGCATAAAGCCCGCGATCCACCGAGCGGATCATTTCCTCGGGGTCGTGCTTGCCGCCGAGCATTACCGTGTTCGTCATGCGCGGCATCGGCGCGTGCGCGTAGCTTTGCCGCCGCCCGTTGCCGGTGGCGCGCACACCCATCAGCCGCGCGTTCATACGGTCCTGCAGGAACTCCTTCAGGATGCCGTCCTCGATCAGCACCGTTCGGCTGGTCGGCGTGCCCTCGTCATCCACCGTCAGGCTGCCGCGCCGGTCCGGCATGGTCCCGTCATCCACCACCGTCACGCCGGGTGCCGCGATGCGGGTGCCGAGAAGCCCTGCGAACGCCGAGGTTTTCTTGCGGTTGAAATCGCCTTCCAGACCATGGCCGATCGCCTCATGCAGCAGAATTCCCGGCCATCCCGGCCCGAGCACGACGGGCATCTCACCGGCGGGCGCGGCCACCGAACCCAGATTGACCAGCGCCTGGCGCAACGCCTCATCCACCGCCGCCCGCCAGACCGCAGGCGACGTGATGCGCCCATAATCGAAGCGGCCGCCCAGGCCATGATTGCCGGTCTCGCGCCGCCCGTTCGATTCCACCACCACAGAAACGTTCAGACGCACCAGCGGCCGAAGATCGGCCACGCGATGGCCGTCCGCGCGGATGATCTGCACGGCCTGCCACTCGCCATACAGCGATGCACTCACCTGCTTGACCCGCGAATCCGACGCCCGTGCATAGGTGTCGATCTCGGAGAGCAGGCTCGTTCGCGCGGCGAACCCCGCGCCGGACAGGGGGTTGGCGCCCGAATACAGCCGTGAATTCGTCTCCCGCGGGGCGCCGGAGGCCGTGCCGGAATGGCCCGCCGCCACGCTTGCCACGGTGGCCGCCGCGCGCTGCAACGCGGCTTCGGACAATTCGCCGGCATGAGCATATCCGGCGGCCTCGCCGGCGACGGCGCGCAGCCCGAAGCCCAGCTGCGTGTCGAACCCGGCGGAGCGGATGCGGCCGTCATCGAGGCTGATCCCCTCCGTCTCCCGGTATTCCAGGAACAATTCGCCATCGTCCGCGCGCGCCAGGGCCCGCGCGGTGATGCGCTCAGCCTGGGCACGATCCAGCGCGTGATTCTCGAAGAACAACGCGTCGGTGACGGCCAACGGGGTGTCGGATGCTGCAATGAAACTGTCGGGCATCTTTTGTCCTCGGGCGAGACGGAAAAAATCAGACGGATAGACGTCGCTGGGTATGACGCACAACGATAACCGATGTCAGCAGCAGCACCGCCAACGCCTGATGCGCCGTGGCCAGCCCCACCGGCACCACATAGAGCAACGTGGCGACGCCGAGCACGTATTGCAAACCCACAAGCGCCATCGCGGCCAGTAACGCCCGCCGCACGCCCTGGCCAAGGCGCGCCCGCCACGCGATCGCGCACGACAGCATCACGAAAGCGGCGGTCAGGCTGGCGAGAAGCCGGTGGTCGAACTGCACCGCCGCCACATTCTCTGTCAGGTTGCGCAGGAAAGGCTGCAAGGCAGCATAGCCAGCCGGCACCAGCCGGCCATCCATCAGCGGAAACGTATTATAGGTCAGCCCCGCCTTCAGCCCCGCCACGAAACCACCCGCCACGATGGTGATGGCCACCAGCGTCACCATCGTCCCCGATACCGGCCGCAGCCAACTTGGCGACTCCGACCGCGCACGGCCGAACTGCCA
Organism: Rhodospirillales bacterium; assembly: GCA_025362815.1. GTDB lineage: Bacteria > Pseudomonadota > Alphaproteobacteria > Acetobacterales > Acetobacteraceae > CAIQQQ01. The sequence continues at coordinate 35,878 of JANYFG010000033.1, forward strand.
CACGCCAAGCGCCGTCCAGAGCATCGCCCCATACAGCGACAGTGCCAGCACGAGATGCACCACGAGGCGGTAGGGCGAAACCGCCGTGCGATCCGCCTCGAAGCCGGATGCGACCATGAACCACCCCACCCCGCCTTGCAGCCCGCCCAACGCCAACAGCAACACCAATCGCGCGAGCAGGCCCCGCGGCAAGGCACCGCGCACCGCGAACCAGATCAACGGAAGCAAGAAGGCAAAGCCCATCAACCGGCCCCACAGCCGATGCGTCCATTCCAGCCAGAATATCTGCTTGAACCCCTCAATCCCGAAACCCTGATTGACCAGAGTGTATTGCGGTATTCGTTGATAAAGCGTGAACAGCCGCTGCCATTCGGCATCGCTCATCGGTGGCAGGGTGCCCATGATCGGCGCCCACTCCATAATGGAAAGGCCAGACCCGGTCAGCCGCGTGGCGCCGCCGAGCGAGACCATCACAAGGATCATGCCGCACAGCCCGAACAGCCACAGGGCCACCGGGCGGTAGCGCCTGGAAACAAGGTCGGAATGGCGGGCGGCGGAAAGGCCGGTGTGGGTGTCGAATGGCATGGCGCGTATATAGGTCGGGTCGCGATCGAAGCCAGGGCGTAAATCGAAGCTCTTGCCGACAGAGGCGCGCACGAAAGCGCTTGTTCAGGATCCGCAACAACGTCACGCTCCCGCTCAAGACTGACATAATTCAGCACCATCGGGGGCAGTCGCCATGAATCGCATCTCCATGAATCGCATCGCCGCAAATCGCATCGCCATATTTATCGCCGCCGCCGCCACGCTGGCTGCCGGCACCGCCGTAGCCCAACCCTCGCCCACCCCGGCGCTCGACGTCATCGCGGACAAAATGGCGTTCGACATCCCCTACGGCGCGCCGATCGTCCTCGAGCGCGCCCAGGCGGCCATCGCCGCCGCAATGGCCGAAACCCACCGGCGCGACTGGAAAATGGTGATCGCCGTGATGGATTCGGGTGGCAACCTGGTGTCCTTCGCACGGATGGACGGCGCCCAGCTGTCCTCGATCGCGATCTCCGAACACAAGGCACGCGCCGCCGTGATGTCGCGCCGCGAAACCAAGGTCTACGAGAGCGGTATCCAGGGTGGCCTGACCTACCAGCTCACGCTCGACGGCGTCATAGCGTCCCGTGGCGGCGTGCCGCTGATAGAGGGCGGCCGGCTGATCGGCGGCATTGGCTGCTCCGGCGGCAGCGGCTCCCAGGACGAGATCTGCGCCAAGGCTGGGGCCGCAGCCCTCGCAGCCAAACCCTGATGGCGCAAATTCATTCGAAAATGCCAGGCAAAATATGACGGGCCGAATATGACGGGCCAAACATGACGGGGAAGATAGGTCAGCACGCTTGACATACCGGGGGGCCGACATCTTATGGTGCGATGCAACAATTGCTGCAATGCAACATGGAGAAGTGAGTTATGGCGACGTTTTGGCAGGGTGTCACCCAAGCAGAAACCCCCTCTATCTCGTTCGGCTGGATGGCACGGGTCGGCCGCGTTCTCGCCTGGATCGGTGAACACCGCGCCCGCCAGGCAACGATCCGCGAGCTGCAGAGCATGGACGAGCGCGATCTGCACGACCTCAGCATCAGTCCGTACGACTTCAACGAAATCGCCCGCGGCACCTACAAGCGCTGACCGATATTCAAGGCCCCGCCTTTACGGCGGGGCCTGACGCGGCGTTCAGTGGACCCGCCCATGATCACCGTCGCAGCTTTTACTTGAAGCTGTCAGGCTCTAGATCATGATGCGTTTGGATTGCTTCACCCAAACGCATTAACATGATCGATAAAACAACAAGTTAGAGCCTGATATTTTGTCTACTCAAAATCATCAGGCTCTAAGCAGCCTGCGGTGCGAACGGTGTGCCGATCAGGGGCGCCGCATCAGGCGGCTGTCACCTATCTGACACGCGCAGAAGGTCGAAACACAAGATTTTAGTCAATCAATCCATAACATTAGCACTCAATACCCACGAGCGCTGCCGATCGCTTGACATCGCCGGAGCGGGCTTCTAAGTCTCTGGCACTCTCCGAGGGGGAGTGCTAACAACTGGCCAACCGCGGGTCTTCTGGTGCTTCGGGCCGAAAGATCTGGCGATAGGGCCGCTCACAGGAGCACGCCTATGAAATTCCGTCCTTTGCACGACCGCGTCGTGGTCAAGCGTCTCGACGCTGAAGAAAAGACCGCCGGTGGCATCATCATCCCCGACACCGCCAAAGAGAAGCCGATGGAAGGCGAGATCATCGCCGCCGGTCCCGGCAGCCGCAACGAGCAGGGCGCCATCGTCGCTCTGGACGTCAAGGCGGGCGACCGCATCCTGTTCGGCAAATGGTCCGGCACAGAAGTCAAGATCGACGGCGTCGACCTGCTGATCATGAAAGAGTCGGACATCATGGGTATCGTCGAAGGCAAGCCGGCCGCTTCCTCCAAGAAGTAAGCCGCTTCATCTTCCGCCCATACTGACCAAAACAAGGAATTAAGAACATGGCTGCAAAAGAAGTACGCTTCGGCAGTGACGCACGCGCCCGCATGCTGCGCGGCGTCGACATACTCGCCGACGCCGTGAAGGTGACGCTGGGTCCCAAGGGCCGCAACGTCGTCATCGACAAGAGCTTCGGCGCGCCCCGCATCACCAAGGACGGTGTGACGGTCGCCAAGGAAATCGAGCTGTCCGACAAGTTCGAGAACATGGGCGCCCAGATGGTGCGCGAAGTGGCCTCCAAGACCAACGACCTCGCCGGCGACGGCACCACGACCGCCACCGTGCTCGCCCAGGCGATCGTGCGTGAAGGTGCGAAGTCGGTTGCCGCCGGCATGAACCCGATGGACCTGAAGCGCGGCATCGACAAGGCCGTGGCCCATGTCGTCGAAGAGCTGAAGAAGAAGTCGAAGAAGATCACCACCTCGGCCGAGACCGCCCAGGTCGGCACGATCTCCGCGAACGGCGAGAGCGAAATCGGCAAGATGATCGCCGAAGCGATGCAGAAGGTCGGCAACGAGGGTGTCATCACCGTCGAAGAAGCCAAGGGCATTCAGACCGAGCTCGACGTCGTCGAAGGCATGCAGTTCGACCGTGGATACGTCTCGCCATACTTCATCACGAACGCCGAGAAGATGATCGCGGACCTGGATAAGCCCTACATCCTGATCCACGAGAAGAAGCTCTCGGGCCTGCAGCCGATGCTGCCGCTGCTCGAGACCGTGGTGCAGTCGGGCCGTCCGCTGCTGATCATCGCCGAGGACATCGAAGGCGAGGCTTTGGCCACGCTCGTCGTCAACAAGCTGCGCGGCGGCCTGAAGATCGCCGCCGTCAAGGCGCCGGGCTTCGGCGATCGCCGCAAGGCGATGCTGGAAGACATCGCGATCCTGACCGGTGGCCAGGTCATCAGCGAAGACCTCGGCATCAAGCTCGAGACGGTCACGCTCGCCATGCTCGGCCAGGCCAAGAAGATCCTGATCGAGAAGGAAAACACAACGATCGTCGAGGGCATCGGCAAGAAGGCCGATATCCAGGGTCGTTGCGCCCAGATCCGCGCGCAGATCGAAGAGACCACATCCGACTACGACCGTGAGAAGCTGCAGGAGCGTCTGGCGAAGCTCGCCGGCGGTGTTGCCGTCATCCGCGTCGGCGGCGCGTCGGAAGTGGAAGTCAAGGAGCGCAAGGATCGCGTCGACGACAGCTTGCACGCAACCCGTGCGGCCGTTGAAGAAGGCATCGTCCCAGGCGGTGGCGTGGCCCTCGCCCGCGCTTCGCTGAACCTTGCCAAGATCAAGGTCGACAACGATGACCAGCGCGTGGGCATCGAAATCGTCCGTCGCGCCCTGCAGACCCCGCTGCGCCAGATCGCCGAGAACGCTGGCGAAGACGGTGCCGTGATCGCCGGCAAGGTGCTCGAGAACGACGACTACAGCTACGGTTTCGACGCCCAGACCGGCGAATACAAGGACATGATCAAGGCGGGTATCATCGACCCCACCAAGGTTGTCCGCACGGCGCTGCAGGATGCGGCTTCGGTCGCCGGCCTGCTCGTCACCACCGAGGCGATGATCGCCGAGAAGCCGGAGAAGAAGTCGGCTCCGGGCGGCGGCGGCATGGGCGGCGGCATGGGCGACATGGATTTCTGATCCACGCCGAACCTGTCTTAAGACGAAGGGGCGGACCGCAAGGTCCGCCCTTTTTTCATGCGCCGTTTTATATGCGCTCGGCGTGCACTCAGGTGGCGCGCGTCTGTCGCAGCGCCTCGGCCTCCGCGTAGAAGCGCTTCTCCCAGGCGGAATGGTTATCCACCCCCTCACGCACGAACGGCGTGAACATCGCAGCACCCAGAATGGCGGAATTGATGGCGCTCGCGGGCCAACGCAACGGCTTGTCGAAATCGACGAACAAGACCACGCGCGTGCTGTCTGTGTGATTCCACGCCTCGTGGTCATAGGCGTCGTCGAAAATCAGGGCCTCACCCTCCCGCCAGTGGCAGAGCTTGTCGCGCACCCGGATGGCGAGACGGTCGGACACCTCGTCCACCTTCAGCCCGAGGTGAAACCGCAGAACGCCGTTATAGGGGCCGCGATGCGCCGGCAGGTGCTTGCCGGGTTCGAACACCGAAAACATGGCCGCCCGCAGCCCCGGAATCTTCTGCAGCAGGCGCCATGTCTGCGGACATTGCGCGATGTTCTTTTTCGACACATTGCCATAGCCACACAGGAAGAATGTCTTCCAGCCATTGTCCGAATTGATCGTGGCGACATCGCGCGAGATGGACTGAAAGCTCGGAAGCTCGCTTTGACGGAGCAGAACCTGATCGAGCTCCGCGCGGATCAGCCGCCATTCGCTTTCGATCTCCCGCGCCCAGGGGAAGGCATCCGTCTCATACACGGGCGGATTTCCCATGCGGGCCGCGTGCAGATTGAGGCCTTCGACCGTCGCCAGCAGACCCATGAAGGCCCGCGCGACCAGGCTCGGTCGCCCCATCGGGCGGATCCCGTCAGTTCCGAAACGCTGCATGGGCTCCGTCGATTGCGGCACCATGTTCATTCCGTCCATCACACTTTCCCCTCGCCCGAAAACGCTCACTAACGGCGCCGGCGCATCGAATGTTCCCCGCCCCCACGGCGCTGGCCGGCAGGCCGTGCTCTCCCGCCGCGCCGTGATCGACACGCCTGGTGCGCTCGGCATCATTCCCGGCGCAGTTGCGTGTCATGCCCAAACACCCGGAAGACGCAGCGATGGCGGGCGGTACAGTCAAGTGGTTCAACGCACCCAAAGGGTTCGGCTTCATATGCCGTAAGGCGGTGGCAAGGACGTTTGCGTCCACATGTCCGCGGTCGAGGCGGCCGGTCATCGTGGCCTCGCTGAGGCTCAGAAAGTCCTGTTCGGCGCCGCCGCGGCCGCGGGCCTGTTGTGATCGGCCGAACAGACCGGGCACGCAACCAATGCCACACCATATGCGTTTCAAAGGCCTACGACCGGGGAGATTGCGCCATGATCGACATACGCCTCGCCAACAAGGCCATCGCCGTCCCGCTTCTGCTGATCGCGGCAGGCTTGGCGTTGACAGGCTGCGTGGCGCCGCCCGCGCCCTTCACAAACCAGCCCTACGCCACCCAGCCTTACGTTCAGTCGAACGACACGCAGGCGTATCAGGGGCAATCTTACCCGTCGCAACCTTACCCGTCGCAGCCTTACCCAACCCAAACCTATCAGGCCCAGCCGTCCACCTATCAGCCCGGCTACTTCGCCAGCATTTGTCTTGCCGGGAATTACTCATGCCCGGTGCCTGCCAACACGCCGCCCGGCACAACCTGCGCTTGCCCCGGCCTTGGCGCGCCGTCTTATGGCCAGGCGCGCTGATCTCCGACCACTGCCGCCAGGGTTGTCGGTGCGACAAGACTTGGCTGGTATGAGACGATGAACAACGTCGTCTCAGACCAGCCGGTTATGCGGTCCGACATCCGCCTTACATCGTCATGTGAGCTGCCATAAGACGCTGTTGGCGGCAAAGTGTTATGCCGATCACGGAGGCCAGGGCGATGAGGCGATGACACGTCGGCCCGATACGGGAACTTGAACCGTCCCACCATCTCCTCGGGAGATGTCCCACTTTTTTTAAGTGGTTGCTGAACAAATGGGAAAATAGGGTCTGGCGCACCCGGAAGGACTCGAACCTCCAACCCCCAGATTCGTAGTCTGGTGCTCTATCCAATTGAGCTACGGGTGCAGCAGGGAGCGCGGATGTAGAACAGGTCCGCGCCCCCGGCAAGGGGGAAACTACGTCGCGAGCTTTTCCATTTCGCGAATGACCGCCTCACCCATCACCTGGGTGCCAACCTTGGCGCAGCCCGCCGCCATCACGTCCGCCGTGCGAAGGCCGCTGGCGAGCACGTTGGTGCAGGCGCGCTCGATCATCGTGGCGTCCTCGTTCATGTCGAACGAGAAACGCAGCAGCATGGCAAAGCTCAGGATCTGCGCCAGCGGGTTCGCCAGGCCCTTGCCCGCGATATCGGGCGCCGACCCATGGATCGGCTCGTAAAGGGCGTGGCGACGCCCTGAGGCGTCCACAGCGCCCAACGTGGCGGAGGGCAGCATGCCGAGGCTGCCCGTGAGCATCGAGGCGAGGTCGGACAGCAGATCGCCGAACAGATTGCCGGTCACGATCACGTCGAACTGGCGCGGGTTGCGCACCAGCTGCATGGCACAGTTGTCCGCATACATGTGCGACAGTCCCACGTCCGGGTACTCGCGTTCGCGCAGCGCGGTCACCACCTGGCGCCACAGAAGGCCGCTTTCCATCACGTTGGCCTTTTCCACGCTGCACACGCGGTTCTGCCGCTTGCGGGCGAGATCGAACGCCACGCGGGCCACGCGCTCGATCTCGTGCGTGGTGTAGCTCTCGGTGTTGAAGCCGCGCTGCTGGCCGTCCGGCAGCGTCTCGATCCCGCGCGGCTCGCCGAAATAGATGCCGCCGGTGGCCTCGCGCACGATCATGAGGTCCAGCCCGCGCACCACGTCCGGCTTCAGCGTGCTGGCGCTTACCAGTGGCTCCAGCACGATGGCGGGACGCAGATTGGCGAACAGGCCGAGCTCGCGGCGCAGCGTGAGAATGGAGATCTCCGGCCGCATGTCAAAGCCCAGTCTGTCCCATTGCGGGCCGCCCACCGAGCCGAATAGCACCGCGTCGGCGGCCTTGGCGGCGGCCACCGTGTCCTTGCTGATGGGCGTGCCGCGGGCGTCGATGGCGGCCCCGCCCACGAGATCCTCGGAGATGTTGAACGACACATGACGCCTGCGGGCCATCCAGTCGATCAGCCGCTTCACCTCGTGCATCACTTCGGGGCCGACGCCGTCGCCCGGCAGCATCAGCAGATTCTTGTTCGACGCCATCCTGGCCCCCGTTTGCGTGTTCAGCCGACCGAGACGGCGGGCATCCAGCTCTTCTCTGTTTTTTCCCGCGATTCGAACCCGTCGATCGAAGGCGCGTGCATCATCGTCTGCCCGATGTCATCGAGCCCGTTGAGCATGGTGTTCTTGCGAAACGCATCGATCTCGAACGGAATCTCCTCGCCGCCCGGCCGGACCACGACCTGGCGCGCGAGATCGACGGTGACGCGCGCGTTGCCGCCCAGTTTGGCATCCTCGATGAGCGTGTCGCAAATCTCGCGCGACAGCCGCACCGGAAGGATGCCGTTCTTGAAGCAGTTGGCGTGGAAGATATCGGCGAAATCAGGCGCGATCACGCAGCGTATGCCGAAATCCAGCAACGCCCAGGGGGCATGCTCGCGCGAGCTGCCGCAGCCGAAATTCTCATGCGCGATCAGGATTTCCGCATGCCGAAAGGCCGGCTGGTTCAGCACGAAATCCGGCCGCTCGGCGCCGCTCTCGTCGTAGCGCAGCGTGTCGAACAGATGCACGCCGAGTCCAGTGCGCTTGATCGTTTTGAGAAAGCGCGCCGGGATGATCTTGTCCGTATCGACATTGGCGAGTGGCAAAGGGGCCGCCACGCCCGTCAAGGTGGTGAAGGCCTGCATTACACGCGCTCCTGCGAGATCGAAAGCGCGCGCACATCGGTGAGCCGACCCGTCACGGCCGCCGCCGCCGCCATCGCCGGCGAACACAGATGGGTGCGCCCGCCCGGGCCCTGGCGGCCCTCGAAATTACGGTTGGACGTGCTGGCGCAACGCTGGCCCGGGGTCAGCTTGTCCGGATTCATGCCCAGGCACATCGAGCATCCGGCCTCGCGCCATTCGAAACCGGCATCGAGAAAGATCGTGTGCAGACCTTCCACTTCCGCCTGCAGCTTGATGAGGCCAGACCCCGGCACCACCAGCGCGCGCACCCCCGGCGCCACATGGCGGCCTTTGGCCACCGCGGCGGCGGCGCGCATGTCCTCGATACGGGAATTGGTGCAGCTGCCGATGAACACCACGTCGATCGCGATATCGGTCATCTTCTGGCCGGCCGTGAGATCCATATAGGCGAGCATGCGGCGAAGCTGCTCGCGCTTGGCCTCGTCCGGCTCGGCGTCGGGGTCGGGGACCGTGGCCGTGATCCCTGCCACCGCTTCCGGACTGGTGCCCCATGTCACCTGCGGCTCGATCAGCGCCGCATCGATCACCACCGTCTTGTCATAGATCGCATCGGCATCGGATGGCAGCGTGCGCCAATAATCGCAGGCGCGTGCGAAGGCCTCGCCCTTGGGCGCCATGGGGCGGCCCTCGACGTAGGCGAAGGTGGTTTCATCCGGCGCGATCATGCCGGCGCGGGCGCCCGCCTCGATGGACATGTTGCACACCGTCATGCGGCCGGCCATGTCGAGCGCGCGGATGGCCTCGCCGCCGAACTCGATCACGTGGCCGTTGCCGCCGGCGGTGCCGATCGTGCCGATGATGGTGAGCACGATGTCCTTGGCCGTGCAGCCCGCGGGCAGGATGCCATCCACGCGCACCAGCATGTTCTTCGCCGGCTTCTGCAAAAGCGTCTGCGTGGCCAGCACGTGCTCGACCTCGGACGTGCCGATACCGAACGCCAGGGCGCCCATCGCGCCATGCGTCGACGTGTGGCTGTCACCGCAGACGATGGTGAAGCCGGGCAACGAAATCCCCTGCTCGGGCCCGATCACGTGCACGATCCCCTGGCGTGCGTCGCGCACCGGGATATACGGCACGGCGAATTCGGCCACGTTGCGTTCCAGGGTTTCCACCTGGATGCGGCTGTCTTCTTCCAAAATCGGCAGGCTGCGATCGGAGGTCGGGATGTTGTGGTCCACCACCGCGATCGTGGCATCCGGCCTGCGCACGGCGCGCCCGGCCATCCGCAGGCCTTCGAAGGCCTGCGGGCTGGTCACCTCATGAACAAGATGCCGGTCGATATAAAGAACGCAGGTGCCATCCGGAAGTTTTTCGACCACGTGGGCATCCCACACCTTGTCGAACAACGTTCTATTGCTGGCCTGCATCTTTTATATCTCCCGGGCAGTCTGACGGCGATTATTCAGCGGCGGGCGGCACGTCCTTGGCGGGCACGTCCTTCACCACGTCACGCGCGCGCTCGGCGATGCGGGCGGACTTTCCGCTGCGGCCGCGCAGATAATACAGCTTGGCGCGCCGCACGTCGCCGCGGCGCACCACGGCGATCTCGGCGATGGTCGGCGCGTACAGAGGGAACACGCGCTCGACGCCCTCGCCGTAGCTGATCTTGCGGACGGTGAAGTTCGAATTCAGGCCACGGTTCGAGCGTGCGATGCACACGCCCTCGAAGTTCTGCACGCGGGTGCGCTCACCCTCGACGACCTTCACGGCCACGCGCAGCGTGTCGCCGGGCTGGAACACGGGCACCGGGCGCTCGGCCAGGAGCTTGGCCACCGTCTCGGCCTCGTATTGCTGGATGATGTTCATGATGCGGATCCTTTTGTCTTGATCGTAGTCGGTTGCGTTTGGGCAAGATACGCGGCCCACAGATCCGGGCGGCGCTCCTGCGTGATTTCTCGGGCCGCCCGTGCGCGCCAGGTGGCGATGGCTTCGTGGTTGCCGGACAGCAAAACGTCAGGCACCGCCCGGCCGCACCAGTCCGCGGGCCGGGTGTAGTGGGGGTATTCCAGCAATCCGTGGGCGAAACTTTCCTCGACGCCGCTTTCGGCCGCACCCATCACGCCGGGCAACAGCCGCACGCAGGCATCGAGCAACACCAGCGCCGCCGTCTCGCCACCGGACAGCACGTAGTCGCCGATGCTGATCTCCGTCATGCCTCGGTATTCGATCACACGCTGGTCGATCCCCTCGAAACGGCCGCACAGCACGATCACGCCGGGACCATCGGCAAGCCCCGCCACCACCGCCTGCGTGAGCGGCCGGCCGCGCGGGGTCATCACCACCAGCGGACGATCATCGGCGCAGTCGGCGATCGCGGCCTCCAGCACGTCCGCGCGCATCACCATGCCGGCGCCGCCCCCGAAGGGCGCATCGTCGACATTGCGGTGTTTGCCGCTGGCGTGATCGCGGATGTTGCGGGCCTCGATCGACCAGCTTCCCTGCTCCAGCGCGCGGCCGGCGAGGGATTGGCCGAGCGGGCCCGGGAACATCTCGGGGAACAGCGTGAGGACGGTGGCGCGCCAGGTCATGACGCATCGCCCGTCTGCAAAGCCGGCTCCACCACCACTTCCGGCGGCAGCACCACGGTGATGCGGCCGGCGGCGATGTCGATGATGGGAACACAGACTTTGGTGAACGGCACGATGATCCGGCCGATTTCAAGGCTCGTGCCGGCGCCGTAGTCGTGCACGGTATCGACGCGGCCGAGAACCCGGCCGTGGGGGTCGATCGCCTCGAGCCCCATGAGGTCGGCGAGGTAGAACTCCTCCTCGCCCGGCGGCGGCAGTTTCTCGCGCGGGATATAAAGCCGCGTGTTCACCAGCGCCTGCGCCGCCTCACGGGTGGTGAGCGCCACCCGCTTGCCCTCGACGATCTGGAAAACCTCGGCCACGCCCCCGTCCTGCGCGCTGACGGTTTTCCATTTCAGCCGAAAGCGCCGGCCGCGATCGTCATCGAGCACACCGTAGGACGCAAGGTCGGACGGCTCGGCGGTGTAGCTGTGCACATGCACGAGCCCACGCACGCCGTGCGGCCGGCCAATCACGCCCAACAGGATGCGCGCCTCGGTCAAAGATCAGCCGGCCGACGCGGCGGCTTTGGCGCGCTCCTGCGCCTTCTTCTTCGGCGCGGACTGGGTGGGCTGCTCGTTATACTTCGGCATCGGGATCAGGCCGGCATGGCCCAGGAACTTCGCCACGCGCTCGGTCGGCAAGGCGCCCTCGCCCACCCAGTGGGTGATGCGCTCGTTGAGCAGACGTATGCGGTCGGCGTGCTCGGCGGGGAGCATCGGGTTGTAGCTGCCGACGCGTTCGATGAAACGGCCGTCGCGCGGGCTGCGGCTGTCGGCGATCACGATGTGGTAGTAAGGGCGCTTCTTCGCGCCGGCGCGGGCAAGGCGGATCTTGAGACCCATGTTCGATATTCTCCGTTCAAGTCAGTTGCAGCGTCAGTGTCGGTTGAAGGCAAATCTCAGTGTCGTCGTCCCTGGGGCGGTCTTTGTTGAGGCATCAGCGCGGACAGACCCTGCCGCATCAGCCCCTTCTGCCCGAGCTTGTTCATCCGCTTCATCATGTCCGACATGTCGTCGAACTGTTTCAGCAGCTTGTTCACGTCCTGCACCGTGGTGCCCGACCCGGCCGCGATCCGCTTCTTGCGGCTGGCCTTGATCAGCTCCGGCGTGCGTCGCTCCTTGGCCGTCATCGAGCCGATGATGGCGATCTGGCGGCCGATGATCTTGGGGTCCATCTTGGCGTTGCCGGCCGCCGCCGCCAGCTTGTCGCCGCCGGGAAGCATGCCGAGGATGGACGATATGCTGCCCATCTTGGTGATCTGCTTCATCTGGCTGGCGAAATCCTCGAGGTCGAACTGGCCCTTCGCCATCTTGCGGGCCAGCTTCTCGGCATCGGCCTGATCGACCAGCTCCGACGCGCGCTCGACCAGGCCCACAACGTCGCCCAGCCCGAGGATACGGCCGGCCACGCGCTCGGGATGGAATTCCTCCAGCGCGTCCAGCTTCTCGCCCGAACCCGTCAATTTGATCGGCGCGCCCGTGATGGCACGCATCGACAGCGCGGCGCCGCCCCGGCTGTCGCCGTCCATCCGGGTCATGACGATGCCCGTGACGCCCACGGCCTCGTTGAAGGCGCGCGCGGTGTTCACGGCGTCCTGGCCGGTCATGGCATCGACCACCAGAAGCGTCTCGGCGGGGTTGGTCGCGGCCCGGATCGCCCGGACCTCGTCCATCAGCGCCTCGTCGATCGACAGGCGGCCGGCGGTGTCGAGAATGACGACGTCGAACACCTCGCGGCGGCCCACATCCATGGCGCGGGCGGCGATCTCGAGCGGGGTTTGCCCCGCGATGATGGGCAGGCTGGCCACGCCCGCGCGCTCGGCCAGCTGCTGCAGCTGCAGCTGCGCGGCCGGGCGCTGGGTGTCCAGGCTGGCCAGCAGCACACGCTTGCGCTGACGCTGAAACAGCCGCAGCGCGATCTTGCCCGACGTGGTGGTTTTGCCGGAGCCCTGCAGACCCACCATCAGGATCGGCACCGGCGACGTGGCGTTGAGGTTCAACGGCACCACGCCGGCGCCGCCCAATGCCTCGATCAGCACGTCGTTGACGATCTTGATGACCTGCTGGCCCGGCGAGACGCTGTCCAGCACCTCGGCGCCCACCGCCCGTTCACGCGCCTTGGCGATGAAGTCGCGCACCACCGGCAGCGCCACGTCGGCGTCCAGCAACGCCAGGCGCACCTCGCGCAGCGCCTCGGCCACGTCGAGCTCGTTCAGCGCCCCGCGGCGGCGGAGCTTGTCGAACACCCCCGACAGCTTGCTGGACAACGAATCGAACACGACGAACCCCAATCAGGCCAAAACGAAAGCTACAACGCATGAAGAACGCGCAGATACGACGCAACGAAAGATGCGCCGCTGCGCGAGAACTCGCGGAGCGACGTGGAAGAGGCTGGCGGTATGGTCTGCGGCCCGGATCAAGTCAAGCGCGTTACGGTCGCGCCTGCACCGCATCCTGCCTTGCGGCATGCGGCCGGTTCTGGATCAGGCGCGTCTCGTGCAGGGCCAGAAGCCCCAGGATCACGGTCTGCAGCTCCGTGCCATCGACGGGCTTGCGCACGAAGCTCGCCAGGTCGTCGCCCGCCAGCAGCTCCGGCTGGCGCGAGCTCATGAAGCCGCTCATGAACACCACGGGCACCATCGGGCTGATCTCGCGGGCGCGCGCGGCGAGCGTCCAGCCGTCGATGGCGTCGCTCAGCACGATGTCGGTGATGATCACGTCCACGCCCCGCGCCACCAGGGCCAACACCTCGGCCAGATCGACGGAATCGACGACGTCATAGCCATCCGCCCGCAACCGGCGCGCGATGCTGTCGCGCACCGGGGCGGAGTCCTCGACCAGCAGGATGCGCTTTGGACGACGCAGGCCTGGATCAATCGGGGCCGGATCGATCGGGGCCGGATGAAAGGGGGCCAAACGTGCCGGGGGCGGGTGTGTCCCGGCCGCCTGCCACGGCATGGCCGCAACGATCGGACCCGGCGCAGGGCCTGCGATATCTTGATCCTCCTGCCTGACCAGCGGCAGCAGCAGCCTCGCCTGGGTGCCCAGACCCGACGTGCTGTGCAGCAACAGCCGGCCGCCGGATTGCCGCGCGAACCCTTGGGCGGCCGCAAGCCCAAGGCCCAGGTGGCGGCCGGCCGAACCGGTGTCACGCTGCCCGTCCGACGGGGTGGAAACCCCGTTGGACGGGGTGGTAAAGCCGGGCCGCATCGCCTCCGCCAGGGTGGCGGCACTCATGCCCGGCCCCGAATCATCCACCACCAGGGCCACCATGTCTCCGCCCGGCAGCGGCAGCAATTCGAGTTCCAGCATGATTTCACCGCGCGACGGCGTGACATCGGCAGCGTTGCGCAACAGCGCGATCAGACAGGTTTCAAGCGCGTCGGGATCGGCCCGCACCAGAAGCCTGCTTGTATCCGGGCCCGTCGGCCCCCCGGTCTGAGAATCCCATATCTGGCTCGCCAGCGTCTGGCCGGGATCCAGCGCGGATTGCAGCCGATCGCGACGTTGTTGGAGCTCGCGTTCCAGGTCCAGCACAACCGGCCGCAGGACGGCGCGCTCGGCATAGGACAGCAATTGCCGCGTCAGCTGGGTGCCCTGCGCCGTGGCGCCGAGCATGGACCGGCTCAACACCCGCATGCCGTCATCGGTCGCGGCCGCGCCCACCATTTCGGCGTCGAGGGCCAGCACCGTCAACACGTTGTTGATCGTATGCGCCACACCCGCCGCCAGACGGCGCGTGGCACCATCGCGGGTGTCCGAAACCTGGTTTGCGCGGGATAGCAGTGCATCCGCGCCCGCCTGGCCGGATTGCGGCTTTCGCGCATGCCACAGCGAGGCCGCGGCCAGCGCGCACAGCAACAGGGCGGCGAGGCCATGCGGGTCGGTGAGCGAGCGCGCGGGGTGGCCAATATCGATCACCAGCGTGGCGGGCCAGGGATCGAGGGTGCGGTACATCACCTCATGCGGGCCATCGGCCATCTGCAGGCGCAGCACGCCCGACGCCGTATCGGCGCGGCGCAACGCCGACCAGTCCAGCCCCGGTGTCTGCGCCGACGCGCCGGGCTTCGTCACCAACCCCGGCTCGGCCATCACGGCATCGTCGTGCCCCACCAGCCAAACGCGGTCGATGACGGCGTGGGTCGATGGCATGTCGGCCCCAAGGGTCAGGATCGTCACCCGAACAGAGCTGCCGCTTCCAGGCGCCAGGTTGTCGACCGCCACGCCCACCATCGCCGGCAGGCTCGAGGCTTCGCTTGTGCGAATGAGAAACGGACCCCGCGAGGACTCCTGGTCCACGGTCCGCCCTACGCCCCGCGCCGCCTGGGACGACCGGGCGGACGCCAGCGACTGCACCACATGCAACCCGTCATCCGTGGTATGCTGGGCAGTGGGCTCGCCAGGGCGCACTTCCAGCAGGGTGCGCCCGGCGCCGTCGGAAATGACGACGGCGCGAATATCCGGATGCTGTCGCACCATCATGTTCAGCGTTTCGGCGAACCGGTCGCCCAGCCCGGTCAGGGGGATGACGGCGCCGATGAAGCGGGCCAGGGCGGCATGGGAGCGCAAAAGCTCAACCGTCTCGCCGGCCAGGATTTCCTCCGTCGCCTGCCACATGAACCGATGCTGTGCCAGCCGATGTCTCTCGCCCATCCGCCACACGACACCGGCTGCGGCCAGCGACACGAGCGCGAGCACGACGAGTGCCGCGCGCCGGGGCAGACGGCGGATCACCGCATGATCCCGGGGGCACAGACAACAAGCCGAAAAAAGCCGCAGAGCCGCAGGCGGGATAGGACACCGAAACGCGCTTGCGCCTGCACTGCGTGTGTCACGACGATGCCGGCATACGGATGGCTCCATCGAAAGATCGAGGCGGCGGCACCCGGCAGAGAGCGACCGCCGCCTTCGAACAACCCTAGAAAACCTATATGCCAGAGCGGGATCGGCTGAAGCCGACCCGCTCTAGGCTTATCTTTTAGAGCAATTTCATCTCTATGTTGGTCGCTGCGGGATTCAACTCAAAGCGATATTACTCTGCAGCAAATTATATCCGAACGGCGAGCCGCAAAACGGCCCGGTCCGGTCTGCTGTCGCACTAGCGCGGCGTGAGGACCATGACCATCTGACGGTTCTCCATCTTCGGCATCTGCTCCACCTTGGTGGCCAGATCCATGTCCGCGCGAATCCGCTCCAGCACCTTGATGCCAAGATCCTGATGGGCCATCTCGCGGCCCCGGAAGCGCAGCGTGACCTTTACCTTGTCACCCTCTTCGATGAAGGACTTCATGGCGCGCAGCTTCACCTGATAATCGTTCTCGTCAATGTTCGGACGAACCTTGACTTCTTTGATTTCAATGACTTTCTGCTTCTTCTTGGCTTCGTTCTTCTTTTTCTGCTGTTCATATTTGAACTTGCCGAAATCGAGGATCTTCACCACCGGCGGCTCGGCGTTGGGGCTGATCTCGAGCAGGTCGAGGCCCACGCCATAGGCGCGCAGAAGGGCGTCGCGGGCGGTCATCACGCCCTGCATTTCGCCGTCCTCGTCGATCAGTCGAACCTCGGCGGCCCGAATCTCTTCGTTCACGCGGGGGCCGTCACGGTTGGGGGAGGCTGGCATCGGTGGTCTGGCTATGGTGGTCTCCTGTCGATGTTTCGGGTCCGTTGAAGGGCGCGGCTGGCCGGCTGTGCCGGTTTCGCGCGCTTGCAACGCTCGCCAAGTAGGTTGTGCCTGCCCAATCCTGGCGGATCAAGCAATGTCACATAAAAGCAACGCTGGGCTGCGAGGCAGCGCGCGCGTGCCCCGTCACATCACCACCGCCTCCAGCACCTCGGCCGCCCGCCCGCGCGCCGCATCGCGCGCAAGGTCAGGTGCCAGGTCGGGCGCCAAAGCCTCCTGCGCCAGACGCGCCACCGCGTCGTGAAGCGGCAGCGTCTCCTGCTTCTCCACGCCAAGGCGGCGCAACACAAGGGTGCGACCCTCGGCCTCCTTGCGGCCCACGATGGCGATCACCGGCACATGCTGCAGGCTATGATCGCGGATCTTGGCGTTGATCTTGGAATTCGCGGTGTCGGTCACCACCGTGAGCCCGGCCGCCTTCAGCGCCTGCGCCACCTCGAACGCGTAAGGGTCGGCGTCCGACACGACCGTTGCGATCGCCACCTGCACCGGCGCCAGCCAAAGTGGGAAGCGGCCGGCGTATTGCTCGATGAGGATGCCGAGGAAGCGCTCGAAGCTGCCGAGAATGGCGCGGTGCAGCATCACCGGCCGATGCCGTGCGCCGTCCTCGCCGACATATTCGGCGTCCAGCCGCTCGGGCAGCACGAAATCCACCTGCAACGTGCCGCATTGCCAGTCGCGGCCGATGGCGTCGCGCAGCACGAATTCCAGCTTGGGGCCGTAGAACGCGCCCTCCCCCGGATTGAGCTCGTAATCGACGCCGGCGATCGCGCACGCCTCCTTCAGCGCGCCCTCGGCCCGGTCCCAGGTCTCGTCGGTTCCGGCCCTCACGTCAGGGCGGTCGGAGAACTTCACCCGGAAGCTGTCGAACCCGAAATCGCGATACACCGACGACAGCAGCGCCACGAATCGCACCGTCTCGGGCGCGATCTGCGCCTCGGTGCAGAAGATATGCGCGTCGTCCTGGGTGAATGCGCGCACCCGCATGATGCCGTGCAAGGCGCCGGACGGCTCGTAGCGATGACACGCGCCGAATTCGGCCATCCGCAGCGGCAGCTCGCGATACGACCGCAGACCCTGGCGGAAGATCAGCACGTGGCACGGGCAGTTCATGGGCTTCAGCGCCAGCGTCTTGTCTTCGTCATCCACCTGGGCCTGGAACATGTGCTCCCGGTACTTGTCCCAATGCCCGGATGCCTCCCACAGCGCGCGATCCACGAGCTGCGGGGTTTTCACCTCGTCATAGCCGCCGGCCTCGAGCCTGCGCCGCATGTAGGCTTCAGCGGTGCGATACAGCTTCCAGCCCTTGGGGTGCCAGAACACGCTGCCGGTGGCCTCCTCCTGCATGTGGAAAAGGTTCATGTCCTTTCCGATACGCCGGTGATCGCGCTTTTCGGCCTCCTCCAACATGTGAAGATGCGCGTCCAGCTCCTTCTGGTCGCGCCACGCGGTGCCGTAGATGCGGGTCAGCATCGGGTTGCGATGGTCGCCGCGCCAATAGGCACCCGCCACCTTCATCAGCTTGAACGCCGTTCCGACATCGCCGGTGGTCCGCATATGCGGGCCGCGGCACAGGTCGATCCAGTCGCCCTGGCTGTAGAAGGTGATGGTCTGATCGGCGCCGAGATCGCGGATGAGCTCGGCCTTGTAGCTTTCGCCCTTGGCCTCGAAGAAGGCGGTCGCCTCCTCGCGGTTTTGCACGCTGCGCACAAACGGCGCGCCGCGCGCCACGATCTCGCGCATCTTCGCCTCGATGGCGGGGAAATCGGCCGTGGTGAACGGCGCGTTGCGCGCGAAATCGTAATAGAAGCCGTTCTCGATGGACGGCCCGATCGTCACCTGGGTGCCTGGGTATAGCTCCTGCACGGCCTCGGCCAGCACATGCGCGGTGTCGTGACGGATCAGCTCCAGAGCGTCGCCGTCGCGCCGGGTGATGAACACCACCTTCGCGTCATCGGCGATCTCTGTGGACAGATCGACCATCCTGCCGTCGAGCTTCATGGCGAGCGCGGCCTTGGCGAGGCCCGGGCCGATCGATGCGGCCACCGTCGTGCCCGTCACCGGTCCGTCGAAGCGGCGCTCGGATCCGTCGGGCAGGGTGATGGCGGGCATGGGCGTCCTCACGAAATTTCGGGAGCCTTGTATGCCGCTACGGCAAGGCTTCCACAACCCGTGCCACCGCAAGGTCTGCCAACACGTCAGCGCGCAGAACGACGGGCCATTCGCCGTGGGGGCCGCGAGGCGCCGTCATGGCGGGGGCACTGTCCGCCGAGAACAGCACGATGCACGGGCAGCCCACGCTGGCGGCGATGTGCATCGGCCCCGTGTCGTTGCCGATGGCGAGCGTGGCGCGCGACGCGATGGCAAAGAGCTGGGCCAGGCCGGTGCGCCCGGTAAGATCCACCGCTTCGGGGCACAACGTCCTGATCGCCGCGGCCAGATCGGCCTCGGACGACGCGCCGATCACCACCGGGGTGAGCCCGCGCGCCACGAGCGCGCAGGCGAGTGCGGCGAAATGCGCCACCGGCCAGCGCTTGGCCGGGCGTGACGGCGCGGCGCCCGGCACCAGGAGGCAGAATGTGGTGGGGAGCTCCGGCACCGGGACATCGGTCAGCCAGGACAGTGAGGGCCGCGGAAAATCGGATATTCCGGCCAGGGTCAGCTGGTCGCGCTGGCGCTCGATCGTGTGCATCGTCTCACGCGCCGGATCGCTCTGCGGAAAGCGGCAGCCGCGCGCGATGCCGGACCACGGCGGCCGACCCGCCAGCCCGAAATAACGTGACGAGCGGCCGGAGGTCTGCAGGTCATAGACCATGTCGAACCCGCGAAGCCTGCGGGCCAGCTGGATCAGCGCCGGCACGTTCCACCACGCCGGCCGCGTGTCGATCTCGATGCGGTCGAACCACGGGGCAGCCTCGGCCAACGCCGCGAACGGGCGCGTGGTCAGCAAGGTGATCTCGGCGTCCGGCGCATGCGCCCGGATGGCGGCGAAGGGGCCGAACGAGAGCACGAAATCGCCCAGGGCAGACAGCCGGATCACCAGCACCCGCCGCATCAGGCTCACCCGAGCAGCTCGCGATACACGTCCAACGTCGCCGCCTGCATCCGGGCCACGGTGTAGTTCGCGATCACCGAGGCGCGCGCCGCCATGCCGATTTCGGCCCGCGCGCTGTCGGACAGACCCAGCACGTAATCCAGCCCCGCCGCAAGTTCCCCGGCATCGCCCGGCGTCACCCGCCAGCCCGTCACGTCGTGCTCGATGGTCTCGACCGCGCCGCCATGGTCGGTGGCGATCACAGGGGCTGCCATCGACTGCGCCTCGATCACCACGCGGCCGAACGCCTCGGGGTCTGTGGAGCAGTTCACCACCACATCGGCCAGCCGCAACGCCGCCGGCATGTCGTCGCAATGGCCCACGATGCGCACGCGGTTCGCCACGCCGAGCGCCGCGGCCTGCGCGGACAGCTCGGCCACGTATTTCGACCGCCCCTGGTCGTCGCCCACCAGCACCGCGCACACATCCTGATTGGCCATGCGGGCCAGCGCGTCGATCAGCACGCCTTGGCCTTTCCAGCGCGTGATCCGGCCTGGCAGCAGCACCACCGGCTGGCCGTCCTCCAGCCGCCACGCGCGCGACAGCCGCATGATGCGCGGCGGCGTGACGGTTTCGGGATCGAAGATCGCCGGGTCCACACCGCGATGGATGATGCGGATTTTCGCGGGATCGGTGCGATGGCGGCTTTCGATCAGGGCCGCGATGAAGCGGCTGATGGCGATCACCCGGTCGCCGCCGGCCATCACGGCGTTGTAGCGGCGCTTGAACCAGATGTTCTCGTTGTAGGCGCCGTGATAGGTGGTCACGAACCGTGCGCCCGTCCTTCTCGCCGCGATCGCCGCCGACCAGGCCGGCGCGCGGGAGCGGGCGTGGACGATATCGACGTTCTCGGCCCGGATCAGGCGTTCCAGCAGGCCGGCATTGGCCCAGATACGGCGCGGGTTCTTGGTGGCGAGCGGCATCAGGAAGTTGCGCGCGCCGGCCCGCTCCACCGCCGCACTCAGCATGCCGCCGGCGCTTGCCACCAGCGGGCGGCCACCGGCGCGGGCGATGGCGGCCGCGATTTCCACCGTGCCACGCTCCACGCCGCCGCCGCCCAAGGCGGGCAGAACCTGCAGGACGGCGGGATAGGCGATATCAGGGGAACGCGGCATGTTCGGGCTATAACATGCAGCGCGGGCTTTGAAAGGATCGTTACGTGCAACAGACCGGACATCTCGTAAGGGCGGACGGCGTGCGCCTGGCCTGGGCGCATCTGCCCGGCGCCACCCCCACGATTGTGTTCCTGCCGGGCTTTCACAGCGACATGGAGGGCTCCAAGGCCCTGGCATTGCTGGAATTCTGCCAAAGCCGCGGCCAGGCGCTCCTGCGGCTGGACTATTCCGGCCACGGCGCCAGCGGCGGCGCCTTCGAGGATGGCAGCATCGGCGCGTGGTCGCGGGACGCCCTGGCGGTGATCGAGGACCGGATCACGGGCCCCATGATCCTGGTGGGATCGTCGATGGGCGGCTGGATCGCGCTGCTGCTGTCGCGCCATCTCGGCACCCGAGTCGTGGGCCTGGTCGGCATCGCGGCCGCGCCGGATTTCACCGAGACCCTGATGTGGGAGGGCATGGCGCCCATCGAGCAGCAGGTGCTGATGGAGCATGGCCGCATCAGCATCCCCAGCGACTACGGCACCGATCTCGTGATCACCCGCACGCTGATCGAGGATGGCCGCAACCAACTCGTTCTGGGCCGTCCGATCACGCTCGATGCCCCGATCCGCCTGCTGCAAGGCCAGCGCGACCCCGACGTGCCATGGAATACAGCGCTCGAGATCTCAGAGCGGGTGACGTCGGACGACGTGCAGGTGGTGCTCATCAAAGACGGCGATCACCGCCTGTCACGGCTCTGTGACCTCGCTTTGCTCACGCGCACCGTTTCCACGCTCCTCGGCGAGAATGGCGGATAGGCCCTCGCGGTACCCTGGATAACGCCAGCGATAGCCGAGTTCACGCTGCGTGATGGCCGAGGCCACCTTGCGGTTGTCGGCCCAGAAGCTGCGCGCCATCTCGCCCATGCCCGGCAGGGCCTCGGCATACGGGATCCCCGGCGGCACCGGCAGCCCCAGCATGATCGCCGCCGCCTCCGTCACGACGGCGCTTTCCGCCGGCTGATCGTCGGCGAGGTGAAGAACGCGCACCCCCGGCCCGCGATTCTGGCCGATGGCCGCCAGGATGGCGCCCGCGATATCGTCGCGATGGATGCGCCCGAAGGCATGGCCCGGTTTCAGCACGCGGCGCGCCGTGCCGGCCCTGAGGTCGTCCAGTATCGAGCGGCCGGGCCCGTAGATGCCCGCCACGCGGAACAGATCGACGGCCACATGCCCTGCCAGGGCGCTCCACGCGCGCTCCGCCGACAGCCGTCGTCGCGCGCGGGGCGCGGTGCCGGAAGCAGGCGTGGTCTCGTCCACCCAGCCGCCGCCCTGGTCACCATAGACGCCGGTGGTCGAGAGGTAGCCGGTCCAACGCAGATGGCGGGATTCGCGCAGAATGCCGCCAAACCGCGCCAGCACGGGGTCGCCGCCTTCGCCGGGCGGGGCCGTGGCCAGCACATGCGTGGCCTCTGCCAGAACAGGCCCGGCCCCGGCGAACCCCACGATCGCCACGCCAAAGGGCGCGTGCACGCCGGAGGGATCGCGGCTGGTCGCACTCACCTTCAGGCCGGCCGCCAGCGCCGCGCGCGCCACGGCGGCGCCGGAATAGCCCAGGCCGCAGATCACCAGATGCAGATCAGACACAGCCATGCTCTCGCATCTCCATTCGAGGTTTGCCCCCATTCTCCCGGCAGACTACACTGAGATGGCCATGAAAACGCGGAATGCGATCATCGGCGGGGCCGCCCTGCTGGTGCTGGCGGCCGCCGCTGCCGGAGTGTGGTGGACCCAACAGGCCCCCGTTGCGGACCCCATCGAAACCGTCGAGGAAGACAACACCCCGTTGCCGATCCCGCCGGTGCCGCCGCGCATCGCCGAGGGCACCGATTACGAGAAATGCCTCGGCATGCTCACCAACGACCCCGCCGGCGCGCAGTCATTCGCCGAAGCCTGGGAGGCCACCGGCGGCGGCGACGGCGCCACGCATTGCCTGGCCCTGTCCACCGTGGCGCTCGGCGACCCCGAGAAGGGCGCTGCGATGCTGGAGGAGCTGGCCGCCAAAAGCCGGGGCACCGCGCTGTCCCGCGCCACCGTGTATGGGCAGGCCGACCAGGCCTGGCTGATCGCGGGCGATGCCGAACACGCGTTCGGCGCCGCCACGCTGGCCCTGGCTCTGTCGCCGGGCGATGGGGACCTGCTGGTGGACCGCGCGGTGGCCGCGGGCCTTCTCGAACGGTTTCAGGACAGCGTCGATGATCTCACAGCGGCGCTCGACATCGACCCGCGCCGCGCCGACGGCTACACGTTCCGTGGCTCCGCCTGGCGGCATCTGGGGCGGATGGACCTGGCCCAGGACGATATCGACCGCGCCTTGCTGCTCGACCCCGACCGCCCCGAATCGCTGCTCGAACGCGGCATCCTGCGTCAGCGCCGCAACGACGCCACGGGGGCGCGGGCCGATTGGGAACGGGCGATCGAATTGTCACCCGACAGCGGCACCGCCGATCTCGCGCAGCAGAACCTGGCGCTTCTGGAGGCGGGACCCGCGCGACGCTAGATCATGATGCGTTCTGGGCTCAGAACAATCCGACCACCTGGCCCTCTGCATCCAGCGTGATCGCTTCCGCCGACGGCACCCTCGGCAAACCCGGCATCGTCATGATGTCCCCGCAGATCGCCACCACGAACCCGGCCCCCGCGGACAGCCTGACATCGCGGATCGGCAGCACATGCCCGGTGGGGGCACCCAGCAGCGTGGGGTCGGCGCTGAAGCTGTATTGCGTCTTGGCCATGCAGATGGGCAGATGACCGAACCCGGCCGCCTCGTAGCTTTTCAACTTCTTCGCGGCTGATGGCGTGATATCGATGCCCTCGGCCCGATAGATCGTCCGCGCGATGGTTCTGATCTTGTCCGCAAGCGGCATGTCGTCGGGGTAGATCGGCTTGAACCGCGCGGTATGGGCCGCGACCTCGGCCAGAACGGCACGCGCGAGCGACGCGGCCCCCTGGGCGCCGTCCGACCAGTGCGTGCACAGCGCCATCTCCACGCCCATGCCTGCCACGGCCGTCCGCACCGCCTCGATCTCGGCTGATGTGTCAGACGTGAACCGGTTCAGCGCCACCACCACGGGCAGCCCGAACGCCTGCATGTTCTCCACATGGCGCAGCAGATTGACGCAGCCTTGCGTGACGGCCGCCACATCCTCCCGGCCCAGATCGGCCTTCGCCACGCCGCCATGCATCTTCAACGCGCGCACCGTGCCCACCACCACGGCGCAGGCGGGTTTGAGGCCGGCGATGCGGCTTTTGATGTCGAGGAACTTCTCGCCGCCGAGATCGGCGCCAAATCCGGCCTCCGTCACCACGATATCGGCGAGCTTCAGCCCCAGCCGCGTGGCCATCAGCGAGTTGCAGCCATGCGCGATATTGGCGAACGGCCCACCATGCACCAGCGCGGGCGTGCCGGCGAGGCTTTGCACCAGATTGGGCATCAGCGCCGTCTGCAGCAGCACCGCCATGGCGCCATCCGCGCGCACGTCGCCGGCGGTGATGAAGCTGCCGTCCCGCCTGCTTCCCACGATCATGCGCGCCAGCCGCGCCTTCAGATCCGCGAGGTCGCTGGCCAGGCAGAACACCGCCATCACCTCAGATGCCACCGTGATGTCGAACCCATCCTCGCGCGTGGTGCCGTTGGCCGTCCCCAGGCCCACCACGGTGCTGCGCAAGGCGCGATCGTTCATGTCCAGCACCCGTCGCCAGGTGATGCGCTTGGGGTCGAACCCCAGCGCGTTGCCCCAGTGGATGTGATTGTCGATCATCGCGGCCAGCAGGTTGTGCGCCGACGTGATGGCGTGGAAATCGCCGGTGAAATGCAGGTTGATGTCTTCCATCGGGCCCACCTGCGCCCAGCCCCCGCCGGCGGCGCCGCCCTTGACGCCGAAGCACGGCCCCAGGCTGGGCTCACGCAGGCAGATCATGGTGCGCGCGCCCTCGGCGGCCAGCGCGTCGGCCAGCCCGATCGTGGTGGTCGTTTTGCCCTCGCCTGCGGGCGTGGGGCTGATGCCGGTCACCAGCACCAGGGCGCCGTCCGGCTTGCCGGCCTGGGCTGCGATGAACGCAAAGCCGATCTTGGCCTTCGTGCGACCGTAGGGCTCCAGCGCGTCCTCAGGGATGCCGGCCTTGGCGGCGATCTCGGATATGGGCCGCAGCGTCACGCTGCGCGCGATCGCAAGATCGGTGTTCATTCGGCGTTTTTCCCTTCAGGCACGACTCCGGGCAATGGTCCCGCACTCCCGGGGTGGATGCAATCGGCGGTGCCCTACCGCCAAACGCTCTCGCGGCGTGGCCGCCTGCCCTGCCCGCCGGCAATGCGCCCCGCATCGAGGACGTCCAGATCCGTCACGCCCGACGGATTGGCGCGAGACGGCGCGAGGCGCAGGCCGGGCGCACGGTCACGCCGCCAGACCGCCAGCAGCCGCGCGAGCTCGTCGAGCGGCTCGGGATGATCGTCCACGCGCAGATCGATATCCGGAAAATCCTCGCCGGTGATCAGGCGCAACGCGGCGGACTGCTTGCCGCGTGCATCGCCGCCCGCGCGCTGGCCCGCCATCAGCGCCCCGACCATCCTTTCCGCCAGGGGGGCTGCCGGGTCTGCCTGGAACCGCGCCAGCGTGTGTTCCACCACATCCGGGCCCACCAGCGTGTTGCCGGCCACGCCCACATGTGGGGCCGATGCGCCGCCGGCCCACTCAAAGCACAGTCCGCCGGTCCAAAGCGCGTGGCGGCCAAGCCGGTCGATGACATGAATCTGGCGCAGATCCTTGCCGTCATCGCCGCACAACGCGCTTTCAATGGCCAACCGCGGCGTCAGTCCACGCGCCAGCGCGTCGAGCACGGCGGGGCCGAGGTAGCGATTGGTCGTCGCCTGCGTCGACACCGCGCCCACGCCCGATCGCACGAACGGGCAGGAGGCGCCGACCGCGAAGGCGCAGGTGGTGACAGCCACGGCGAATGCGCCGGTGCCGGGATCATGCGCCACGATGGACCACGTCATACGCCACTCCTGCTCTGCGAAGCCGCGATCATAAACCACGCCCCCGCCGCATCCAAACCCGCGCGGCTTGACAGGGCCGTCGCTGCGACCCTTCTCAAGGCGATGCATCCGGTCTTCCCGCCATGGCGCAACTGAGCGACGACTGCTTTGCCTTCGGGGGGGCATTGCTGCCGCTGGCCGAAGCGCAGGCCCGCATCGTGGCGCATGTCGCACCGGCCAGCGGCTGTGAAAGTGTCGCCTTGTCGGCGGCCACGGGGCGCATTCTGGCGCAGGACGTGCTGGCCCGCGTGAGCCTGCCACCGCAGGCCAACTCCGCCGTGGACGGCTACGCCTTTCGCCACGCCGACCTATCGCTCGATGCCTCGACAAATCTGCCTTTGGCCGGCCGCACCGCCGCGGGCCAGGCGCCCGCCCTCGTGCCGCCCGGCCATGCCAGCCGCATCTTCACCGGGGCCGCCATGCCGGACGGGCTCGATACCGTGATGATGCAGGAGGATTGCGTGGTGGATGCCCATGGCATCGTTCTGCCGGCGGGCCTTGGAAAGGGCGCCAACGCGCGGCCTGTCGGCGAGGATATCGCGGCCGGCCAACGCGCGCTCAGAGCCGGCCGCCGCCTGATGCCACCCGATCTGGCGCTGCTCGCGGGCCTCGGCCACGCCACCGTGGACGTGCGCACCGCCTTGCGCGTGGCCGTGTTCTCCACCGGTGACGAGCTCGTGGATCCGCCGCACCCCCTCGCCCCCGGCCAGATCCACGACGCCAACCGCATGATGCTGCTGGGCCTTCTCACCCGGCTCGGCGCCCGCGTCACCGATGGCGGCATTCTGCCGGACAACGCGCGCGCCACCGCCCAGGCGCTGCGCGCGGCGGCCGGGGCGCACGACCTGCTGCTGACCTCCGGCGGCGTCTCGACCGGCGAGGAAGACCATGTCCGCGCCGCCATCGCGGCCGAGG
Organism: Rhodospirillales bacterium; assembly: GCA_025362815.1. Taxonomy (GTDB): domain Bacteria; phylum Pseudomonadota; class Alphaproteobacteria; order Acetobacterales; family Acetobacteraceae; genus CAIQQQ01. The sequence goes on from JANYFG010000033.1 coordinate 62,451, forward strand.
GGCGGCTTGCGTTCTGGCGCGTGGCCATCAAGCCGGGGCGGCCGGTGGCCCTGGGCGAGATCGCCGGCACGCCGCTTCTGGGCCTGCCCGGCAATCCGGTGGCAGCCCTCGTCACGTTCTCCGCGCTGGGCCGCCCGCTCCTCGACCGGCTGGCCGGCGCGGTCTATGCCCCGCCCCCCGCGTTGCGCGCCGTCTCGGGCTTTGCGTATCGCAAGAAGGCCGGGCGCCTGGAATATGTGCGCGTCACCATCGGGCCGGACGGCGTGGCGCATCGCTACCCCAAGGAGGGCGCGGGGATCATCACCTCGCTGACGGAAAGCGACGCGCTGATGGCGCTGCCCGAGGACATGACAAATCTGGCACCGGGCGAGACCGCCCCGGTGATACCGTTGGGGCTGCTGCATGGATGAATTTCTGGTCTCGCCCGATCCGGACGATCCCCGCCTGTCCGAGGCGATCGACGGCATCGACCACACCGGCGCCGCCGCCAGCACGCGCGTGCCCGTCGAACGCCCGCTCACGCTGTATCTCAACGGCCAGGAGATCGTCACGATGATGACGATCGGCGACCGGCCGGACTGCCTGGCCGTGGGCTATCTTCTCAACCAGGCGATGCTGGCGCCGGGCGACCCCATCGACGCCATCGAGTTCGATGCCGAGCTCGACGTGATCGTGGTGCGCACCAAGGTGGCCACGAATTTCGAGGCGAAGCTGGCGAAGAAGACGCTCACCTCCGGCTGCGCCCAGGGCACCGCGTTCGGCGACCTGCTCGACCGGTTCGACAGCATCACGCTGGACGCCCACGCCACCTTGCGCACCAGCTGGCTCTATGCCCTGTCACGCAAGATCAACACGCGGCCCAGCCTGTATCTCACCGCCGGCGCCATCCACGGCTGCGTGCTGTGCGAGGCGGACCGCCCGCTGGTCTACATGGAGGATGTCGGCCGCCACAACGCGATCGACAAGATCGCGGGCTGGATGGCGCTGAACGGCGTGGGGCCGCAGGGCAAGATCTTCTACACCACGGGGCGGCTGACATCCGAGATGGTGATCAAATGCGTGCGCATGGAAATTCCGATCCTGATCAGCCGCAGCGGCTTCACGGCCTGGGGAGTTCAGCTCGCGCGCCAGGCCGGGCTCACACTCATCGGCCGCGCGAAAGGCCGGCGCTTCCTGTGCGTGGCGGGCGAACGGCGCCTGGTGTTCGACGCCGATCCCACCGCCGCCCCCGATGACGGCCAGGGCCGCAAAAGCCGCGACGACTGATCCGCCGCGACCTCAGGCGACGGCCAGCCCGGCCCGCACACGGCCATAAAGCCGCTCGCACCCATCCAGCCAGATATCGCGGGTGAATTCGGCCAACACCCGGCGATGGGGGATCGCGCGATCGATCGCCATCGCCCCCGGAATGGCCAGCGCCAGGGCCGCCACATCGTCGGGCGGGACGATGATCCCGGCCTCGGCGATCACTTCCGCCGCGGCGCCCCTGTTAAAGCTCGCCACCGGCAGCCCGCAGGCCATCGCCTCGATCGCCACCAGGCCAAACGGCTCGTCCCAACACGGCGTGAACAGGAACACAGAGGCGCGGCCGATTTCAGCGGCCAGCGCCCGGGCGTTCAGATGCCCGCCATGCCGGATGGCGCCGCCGAGCAAGGGGGCCACCTGCACCTGGAAATAGTCCGGGTCCTCGATCGTGCCGAACACCGTGAGCGCGATGCCCGCGCGCCGTGCCGCCCCGATCGCCAGATGGGTGCCCTTGTTGGCGGTGATCCGGCCGCACCACACCGCGCTGCCATCGCCGGATTCGCGATACGGCCATGCCGCCGGATCGATGCCGTTATGCAGAACCGAGACCTCCGGGGGCGCGCCATCGGGCCACCACGCCGACACCTGGCCGGCGGAGGCCACGGTCA
>JANYFG010000041.1 GCA_025362815.1 Rhodospirillales bacterium
GCTTCGAGCCAGGCCAGAGCAGGGATGTCACCCTCGTCCCCTACCAGGGCACCCGCGATATCTTCGGCTTCAGAGGCGAGGTGATGGGAGCCATCACATGACCCGCATCACGCGGCGCGCCTATGCCGACATGTACGGCCCCACCACCGGCGACCGCGTGCGGCTCGCCGACACCGAGCTCTGGGTCGAAGTCGAAGCCGACCACACCATCTACGGTGATGAAGTGAAATTCGGCGGCGGCAAGGTCATCCGCGACGGCCAGGGCCAGTCGCAGTTCTCCCAGGCCCAGGGCGCCGTCGACACCGTCATCACCAACGCCCTCATCATCGACACCTGGGGAATCGTCAAAGCCGACGTCGCCATCAAGAACGGACGCATCCACGCCATCGGCAAGGCGGGCAACCCCGACGTTCAACCCGGTGTCACCATCATCATCGGCCCCGGCACCGAGATCATCGCCGGCGAAGGCAAGATCCTCACCGCCGGCGGCATCGACAGCCACATCCATTTCATCTGCCCGCAACAGGTGGACGAGGCGCTTGCCTCCGGCATCACCACCATGTGCGGCGGCGGCACCGGCCCCGCCACCGGCACCTCGGCCACCACCTGCACGCCCGGCCCGTGGCATATGATGCGCATGCTCCAGGCCGCCGAGGGCCTGCCCGTCAACATCGCCTTTTCCGGCAAGGGCAACGCGTCCCAGCCCCAGGCGCTGGAAGAAATGATCCGTGCCGGCGCCTCCTCGCTGAAACTCCACGAAGACTGGGGCACCACCCCCGCCTCCATCGACTGCGCACTGTCCGTCGCCGACCGGTTCGACGTCCAGGTGATGATCCACACCGACACGCTGAACGAATCTGGCTTCGTCGAAGACACCATCAAGGCTTTTGCCGGCCGCACCATCCACGCCTTCCACACCGAGGGCGCGGGCGGCGGCCACGCGCCAGACATCATCAAGGTCGCGGGCCTGCCTTACGTTCTGCCGTCCTCCACCAACCCCACCAGGCCCTACACGTCCAACACGCTCGACGAGCATCTGGACATGCTGATGGTCTGCCATCACCTCGACAGCGCCATTCCCGAAGACATCGCCTTCGCGGAATCCCGCATTCGCCGCGAAACCATCGCCGCCGAGGACATCCTGCACGACATGGGCGTCATCTCGATGATCTCGTCCGACAGCCAGGCGATGGGCCGCGTCGGCGAGGTCATCATCCGCACGTGGCAGACCGCGCATAAAATGAAAACCCAGCGCGGCGCCCTGGCCGGCGATACCGACCGCTCCGACAACAAACGCGTCAAGCGCTACATCGCCAAATACACCATCAACCCCGCCATCGCCCAAGGCCTGTCCCGGGAGGTCGGCTCCATCACGGTCGGCAAACTCGCAGACCTGGTCTTGTGGTCTCCGGCCTTCTTCGGCGTGAAGCCCGATCTCGTGATCAAGGGCGGCAGCATCGCCATGGCGCCGATGGGCGACCCCAACGCGTCGATCCCCACGCCCCAGCCCGTCCATTACCGGCCGATGTTCGCCATGTTCGGCCGCGCCATGGCTGCCTCCTGCCTCACCTTCGTCTCCAACGCGGCCCTCGAAGACGACATCGGTCGCAAGCTCGGCCTGCAACGCACGCTCGCCGCCGTGTCGGACACCCGCGGCACCATCGGCAAACGCAGCATGATCCTCAACGACGCCACGCCCGTCATCGAAGTCGACCCCGAAACCTACGAAGTCCGCGCCGACGGCGTCCACCTCACCTGCGAGCCGGCCACAACCTTGCCGATGGCACAACGCTACTTCCTGTTTTGATGCGCGCCACAGCCGTCGAAACAGCCGGCAGATGGGCCGTCTCCCGTGAGGCAGGTCGCATCCTGGCGGATTTCGACCAACGCTTCCGCCGCCGCTGCCTTTACACCACCGAGGCCGGCTGGGATTTTCTGCTCGACCTTCGAACCCCCGCCCGCCTGCGCCACGGCGATGGGCTGGTGCTGGATGACGGCCGTATTATCCGCGTCGTGGCGCTCGCGGAAAACCTCGTCGAGATCACAACCTTCGACGACCGCACGCTGGCCGTCCTCGCCTGGCACCTCGGCAACCGCCACCTCCCCGTCCAGATTCTACGCCACAGCCTGCGCATCCGCACCGACCGCAGCATCGAGGACATGCTCGAAGCCCACGGCGCCAGCATCACCCCGGTCCGCGCCGTGTTCGACCCCGAACCCGGCGCTTACGACCATGGCTGATCCCGCCGCCACGCTGCGACTTCTCGCTTGGCTCTCCCCCGCCTTCCCCACCGGCGGCTACGCCTATTCCCACGGCCTCGAATTCGCGATCGACGCTGGTGACATCAGCGACGAAGACAGTTTGTTCAACTGGCTGTCCGACGTGCTCCAACACGGCGCTGGGCGAACCGACGCCATTCTCGCCCGCCACGCCCACCGCGCACAAGGCAGCCTCAAGCCCCTGGCCGCCCTCGTCGAACTTGCGAACGCCGCCCAGCCCAGCCGCGAGCGCCACGCGGAGTCCACAGGCCAAGGCAATGCCTTCGCCACCGCCGCCCGAGCCTGGAACAACACCTTGCTCCGCGAACTCGCAGACAGAGCCGGCGATCTTCCCTACTGTGTCGCCGTCGGCGCCCTCGCCGGAATTTCAGGTATCGACGAAGACCTCAGCGTTGCCGCCCTGCTGCAGGCCCAGGCCGCCAACCTTATCTCGGCAGCGGTGCGCCTGGTCCCTTTGGGCCAGACCACGGGGCTCGCCGTCCTGGCCCGCCTGGAGCCCGTCATCGCCACACTCGCGCACGAAACATCCGGTGCCACACTGGAAGACATCGGCGGCTTCTGCTTTCGCTCAGACATCGCCTCGATGCGCCACGAAACCCAGTACACAAGGCTGTTCCGCTCATGAACTCCCAAAACGGCCCGCTGAAAATCGGCATCGGCGGTCCCGTCGGAACCGGCAAGACGGCCCTGATGGATGCGCTGTGCCGCATGTTCCGAGACAAATACAGCATCGCCGCCATCACCAACGACATCTACACACGCGAGGATTCCGAATTCCTCACCCGCGCCGGCTCGCTGTCGCCAGACCGTATCCTCGGCATCGAGACCGGCGGCTGCCCGCATACCGCCATTCGCGAAGATGCCAGCATCAATCTCGCAGGCGTCGATGAGATGATCCGCCGCTTCCCCACCCTCGATCTCATCCTGATCGAAAGTGGCGGTGACAACCTGTCGAGCACCTTCAGCCCCGAGCTCGCCGATCTCACCCTGTTTGTCATCGACGTCTCGGCCGGCGACAAAATCCCCCGCAAAGGCGGCCCCGGCATCACCCGCAGCGACCTTCTGATTATCAACAAGATCGACCTCGCCCCCCATGTCGGCGCCAGCCTCGACGTCATGGACCGCGACTCAAAAAGGATGCGCCCCAACCGTCCCTATGTCTTCACGAACATCCGAGCGGGCGAGGGCGTGGGCGACATCGCGAACTTCATCGAAAAGCACGGCGGCCTCATCTGACCCTGAATAAGGCAAACGCAAAGCATCACGCGCGAGATCATGATGCGTTGAGGTTGCTTCGCCCAAGCGCATAAACATAATCGATAAGACAGAAAGTTAGAGCCTGACGATTTTGTCTACTTTAAATCATCAGGCTCTAACGCAGCGCCAGCACCGCAATCCCCGCAACATCACGCTCAACGGCCGCCTGCACCGACACCGCCTTCACCCCGTGCGACACCAGCCAGTTCCGCACCACGCCGGCCCGCCTTACCGAGGTGGGATCACCGGGGTCAGCGCCTATCACCCGCACCCCGTGCGGCCACGTCTGCGCCAGCAGTGCCACCAGGCGATCCATCTGCATCTCGCCTGCAACTGTCAGCGCAGCATCGGCAAACACCGCCGGCGGCAGCGCCACCAAGGTGCCCGTTCGCACAATCGTGGCGTCGAGGTCGCGCACCAGCACCGGCACCGTGCCCACGACGGCATGGGTTTTGGGGTCCCGTAGAGCCAGCGCCGTCTCTCGCCCGGCCCGCACCGCGGCACTGCCCATTCCACGCACGGTGATGTCGGGCGGCGGGCCGCCATCCGAAACGGTATAGATGAGCGCCAGCGCATTTCCCTCGATGGACACCTGTGCCGCAGCCGCCAAATCTGCCCGCACCACCGAGGCCTCGCCCCGCATTGTCAGCACCCGGCACCTGCCCAATAAATCAATTTCGTTGCGGGTTCCGCTCATTGTGGCCGCCCCGCCCTTGCAATCGAGGGTGATCTTCTGGCCCTCTCCCACCAACTCCGCGGTATCGGCTGCGGGAGCCGTCGATCCTTCCAGCGGCGAAACATCCGTGCCCGCTCCCACAGCGCGTAAATGCGGTGACGCGCCCTGCAGCGTCGACAGGCGCACGCGGTTTCGACTGCCCTCGATATCGATGAGCGCATCGCCCGATAATGCTACGGTCACGACATTGTCATCCCCACGGATCTCCAAATGCGTGCAGGGTCCCGCGAAATTAACGATATTCCGGCTGCCGCCCACAACAGCGTCGCCACCGGCGCAATCCAGCGAACGCACCTGGCCCTCGCCTCGAACCTCCGCCAAGGTGCCGGACGCGCTCTGCGCCTGCCCGGCATTGCCGTCGATGACCACCAGCAACGCCGCCAAAATGAGGCCTACCCGCACGTTGCGCTCCCTTCGTCGACCCGCCGTCAACCAATATCATTCTAATTTATATCACGAACACGTACACGTAATTTGCCAAGATGTCGCTTTCCTGTTATTTTGCAACAGGAATGAAACGTCTAAAAATCCTGTTGGTCGAAGACGATGACTTGATCCGCCAGTTGCTGAGTGAAGCGATGGGCGATCTGGACATGACACCCGCGCTCGCCGCCTCCGGCGAAGAAGCGCTGGACCTTTTGGATCAAAATGAGCCTTTCAACCTGCTGATCACAGATATTCAGTTGCCCGGTTCGGTCGATGGTCTGGATATCGCCCGGGTCGCCCGCAGCAAGACGCCGGGTATGCCGATCATCTTCACCACCGGCCAGCCCGACCGGATGGCCCAGTGGAAATCCGGCCCCGGGGATGTGTTCATCCCCAAACCCTACCGTCCCTCAGACATCATCGCCGCAATCAGACAGTTGACCAACCTGTAACGCGAACACCGGGCTCAAGCCACGCGCCCTGTTTGCGTCAACAGTTTGGATGACCCGGCGGGCAGGTCTTGCCGGGCGCCGGTCGAGCGGCGGGTGCAGGCCGTGGCGCAGGCGCCGGAGCAGGTGCCGGAGCGGGTGCTGGAGCGGGTGGCGGGCGTGCCACCTGGGGCGCCGGCTGCGGCCGTGGCTGTGGCGGAGGCGGCGCAGGTTGCGGCGCCGGTTGTGGCCGAGGCTGCGGCGGTGCGATCACGGGTTGAGGACGCGGTGGTGGTGCGACAGCCACAGGATGAGGCTGCGGCGGCTGCGGCGCTGGCAGAACCGCCTGCGGAACGGGCCGGGCTGCCTGCGGCGCTGGCAGAACCGCCTGCGGCATGGGCCGGGCTGCCTGCGGAGCTGGCAAAACCGCCTGCGGCACGGGCTGGGCCGCCTGCGGCAAGGGCGCGGGTGTCGGCCGCTGCGGCGCAATCTGGCTCGGCGCATTGGGCTGCTGGAACGGTGCGGCTGACTGCGTCGGCCGGGGTTGCGGACCCGCCGGAACGTTGGCTGGAACATTGACCGGAAGGCTGGCCGAAGGGTTGGCGGGCACGGCCGGCCGGATTTCAGGACGAGCCTGCAACCCAATCGCGGGCGAGCCTGGCAAAGACCCCGCTGAACCACCCGGTATCGCCCCGGCCGCCGGCGCCGCAGCATTCGGCCGAGCAGGCGGCGCGCCAACCGGAGCCACTCCCGGCGCGGCTCCCACACCCGGACGCCCCCCGGGCGACCCCGGCCCAAAAGCGCCCGGCCCACCAGCCGGCCGTCCCGCCGAGATCGCACCCGGCGTTACAACCGGAACACCCCCCTGGGCCACGCCCGGAATCATGCCCGCAGGCGCCACAGGCACACGTGGCGAAATGGCAGGTCCCGGCGCCGGAGCGGTGTTCTGCGATGGCACCATCTGCAAACCAGGCCGCCCGGCCAGCTGGGGCAACGAAGCCCCCGGCGCCGCAGCTGGAGCCGAAGGCGAGGGCGCACCGGGCCCACCAGATGCACCCGGCGCACCGGGCGCACCGGGCGCGGCGAGCACGCCTGGAACGCCCACGCCGCTGGGCACGACAGCACCTGGAACGCCCGCCACAGCACCGCCCGTTCGCCCACCCGGCCCCCCACCCGCACCCGCCACCGGATCACGCGGGCGCAAGCTTGGCCCCGGTGCGGCCGGCAATGGCGTGCCAGCGGCAGCCCCCGTGGGCAGGCGCATGGTCTGCGCTGTCGCGGCCGTCATGCCGCGGGTCGACAAATTCGGCTGCACCTGTGGCTGGGCCACCGGCTGCAAGGCGGCCTGCTGAACCTGCGCCACCGGCAGCACACGCCCCGCAACCGGCAGCGACTGCTGCATCGCCACCGCGGGCACCACCGTGGCGGCACCGCTGTTCACGAACCGGTTCTCCGTCCGCTGACTGTTCGTCGTGTTGTTATAAATTGTCGTGTTGTTGTACGAGGTATTGCTGACATTGGTCACGTTGCCGGAATTCACCCGCCGTGCGTAGCCGTCCGATACCTGATACGGCGGCCGGTAAGCCTCGCGTGGCCCGAGCGGTATCCACCCCACCGCCGATGCCAGCCCCACCCCCACGGCCACGCCGGCCGCCGCCCCCACAAACGCCACCAACGCCGGAGCATAAACCGGCCGCCCGGAATAGGCGGCCCCACGATCCTCCGGCGACCACGCCCAACGATCCTGAATCTCAACCCAGCGGCCATAATGCGAGGGCGCGAAGCCCCAAGGCGCATCATCCACCCAGGTCCAGCCCCACGGCGCCACCCAACTCCAGCGACCCTGCCGATACGGCACCCAATCGTGCTGCACCGGCGGATACCACACCGCCCCATACTCCGGCGCCTGCTCCCACGCGCCGGTATCGGCGATCGCGTCATAGCCGGTCATCTGCAGCACCGCCGGGGGTGGCACCGCAGGGGGTGGCCCCGCTGACGGTGATACACCCTGATCCGGCGAACGCTGGGGCACCAACGGCCGATCGAGCGTCACCAAAGCCGCGATCAACGCATCCGAACGCTCCGCCCCCACCGTGCCGGCGAACGGATCGGTCCCGCTGATCTCGGCGGTCTGATGCGGCGCCAGCCGCAACGAAACACCCGGGCCCTCGAAATCGGCGGCGCCCTCATCCACCGTCACCACGGTGGGGCGCTGCGTATCGCCCACAACCACCGCATATCGCCCGGCCTGGCGGAAAGTGACCGTGCCGCGCGGAGTGCGCAGAATGGCCTGCTCGCCCTGCGGCAACTCCCGCAGATCAAACGCCATGTGGCCTTGCAGCACCGTGGCCGCAATCCGCTGATCGTCCAGCGTGTCGATGTCGAACGCGGTGCTCTGGTCCAGCCGCACGCGCGCCCCGCTGAGATCGATGTCAGCGGACCCACCTGGCTGCGTCCAGAAGGCATTGCCCGACGTCACAGGATAATTGACGGTCGCCGGCTCCCACCGATCGGCATCGGCCGTATGAAACGACACGGTGCCAGACATCCGCGCCAGCCGCCCCACACGGGCAGGCGGATCGCCCGCCCCGCGCAACGGCACGTCTGCACTGGATTGCGCGCGTGCGCCATTGCCACCCAGCACCGGGGCCAAAGCCAACGCGAGTGCCATCGCGGAACGAAAACAAATCAGACCCAACCCGAGACGGCCGCGCTCACGCATCATACCAGCTCCCATCAATACCAGTGCCGCACCAACCGGCGGCGACCCGCCACAGCCCGCCCATCATAGCGCAAACGATGGCCAAACAACGGCGCCTGATCCCGTGCGCAATGCAGCCAGATGAACACGAGTTCACAGCAACCGCCGTGGTGCTGCCACAGTTCCAGCCTATATCCTAGTGATCACGGACGACGATATTCGGAAGAGCCGAACTTCGAACGTCAATGCGAAGTTGGAGGAGCAGCTGATGTCGACGCTCAAATTTCTGATGGTGCCGATGCTCGCAATCGCAGCGCTGGTCAGCCTGTCCGGCTGCGTGGCCTATCCCGCCTATGGCGGCGGCGGTGGCTACTACGCGCCGGGGCCCGTCGTGGTGGCCGCCCCGGTGTATCGCCCCTACTACTATGGCGGCGGCTGGGGTCGTGGCCGCTGGCGCTAAGCGTTCTGCCCGACCTCACGGGGTCGGGCAGTTGTAAAAACGTCGAAGCCCGATCAGTGGCCGAGCCCCTTGACGATCTCCTCCGTCATTTTCTTCGCGTCACCGAACAGCATCATCGTGTTCGGACGGAAGAACAGCTCGTTGTCCACACCCGCATAACCCGACGCCATCGACCGTTTGACGAACAGCACCGTCGCAGCCTTGTCCACTTCAAGGATCGGCATGCCGTAGATCGCTGACGAAGGATCGGTCTTCGCCGCCGGGTTGGTCACATCGTTGGCGCCGATCACATACACCACGTCGGCCGTGGAGAAATCGTTGTTGATTTCCTCGAGCTCGAACACCTCGTCATAAGGCACGTTGGCCTCAGCCAGCAGCACGTTCATATGCCCTGGCATACGGCCGGCCACGGGATGGATGGCGTATTTGACCTCGACGCCCTCTTTCTTCAGCATATCGCCCATCTCGCGCAGCGCGTGCTGCGCCTGCGCCACCGCCATGCCGTAGCCCGGCACGATGATCACCTTGCCGGCGTTCTTCATGATGAAGGCCGCATCGTCGGCGTTGCCCGTCTTCACGGTACGGTCGGTCGCACCGGCCGGCCCAGCCGCGGCGCCGCCGCCATCGGTTCCGAAGCCGCCCAGCAACACGTTGAAGATGCTGCGGTTCATGCCTTTACACATGATGTAGGACAGAATGGCGCCCGAAGCGCCCACCAGCGCGCCGGTGATGATCAGCGCCAGGTTCTGGATCGTGAACCCGATGCCGCAGGCGGCCCAACCCGAATACGAATTGAGCATCGACACAACAACCGGCATGTCCGCCCCACCGATGGGGATGATCAGCAGGAACCCCATCGCGATGGAAAGCAGCGCGATCGCCCAGAAGATCGCCTGGCTGCCCGTCACCACGAAGCACACGATCAGCAGCGCCAGCAGAATACCGAGGCCCAGGTTGAGCTGATGCTGATACTTGAAGGTGATCGGGTTGCCCTTCATCAGCGCCTGCAGCTTGGCGAACGCGATCAGCGAGCCCGAGAACGTGATGCCGCCGATCGCCAGACCCAGCGACATCTCGACCAGAGACTGGCCGTGAATGTTGCCGGTCGTGCCGATGCCGAACGATTCGGGCGCATTCAACGCCGCCGCCGCCACGAACACCGCGGCCAAACCCACCAGCGAGTGGAACGCCGCCACAAGTTGCGGCAACGCGGTCATCTGAATGCGCCGCGCCAGGAACGTGCCGGCCGACCCACCGATGGCCACCGCCACGATGATCAACACATAGCCATGCGCCGACATTCCGGCATGCACCAGCGTCGCGGCAATGGCGATGCCCATGCCGATCATGCCGAAGCGGTTGCCCTGCTGGGATGTCTCGGGGTTAGAAAGGCCGCGAAGCGCCAGAATGAACAGAACGGCGGCAACGAGATAGGCGACCGAAGTCAAGGATGCGGACATCGGCTTATTTCACTTTCTTCTTGAACATCGACAGCATGCGCTGCGTCACCACGAACCCGCCGAAGATGTTCACGCTGGCCAGCATCACGGCGATGAAGCCGAACGCCATCGCCCAGCCACTGTCGGCCAGCCCGGTCGCGAGCATGGCACCCACGATGATCACCGATGAAATCGCGTTGGTCACGCCCATCAGCGGGGAATGCAGCGCGGGTGTCACGTTCCACACCACATAGTAGCCCACGAAACAGGCCATCAGAAAGATCGCCAGAAGGAAGATGAACGGCTCCACGGCCTCGGCCACGGGGCCTGCCGCCTGGGTGAAGCTGCGCGCGGCGTCGGCCAGGTCCTGCGCGCGAATGGCGATCGCCGCGGCCTGTTCGGAGAGTTGAGCGGGGGTCATGAGCGGATCCTATGCAGCGGCGGCGGGCTGGAAGGAGGCATGCACCACGGCGCCCCCGCGGGTCAGCATCACGCCCTTGATGATGTCGTCGGTCTCCGGAAGCTTCGGAATTTTCGCATCCTTGTCCCAGAACGTGGTGAGGAACGTGAACAGGTTCTTGGAATAAAGCTGGCTGGCGGCCACGGGAATGCGGCCCGGCCAGTTGGTCCAGCCCACAATCTTCACACCGTTCGGTGAGACGATCAGATTGCCGGGCTGGGTGAGTTCGCAATTGCCGCCGGCATCGGACGCGAGATCCACGATCACGCTGCCCGCCTTCATCCCGGCCACCTGCGCCGCCGACACGATCACCGGCGCCTTGCGGCCCATCACCAGCGCGGTGCAGATCACCAGATCGTTCTTGGCGATCGTCACATTCATCAGCTCGGCCTGCTTGGCGCGAAACGCCTCGCTCATCTGCCCGGCATAGGCACCGGTCTGCTTGGCCGATTCCTCGTCGTCCACACCCACATAGGTCGCACCCAGCGAGCGGATCTCCTCTTTCGCGGCGGGCCGCACGTCGGTAGCCGACACCAGCGCCCCCAGGCGACGCGCGGTGGCGATCGCCTGAAGCCCGGCCACACCGGCGCCGATCACGAACACCCGCGCCGGCGGAACGGTGCCGGCCGCGGTCATCATCATGGGGAAGCCACGGTCGAACGTCGCCGCCCCCTCGATCACGGATCGGTAGCCGGCGAGATTGGCCTGGCTCGACAGCACATCCATCGACTGCGCGCGGGTGATGCGGGGCAACAGTTCCATCGAGGCGCAATCGATCCCGGCCTCGGCCAGCGACTGCACCAGGGCCATGTCGCCGAAGGCATTGGCGATGCACACCAGCAAGGTGCCGCGGCCCATATGGCTGCGCAGATCGGGCTCCGGCATCTGCACCGCGAATACCACGGCGGCGCCGGCCAACGCCGCGGCCGCATCCTGTGCGATCTCGGCGCCGGCCGCCGTGTAATCAGCGTCCGACACGGCAGACGCAAGCCCCGCGCCGCTCTCCACCGCCACCACGATCCCCAGGGCCGTCAGTTTCTTCACCGTCTCGGGCGACGCGGCCACGCGGGTTTCGAACGCGCGCCGTTCCTTCAGCACCGCAAGACGCATCGGATGTTTTCCTCAACAGAAGTGGCGGCCCACCGATGCAGCACATCGATGCCCGTAACAATGAATGTGATATGCCCGCCTGCCGCGCCTCTGCGCAAGGGGACAAGCGAGCGAAAACGGGCCAGCCCATTATTCTCGGCCCAGCTTCAGCCGGAAGTGGGCGCGTCTACCCACCCACAATCATCCCACTCTAAATCGTCCCCGGCACGCCCGCCTGCGCCAACGCAGCCGCCTGCCGATCGGCCAGGGCCTGGGTGTCGAAATCCTGGATGAGCTCATGGAACAGCCGGCTCCAGTTCAGCTCGGCCTTCAGGCGGAAGAACACGCTGCCCAGACCGATGGCGCTGCGGTCCATCAGCACGAACTCACGCGGCGGCCGAACACCACCGACGCGCTTCAAGCCTTCGTGCACCTTCATCGCCACCGAGCGGCCAAAGGTCGGATCATCCACCTCGGTGATCCGGCGCACCCGGTCGTCCATCAGCGGCTCATACAGAAAGCGTGCCCAAAGGTTTAGGATGTCCATCTTCTCGTTGGACAGATCCGTGAAGCCCCATTGCTCGTAGGCGTGATGCGATTTCTCGCGATCATCGTCGCGTATCGCTTCATACAGGTCGATCACGGCGCGCACGAATGTCGGCGGAAACACCCGGATGGCGCCGTAATCCAGAAGATTCACGGTGCCATCGGGGACCACCTGGTAATTCCCCAGATGCGGGTCGCCGTGGATCACGCCGTATTGGTAGAATGGCACATACCAGGCGCGAAACAGCGCCTCGGCCATCACGTTGCGTTCCTCGAGCGGCGGTGATTCGTCGAGCCGCCCCATCATCGGCCGCCCGTCCAGCCAGCTCATCGTCACCAGCCGCCGGGTCGACAGGCGCTCGACCGGCACCGGCACATGCACCATGGGCTGATCGGCGAGCATTATGCCGTAAAGCCGCATCTGCGCGGCCTCGCGCGTGTAGTCCAGTTCCTCGCGCAAACGCTCGTCGAGCTCGGCGTAGATGTCCTCGGTCTGGATGCTGTCATCCATCCGCCGATAAACCGACATCGCGAGCCGCAACTGCCGCAGATCCGCTTCCATAGTGCTGGCCATGTCCGGGTATTGCAGCTTGCAGGCCACCTGCTGGCCATCCTTGAGCGTGGCGCGATGCACCTGCCCCAGCGACGCGGCGGCGGCGGCGGTCAGATCGAATTCCGAAAAATGAGCGTTCCAGTTCGCACCCAGCTCGCCCTGCATCCGCCGCCGCACGAACGCCGCCCCCATCGAGGGCGCGTTGGCCTGCAACTGCGACAATTCGGCGGCATACTCCTCCGGCAACGCGTCGGGGATCGTGGTCAGGAACTGCGCCACCTTCATCATCGGACCCTTCAGCCCGCCAAGGATGACGCGCAGATCCTCCGCGTGCCCGGCGCGGTCGGTCTTGATGCCCATCCGGTTACCGGCCAGCCGCATCGCAATGCCGCCCACCGCCCCCGACGTCTTCGCGATCCGGCGTATCTCGCCGAATAGGGACGCCCGATCTTCGTCGCTGCCACTCACGATGGTGTTGCCTCCAACTCGTCGATGAAGCCGGAAATCACGTCCAGCCCGCGCCGCCAGAAGGCGGGGTCGGACGCATCCAGCCCGAACGGCGCCAGCAGCTCTTTATGCCGCTTGGTGCCGCCGGCACGCAGCATGTCCAGATACTTGGCCTGGAAGCCGGGATGTCCAGACTGGAACACGCCATAAAGCGCATTCACCAGACAGTCGCCGAACGCGTATGCATACACATAGAACGGTGAATGCACGAAATGCGGCACATACGCCCAGAACACGCTGTAGTCCGGCGTGAATTCGAAGGCCGGGCCCAATGACAGGCGCTGCACCTCCATCCAGATCTCACCGATCTGCTCGGCTGTCAGCTCGCCCTTTCGTCGCGCGTCATGCAGCCGTCGCTCGAAGGTGTAGAACGCGATCTGTCGCACCACCGTGTTCAGCATGTCCTCCACCTTGGAGGCCAGCATGATCCGCCGCCGTGCCGGATCCACCTCGGCGTCCAGCAGCGCGCGGAACGTCAGCATCTCCCCGAACACCGAGGCGGTTTCAGCCAGGGTGAGCGGCGTGCCGCTCATCAGATAGCCCTGCCCCGCCGCCATCACCTGGTGCACGCCATGGCCGAGCTCATGCGCCAGCGTCATCACGTCGCGCGTCTTGCCATGATAGTTCAGCAGCAGATACGGATGCGCCGCCGGCACCGTGGGATGCGCGAACGCCCCGCCGGACTTGCCGGGATGCAGCCCCGCATCGATCCACGGCTTGCTGAAGAACTCGCCGCCCACCTCCGCCAATTCCGGAGAGAACGCGCCATACGCCTCCAAAACGCGACGCTTGGCCTCGTCCCACCCGATCAAGCTGTCGTCATCGCCCGGCAGCGGCGCGTTGCGGTCCCAGTGCTGCAGCTTCTCGAGCCCGAGCCACTTTGCCTTCATCGCGTAATACCGATGCGAAAGCCGTGGGAAATCACCCACGACCGCCGTCACCAGCGCATCCACCACCTCGTCCTCCACCATGTTCGACCGGTTGCGATACGATTGCGGCGCCGCGTAATGCCGCCACGTGTCGATGATCGCCTTGTCCTTGGCCAAGGTGTTGGTGATCAGCGCGAACAGACGCGCATTGGCCCCGAACACCGCCCCGATCGCGTGGCCCGCCGCCTCGCGCACCGCCCGGTCGGTATCGCTCAACCGGTTCAACGCCGCCGAGACGGTCAGATCCTCGCCTCCGATCGGCACCCGCAACCCCGCGATCGTCTCGTCGAACAGCCGCGTCCACGCCGAACGTCCCGTCACCTCTTTCTCGTGCAGCAGCTTTTCCAGCACATCGTCGAGCTGGTGCGGCCTGAACACCCGAAGATCGCGCAGCCACGGCCCCAGCTGCGCCAGGTCCGGATCGGCCATCCACCTGCCCAGCACCGCATCGTCCAGCCGGTTGATCTCGAGGGTGAAGAAGATCAGATGCGCGCTGATCGCCGTCACCTTTTCCGTCATCGCCTGCATGAACTGGCCCACCGCGGGATCCGTCGAGTCGCGGCTGAACGACAGCTGCGCATACGACATCACGCGGCCGAGTATCTCCTCGATCCCCTCGTAGTCGCGGATCGCACGGGCCAGGGCCTTGCCCCCGGCCTGATGCAGCTTGCCCGAATGCGCCGCCTCGAACGCGTGGGCCATGCCGTCCGCCAAGGCCAGGTCGGCCATCAGCTCGGGGCTGTCGGGCGCGGGGTAGAGATCACTGAGGTCCCACGACGGCAGTGCAACATTGTGTCCATCAGCCATACGAAACGAGACCTCGGCGAAATTTCCCTAGCCCTCATGTAAGCTGTCCGAACGCGAGTCAAAGGGGGACACGACGCTGCAAAACCTGCCGAACCACATGCCGGATTGGGAGAACACCGCATCCATGATGCTGTCCCTGGCCCGCGCCTGGCCCAACCGCCCCATGGTTCGCCAATTCCTGAGCGGCACCTGGCAGCAATCGAGTTGGGGGGAATTCGGCGCCCGCGTGGCCGCCGTCGCCCGCGCGCTGAGGGCCGCAGGCATCGGCGCCGGCGACCGCGTGCTGCTGGCCAGCGAGAACCGGCCCGATTTCACCATCGCCGAAGTGGCGCTGCAGGCCATCCGCGCCGTGCCGGTGCCGGCCTATGTCACCAACTCCACAGCCGACCACGCCCATCTCATCCGTGACTGCGGCGCCACGGCCGCCATCGTCTCCACCACCGCCCTGGCCGAGCGCATCGCCGCCGCGGGCCCGATCGACATCATGATCTGCATGCAGCCAGGCAGCGCCTCCGCGTTCGACTGGGAAAGCACGCAGCACAACCCGCCGGATTTCGCCGATATCGCCGCCGAAGCCGACACCATTCCGCCCGGCGCCCTCGCTGTCATCCTCTACACGTCAGGCACCTCCGGCAGCCCACGCGGCGTGATGCTCTCGCACCGCGCGCTGCTCGCCAACTGCCGCAGCGCGCTCGAGCTGGTACGACCGCTGGCCTTCGACAACGAGGTCTATCTCTCGTTCCTGCCGATGTCGCATTCCTTCGAGCACACGCTGGGCCAGTTCTTCCTGCCGATGACGGGCACCGAAATCGTGTTCTGCCGCGGCGTGGAGCACCTCGCGGCCGACATGCTGAGCCAGCGCCCCACGCTGATGACCATGGTGCCGCGCATCCTCGACGTGCTGCGCGGCCGCATTCTCACACAGGTCGCGCGCGAGACACCCTGGCGCCAGAAGCTGTTCCACCGCGCCATCGCCATCGGGTCCAAGCGCGCCGAAGGCAGGCGCCGGCACCTGTGGGAGGTTCTGGCCGACCCCATCCTGGACCGCATGGTCCGGGCCAAGATCCGGGCCCGCTTCGGCGGTCGCTTTCGCATCGCCGTCAGCGGCAGCGCCCGGCTGGAGCCCGAGGTCGGGCGCTTCTTCCAGGCGCTCGGCCTGCAGGTGATCCAGGGCTACGGCCAAACCGAGGCCGGCCCCGTCATCTCAGCCATGCGCCCGGGCAGCCACCGCGTCGACACCGTGGGCCCGCCGTTGCAGGGCGTGGACCTGCGCATCGCCGACGACGGCGAGATCCTCGTGCAAGGCGCGCTGCTGATGGAAGGCTATTGGGGCCTGCCACAGGAGTCGTCCCGCGCGCTCGAAGGCGGCTGGCTGCACACCGGAGACATCGGCGTGATCGACCCCGATGGCTGCTTGCGCATCACGGATCGCAAGAAAGACATCATCGTGCTGTCCGGCGGCGAGAAGATCTCCCCCGCCCGCATCGAAGGCTTGCTGACGGCCCAGCCCGCCATCGCCCAGGCCGTCGTCAGCGGCGAGGGCAAGTCCGGCCTCTCCGCCCTGCTCGTCCTCAGCGATGGCGCCACAGACGCCGCGGCCGCACAGGCCGTGAAGGCGGTGAACGCCCAGCTCGCCACCACAGACCGTATCCGCCGTCACGCCGTCGTGCCGCCGTTCACGCCGGAAAACGGGCTTTTGACGGTCTCCCACAAGGTCCGTCGTCATCTCGTCATCGCCGAATACGCCGCGTTGCTCGGATGAGACGAACCCCAGGCGCGATCCCGCGTTAGAGACAGATACATCTCGAACGGATACGTCATGAGCGACAATGATTCCGGCTTCTACGACATCGGCACGCCCGCCTACGAACAGCGCATCCGCGAACGCGCCCATCGCCTGTGGGAGCAGGACGGCCAGCCCCATGGCCAGGATGTGGAGTTCTGGGAACGCGCACGCGAGCTCATCGGCATGGAAAGTGGCCGCGCGCCCGGCCTCACGCCCAACCCTGTGCCGCCAGGCGAGGACCGGCCGCTCGACCCGTTGCCGGTCGATGAAGCGATCCTGGAGGAAAATCTCGGGGAAACCCCGGGTCGCCTGACCGATCAGGGCGAGCGCGCCCAGTCGCCCATCGTGCCACGCAAGAAACGGGCTGCGGGAAAGTAGGGTCAATCCTCTACCAACCGAGCCGGAAACGCGGCTAAACTCCTCGTATCGGCCCGCCAGAGGCCCGTACGGGGAGAAATGTCCATGTTAGACCGCCGCTACCTGCTGCGCGCGTCCGCAGCCCTGATCGCAGCACCCGCGATCGTCAGCCGCGCCAATGCGCAATCGAAGTTCGACTGGAAGCAGTTCAAGGGCCAGTCGATCGAGGTCAATCTCGTGAAATCGCCGCTGGCCGACCTTTTGCAGGCGCATGAGAAGGAGTTCGTCGAGCTGACCGGCATCAAGGTCGGCTCCGAACAGATCCCCGAGCAGCAACAGCGCCCGAAGGTCGCCATCGAATTCGCGTCCGGCCGTCCCAGCTTCGACGTCTGCCACGTGGCCTTGCACGTCCAGAAGAAGCTGATCGAAAAAGGCCGCTGGATGGCCGATCTTAGGCCCATGATCGCCAACGCCGACCTGACCAGCCCCGACTACGACTTCGCCGATTTCGGCGGCCCCGGCGTGCACGCCGCCACAGCGTCTGACGGCACGATGCACTCGATCCCCATCAAGCAGGATCTGTGGCTCACCTTCTACAACAAGGCGATGTTCGCCGAACGCGGGCTGTCCTTCCCCAAAACGCTGGACGAGCTGTTCGAGACGGCCAAGGCGCTCACCGATGCGAAAAAGGGCGTCTACGGCTATGTCGGCCGCGGCCTCAAGAACGCCAACCTGCCGCCCTATACCTCGATGCTGCTGGGCTGGGATCAGGAGACGATCTCGGCCGATGGCAAGTCGCTGCTCACCGACACGCCGGCGGCGGTCGCGGCGGCGGAGTATTACGGCAAGCTGATGCGCGAGACGGCGCCGCCTGGCTCGATCGGCTTCAACTGGAACGAAAGCCAGACCACGTTCAGCCAGGCGCGCGCGGCCATGTGGATCGACGGCATCGGCTTCTCCGCTCCGCTGATCGACAAAACGAAAAGCAAGGTGGCTGAATCGGCCGGCTTTGCCCCAGTGCCGCGCGGCCCGAAAGCCCAGCATTCCGCCACGTTCATCGATGGCCTCGGCGTTGCCACCGGCAGCAAGAAGCAGGGCCCGGCCTGGTATTACGTGCAATGGGCCACCGGCAAGACGATGATGAACGAGCTGCTCCGCACCGGCTCGGGCACTCCCGCGCGCGCCAGCAGCTACAAGAATGCCGATCTCATCAAGAACAGCATCTTCCCGAAGGAGTGGTTCGACGCCGCCTTGGCGTGCCTGCCGATCGCCCGCTCCGGCCTGCCGGAGATCGTCGCCGTCACGGAGTTCCGCGACACCATCGGCGTGGCGCTCACCAACATCATCAGCGGCGCTGATGCCGCCACAGAAATGAGAAAGGCCACGGAAGCCTTCAAACCCGTCCTTGCCAAAGAACTCGCCTAAGCAAGCCGATCTTGATGCGTTTGGGTCGTTCACCCAAACGCATTAACATGATCGATAAAACAACAAGTTAGAGCCTGATGATTTTGTCTACTCAAAATCATCAGGCTCTAGATTATGATGCGTTTGGGTTGATTAACCCGAACGCATAAACATGATCGATAAAACAAGAGTAGAGCGTGATGCGTTTGGGTTGCTTAACCCGAGCGCATGAACATGATCGATAAAACAACGAGTTAGAGCGTGATGATTTGTCTACTCAAAATCATCACGCTCTAGAGAGAAACGTCCGACTTGTGCCGCAGATGCCACAACCGCTCATAAGCGGCCACCAGCGTCTCCATACTCCGCCGGCGATTGGCATCGGGATTGACGGGGCGGCGGTTCAACAGATTTTCCAGCACGCCCAAAAGCTGCTCGGCGATATCGAAATCCGCCTGGTCGCAGGCGTGATGGAAGGCGATGAGAATCTTGTCTGACAAACGCCGGCTGTAGCGCGGTGCCGAGGCTGTGCCAGTGGTATCACGCAGGCCGAGCCCATCGTCGTCAGGTCGGTGTTCGATGTCGGTGCTGTCCTGGATCATGTCCCACTCATCCTGGCACGAATGGATTGGGCGAGCTCTTCGCCACCAGTGCCTGCTTTGAACAAATTACGTAATTTCCCATCCGGGCCCATCAAATACAAAAACGACGAATGGTCCATAAGATACGCGCTGCCGGACGTCGACTCAGACTTCGCCGCATAAACCCGATACGCGCGGGTCACAGCCTTGATCTGCTCCGGGTTGCCGGTAAGGCCGATCAGCCGATCATCGAACTGTTTCACATACTGCCCCATCGCGGCGGGCGTGTCGCGCACGGGATCCACGGTGATGAAGATGGGCGCCACCAGATCGGCCTGCTTGCCCAAAAGCTCCATGCCGGCAGCCACGGCCTGCAGTTCAGTAGGGCAAACATCGGGGCAAAAAGTGTAGCCGAAATAAACCAGCATCCAGCGGCCGCGAAAATCGGCATCGCTCACGGTCTTGCCGGAAGGGTCCACAAGGCTGAACGGGCCGCCCACCGAAACACCGCCGGGTGGCGCGATGCCGGCCAAGGCCTCGCGAATACCCCCCACGTCGCCCGCCGTGCCCCGCCACCATACCCCGGCCCAGACGCCGGCCAGAACGACAACCATACAGATCGCCGCCCAGCGTATCACCCGCAACATGTTTTCGGCCCCAGCAATTCGGCCCGTGATAATCGCCATGAGCCGGATCGGCAAAGCAAATAAGCCGGCCCGGCCTCAGCACGCGGCGATGAAATACATAAGTATGCTTTAAGACATCTCACGATCGGCCATCGGAAGGCATCAACACCGTCACGCGATGCGTCCCGGCTATGATCCGGAACGCATCGTATCAATTCGCATCACTGCCACAAACCACGTAGCACGCGTCGCGCTGACGCAATCATGACAGCGTGTTTATCGCCCCCGTCGGCTGCTCGGTGGCGAAGGTGTTGTTCGAGAACGCCTCCTCCCACGTGCCCTGGGTGGACGCACGCGAATATTCCGTCGAACGGTTTTCGAAGAAATTCGCGTGTTCCACCGCATTCAACATGTCGTCCAGCCACGGCAACGGATTGGCCTCGACATGAAACAGCGGGTTGAGACCCAGCTGCGTCAGCCGGCGGTCGGCGATGAAGCGGATATATTCTTTCACCTGGGCCGCATTGAGACCCTCCACGGCACCCATTTCGAATGCGAGGTCGATGAACGCGTCTTCGTGATCCACGATGGTGGCGCAGGTGAAATACAGCTCACGCCGCAGCTCATCCGTCCAGATCTCCGGATTTTCCTGCACAAACGTGCGGAAAAGTCGAATGGCGGACAGGCAGTGCAGCGTCTCGTCGCGCACCGACCACGACACGATCTGCCCCATCCCCTTCATTTTCCCAAAGCGCGGGAAATTAAGCAGAATGGCGAACGACGCAAACAGCTGCAGCCCCTCGGTGAAAGCGCCAAATGCCGCCAGCGTTTTAGCAATTTCATATTTGCTGTCGATCTTGAACGACTGCATGTAGTCGAACTTGTCCTTCATCTGCTTGTATTTCAGGAAGGCCGTGTATTCGAGCTCCGGCATCCCGATGGTATCGAGCAGATGCG
>JANYFG010000090.1 GCA_025362815.1 Rhodospirillales bacterium
ACAGCATCGAGGAATGCTGGATGTTCGGCAGGAAGCGGCGACGGGTCTTGTTGTTGGCGTGGCTGACGTTGTTACCCGACAGGACACCCTTGCCTGTGATCTGGCAGCGGCGGGACATCGTTGAATTCCTCAATCGAACAAAGAGCGCTGGCCGTGGCACGGCGCGCGAAGATGTGGCAGGGAGCGGTATATGACGAAACGGGGGCGAGACGTCAAGGCAAACGGGGTCAATGCGCCTCGGCGTTGTCGCCATCCGGGTGGAATTCACCGGCGCGGACGCTTTCGATGGCGTTTTCGAGGATGCGCACGATCGATTCGTCGTCGAGCGAGCGGGTGAGCATGCCCAGCGCGCCGCCAAGGAGGGCGGAGGCGATGGCGATGGAGCTGATGTTCTGGCCGGTCATGAACTCGATCGCCTTGTCCACGACGGCGCCGGCGTGGCTGAGGTCGGCGGGAGCCTGGTCCATGCCGTCTTCGGTGTCGCTCATTTATCGTTCTTTCATCGTTGGGCGTTATTGTGCGGCAAGGTCGGCGGCGAATTCCTGCTGTTCGGCCTGCAGCGCCCACATGCGGGCATAGACGCCGCCCAGTTCGAGAAGGGTGGTGTGGGTGCCGCGTTCGACCACGCATCCCTGGTCGAGCACGATGATCTGGTCGGAATCCACCACCGTGGAAAGGCGGTGCGCGATGGTGAGCGTGGTGCGGTTGCGCGACAGGCGGCGCAGGGCGAGTTGGATCTCCTGCTCCGTTCGGGTGTCCAGCGCGCTGGTGGCTTCGTCGAGAATGAGGATGCGGGGGTTTTTGAGGATGGTGCGGGCGATGGCCACGCGTTGCTTCTCGCCGCCGGAGAGTTTCAGGCCACGCTCGCCCACGCGGGTTTCGTAGCCGTCTGGCAGGCGCAGCACGAAATCATGCACCTGGGCGAGACGGGCGGCTTCCTCGATCTCGGCGTCGGTGGCGCCGGGGCGGCCGTAGGCGATGTTGTAGCGGATGGTGTCGTTGAACAGCACGGTGTCTTGCGGAACGACACCGATGGCGGCGCGCAGGCTGTCCTGGGAGATGTCGCGCAGGTCTGTGCCATCGATGCGGATGGCGCCGCCGGTGACGTCGTAGAAGCGGAACAAAAGCCGGTTGATGGTGGATTTGCCGGCGCCGGTGGGGCCCACCACCGCGAGGCTTTCACCGGGGCGGACGGTGAAGCTCACGCCGTGCAGGATGGTGCGGTCTGGCCGGTAGCCGAAGACGACGTTGTCGAACACGACCTCGGCGGCGTTGTGGGAAGAGGGGAGCGTGATGGCGCCCGGGCGGTCTTTGATCTCGGCGTTGGTGGCGAGCAGGCGGAACATGGCCTCCATGTCCACCAGGCCCTGCTTGATCTGGACATAGACGAAGCCGATGAAGTTCAGCGGCTGGTAGAGCTGCATGAGGTAGGTGTTCACCAGCACGAACTTTCCCACGCTCATGGTGCCGTCGCGCACGCCTTGGGCGGCCATCAGCATCACCAGGGACAGGCCGCCGGCGATGATGGCGGCCTGGCCGATGTTGAGCATGTTGAGCGTGACCTGGCTTTTGACCGCGGCGGTTTCGAACCGTGCGAGCGCCTTGTCGTAGCGGGCCGATTCGTGCTGCTCGTTGCCGAAGTATTTCACGGTTTCGTAGTTGAGCAGGCTGTCGACGGCCTTGGTGCGGCTGTCGTTGTCGGTCTCGTTCATGGTGCGGCGGAACTGCACGCGCCAGTTGGCGAACATCATGGTGAAGGTGAGATAGACGGCCACCGCCGTGAAGGTGACGGCGGCGAAGCGCCAGTCGAACATGTGCCACAGGATGGCGGTGACGAGGCAGACCTCGAACAAAGTGGGCAGGATGTTGAAGACCGCGAGACGCAGCACGAGCTCGATGCCGGTGGTGCCGCGTTCGATGTTGCGCGACAGGCCGCCGGTCTGGCGGTCCAGATGGAAGCGCAGCGACAGCCGGTGCATGTGGCGGAAGCTTTCCATGCCGGCCTTGCGCATCACACGTTGCTGCACGGCGGCGAAGGTGGCGTCGCGCAGTTCCGCGAAGCCGGCGCTGGCGACGCGCAGCAGGCCGTAGCCGCCGATCAGCCCGATGGGGATGATCAGCATCGCCTTGCCCGGCTCCAGCGCGTCGACGGCGCGGCTGTAGATCAGCGGGATGTAGACGTTGGCGACCTTGGCGGCGACCAGGAACAGCGTGGCAAGCACAACGCGCAGGCGGGTGCTGCCCTCCCCCTTCGGCCAAAGATAGGGAAGCAGATCGACGATCGTGCGCCAGGCATTTCGGTCGAGCGGGCTGGGGGGCGTGACGGGGGCTGCTCTCATGATGTCGATGTGGCACCCCGCGCGCCGCTTGAAAAGCCGGATATCGGTCGAGGCGGATGTTCCGGGGCCGCTCCGTGCTATAACGCGCGCATGAACGATGCATTTCGCCGCCATCTCGCCGCCTGCAACAATGTCGTGTTGCCGGGCGACCGGCTGGCGCTGGCGATCGATGGCGCGTGCGTGGGGTGGATGGAGCCACGCGTCGCCCGGGCGCTGGACGAGCTGGGAGCGGTGGCGCGTGGGCCGAACGGGCTGGCGCTACGCGATGCGGCCGCCCTGCCTGGGCTGGCGGCGGCGCTGGCGGCGCGTGGTTTCTACCGCCTGCGTGGCGAGGCGTTCGATGTGCGGGCGCAGCCTGGCGGGGCGGTGCTCAGCACGATCGATCGGGGCGCGCTGCCGGCGTTCGGCATCATGGCCGAGGGCGTGCATCTGAACGGGTTGGTGCGCCGCGCGGACGGGTGGCATCTGTGGGTGGCAAGGCGCGCGGCGGACAAGGCGCTGGACCCCGGCAAGCTCGATCATCTCGTGGCGGGCGGCGTGTCGGCGGGGATGACGCCGTGGGAGACGTTGATCAAGGAAAGCGCCGAGGAGGCCGCCATTCCGGCGGCGTTGGCCGCGCAGGCCGTGAACACCGGCGTGTTGCAGTACACGATGCTGCGCGCGGAGGGTCTGCGCCGCGATTATCTGCATTGCTACGACGTGGTGCTGCCGGAGGATTTCACGCCGGTGGCGGCCGATGGCGAGGTGGAGAGTTTCGCGCTCTGGCCGATGGCGCGCGTGTTCGACACGGTGCTGCGGACCGATGACTTCAAGTTCAACGTGAGCCTGGTGCTGATCGATCTGTTCGAGCGGCTTAGAGCCTGATGATTTAAAGTAGACAAAATCATCAAGCTCTAACTTGTTGGTTTATCGATCATGTTAATGCGTTTGGGTGAAGCAACCTAAACGCATCATGATCTAAAATCCAATAGGCCAGGCTCCGGTTTTCGGCGCCCGGCCTATGTCTCACTCTTCGGGCGGTGCCGCGGCGATGGGGATGTCACGCGAGTCGCCGCCGGGCTGGTCGCCGAGGCCCGCGGGTTGGTGGGCGTGGGTGATGACCACCTCGGCCTCGGTCTGCTCGCCTTCCTGATGGGCGCCCATGATTTCGGGGCCGTTGTTCTCGTGTGTTCGGGGGCGTTGCTGGCCGGTGGGCTGGCCCTGCTGGGCGGCCTGCGCCATGGCGTTCAGGATGCGGAAATAATGTTCGGCATACTGGAAATAGCTCTCGGCCATCACCCGGTCGCCGCTGCTGGACGCGTCGCGGCCAAGCTGGAGATATTTCTCGAACAGCTGCTGCGCGGTGCCGCGTATACGCAGGTCGGGACCCACGCTGTCGAACACGTGGTTGCGGTTCAGCGGAACCTGGCCGCCTTGCTGGCGGACCTGCTGGCCACCGCCACCGCCACCGCCGCCACCGCCTCCGCCACCATTGCCGCCCCGGTGGTTGCGTCCGCGCATACGTTTCATGTTCATGCGAGTGCCATCGCGCTTTCCTAAGTGTCTTGGCGAAACCGAAAGCCAGGCCGCTGCCAGGCTGTTCCGGTCGCTCGGCGGACCGATCGCGCTTGTGCGGGACGGTCCGTCGCCCTGATTGTCAGGGTTTATCGTTGCAAATAGTCGGTTGACCTTTGCCCCTGTTCCGAACCTTGCCCACCGGGAGAACACCAAGCCTGTGTTCGATCTGGTTGCGTTGGCCGGAACGCCGAGAGAACCTTTTCGGGTTTTCATCGGTGGACGCGATTTGTTTAGCCGTCCCGTGGCGCAGTGCCAAATGTTTTCTGCATCCGAAGCACGAGAGCGCGCGGTATGCCGCCCAGATCTGCCTTCAAGGCCACACGAGTCAGGCCCCGCCGCGTCGCGAGATCGGTGACGGCGCTGGCCTGCCCGGCCCCGAGTTCCAGCACGGCGATGCCCGAAGGTGCCAGCACGCGCGGCAGCAGCGCCATGAGGGCGCGATAGCCGTCGAGCCCGTCGGCCCCGCCGTCCAGCGCGCTGGCGGGTTCGAACAGGGCCACTTCGGGCATCAGCCCCGCGATCTCAGACGAGGGGATATAGGGGGGGTTGGACAAAACGAGGTCGAACCGGCCGGCCAGCGCCGCGTCCCACGTGCCGCAGACGAAGGCGGCTCGATCGTGAAGTCCGGTAGCGCGGGCGTTGCGCGCGGCGAGCCCGGCGGCCCCGGCAGAGATATCCACGCCGACGCCGAACGCGTTTGGAAATTCCACCAGGGCTGCCAGCAGAAGGGCGCCGGTGCCGGTGCCGATGTCCAGGATCATACGCGGCGGTGGGGTGCAGTGGTCCTTCGCCGCCAGAATCAGGGTTTCGGAATCGGCGCGCGGGATCAGCGTGTCCGGCGAGACCGCGAGGTCCAGGGTCCAGAATCCCTGGTGGCCGGTGATGAAGGCCAGCGGTTCGTGCGCGAGGCGACGGGCGAGGAGGGCTTCGAACGCGGCGGGGTCGATGGGGCTTCGGCGGTCGAGGTACACATGGCGTTCGACGCCGAGCGCGTGGGCCAGAAGGAGCCTGGCTTCCAGGGCGGCGCTGTCGATGCCCTGGGCGGCGAGGCGTTGGGCGGCGTTTCGCAGCAGGTCGCCGATTGTCACGCGCAAGGGGTGTTACTCTTCGGCCGCGAGCCGGGCGGACTGGTCTTCGGCGGTCAGCGCGTCGATGAAATCGTCGAGCTCGCCCATCATCACGCGGTCGATCTTGTAGAGCGTGAGGTTGATGCGGTGGTCGGAGACGCGGCCCTGGGGGAAGTTGTAGGTGCGGATGCGCTCGGCGCGGTCGCCGGTGCCGACCTGGGATTTGCGATCGGCGGAGCGGGTGGCGTGCAGGGCCGCGCGCTGCTGCTCATACATGCGCGCGCGCAGGATTTTCATCGCCTTGGCCTTGTTCTTGTGCTGGCTCTTCTCCTCCTGCATCGCCACCACGATGCCGGTGGGCAAATGGGTGATGCGCACCGCCGACTCGGTCTTGTTG
>JANYFG010000020.1 GCA_025362815.1 Rhodospirillales bacterium
ACCGCCGACCCCACCGAGGCCGAGCTTGCCCTCCTGCGCGGCCCCGTCTGCGATGAGATGCACGCCACCTATCCCGAATTCTGCCGCCGCGTCTGGGGACGCGAAACCACCGATCGGAACGCTGCCTGATGACGGCCCCAATCTCCCCCGGCGCCCTCGCCGGCCTCAAGGTGATCGACCTCACCCGAGTCCTCGGCGGCCCCTACGCCACCATGATCCTGGCCGACCACGGCGCCGAGGTCATCAAGATCGAACCCCCCGGCGGCGACGAAACCCGCGAATGGGGCCCCCCCTTCAAAGACGGCGACGCCAGCTACTTCCTCGGCGTCAACCGCAACAAGAAGGGCCTCGCCGTCGACCTCGCACGGCCCGAAGGCCGCGCCGTCGTCATGCGCCTCCTCGAAGGCGCCGATATCGTGGTCGAGAACTTCAAAACCGGCACCATGGAAAAATGGGGCATGGGCTACAACGCCGACCTCGCCCCGCGTTTCCCCGGCCTCATCCACTGCCGCGTCTCCGGCTTTGGCGCCGATGGCCCGCTCGGCGGCCTGCCCGGCTACGACGCCATCCTGCAGGCCATGACGGGCCTGATGAGCATCAACGGCAGCCCAGAGACCGGCCCGCTGCGCATGGGCACCCCCGTGGTGGACCTCGCCACCGGCCTGTATTCCGTCATCGGCATCATGATGGCGCTCCACGAACGCGCCCGCTCCGGCCTTGGCCAGTATATCGACATGACCTTGCATGATTGTGGCATGGCGTTGCTCCATCCCCAGGCTGCCAACTACTTCCTCAACGGCAAACGCCCCACCCCGCCGGGCAACGCGCACCCCAACATCTGCCCCTACGACAAATTCCCCACCGCCACCTGCGAAATCTTTATCGCTATCGGCAACGACATCCAGTTCCGCAAGCTCGCCGAACTCC
Source organism: Rhodospirillales bacterium (assembly GCA_025362815.1). GTDB lineage: Bacteria > Pseudomonadota > Alphaproteobacteria > Acetobacterales > Acetobacteraceae > CAIQQQ01. The sequence goes on from JANYFG010000020.1 coordinate 928, forward strand.
TCGACATGCCAGGGCTCACCACCGACCCCCGCTTCGTCTCCAACGGCGAACGCCTGCGCCATCGCCACGCTCTGACGGCGCTGCTGGCCGAAGCCTTCCTTCACCACGACGGCCACGCGCTCACCACCGCCATGCTGAAATACGGCCTGCCCGCCGGCCCGGTGCTGGGCGTGGACGAGGCCATGACGGCTGAACACACCGCCCATCGCCACATGGTGGCCGAACTCGGCGACTTCCGCGCGCTCGACACCCCCATCAAACTCTCCCGCACGCCAGGCGGCGCCCGCACGGCCCCGCCGCGCTTCGCCGAGCACACCCACAGCGTTCTGCACGCCCACGGCTTTTCAACCGAGGAGATCGAACAACTCCACCAGGCAGGCATCATCCGAACCACCCGAAAAAGCCCGTAGCGTGAGCGCCCCCCGTTTAGATCATGATGCGTTTGGGTTGATTAACCCGAACGCATAAACATGATCGATCAAACAAGAGTAGAGCGTGATGATTTTGCTTCTACTCAAAATCATCACGCTCTAACCGCGCCCCGCCACGTCCGGATCAGACGGCCTCGGTGGCCGCGCGCAGACGCCGGTAGCTGCGCACGCTGAACGGCAGCATCCCCGCATACAACAGCCCGGCAGCGGCAAAGGCGGCCCACGGATCCGCCACCAGAAGGGCGGCGTAAAGCCCCGTCCCGAGCAACAGCGGCAGCACGTAATACGACGGCACCTTGAAGTTCTTGAAGCTCCACACCGGCAGCGTGGACACCAGCAACGCCGCGGTGCCGATCAACGCCATCGCCGATATCGCGGGATGCCGGGCGAAGCTCTCCAGCCACGGCCAGCCCATGGCACGTCCCTCAAGCCCCAAAAACAGGGGAAACAGCACCATTCCCGCACCGGCAGGCGCCGGCACGCCGGTGAAGAAGTTGTACTGATAGGCCGGATGCGGCCCCGCATCGATGGACGCGTTGAACCGCGCCAGCCGCAGCGCCATGCACACCGAAAACATCAGGCACGGCATGAAGCCGTAGCCCCTCGCACTTTGCAGCGTCCACAGGTAGAGCACGAAGGCCGGCGCCACGCCGAAGCACAGAAAATCCGCCAGGCTGTCGAACTCGGCGCCGAAACGCGACGTGGCCTTGAGCAGGCGCGCAATCCGTCCGTCCAGCCCATCGATGCAGCCCGCCACCGCCACCGCCACGGCCGCCGCGCCAAATCGTCCCTCGAGCGCGAAACGCATCGCCGTGAGGCCGGAGCAAAGCCCCAGCATGGTCAGGATGTTCGGGATCATCCGGTTGAAAGACGGCCCCTTGAACCGCGGCCGCTGCCGCTTCTCCAAACGCCGGCTCAGCCGCCGCATCGGATTGGGAACCACGCGCGGCCCCGTCATGGTGCGGCAATCATGGTGCGGCGGTCATAGCGTGGCAATCACCGTCTCGCCGCCGATCATGGTCTGGCCCACCGACACCAGCGGCAGCACGCCATGCGGCAGATACACGTCGGTCCGGCTGCCGAAGCGGATGATGCCGAACCGCGCGCCGGCCGCCACGCTGTCGCCCTCATGCGCGTCGCACAGGATACGCCGCGCGATCAGCCCCGCGATCTGCACCACCGCGAGATCGCGTCCGTCCGCCAGGCGCAGCGCGATGGCATTGCGCTCGTTGTCGTCGCTGGCCTTGTCGAGGCTGGCGTTGAGGAACTTGCCATGCCGATACGCGATGCGCGTCACGGTGCCTGCCACCGGCATGCGGTTCACATGGACATCGAGCACAGACAGAAATATCGCCACCCGCAAGCGCGGCTCCGGCCCCAGCCCCAGCTCGGCCGGCGGCACCGCCGCCATCACGGATGTCACATGGCCATCGGCGGGCGCCAGCACGGCATCGCCCCGCACAGGCGCCACCCGTTCGGGATCGCGGAAGAAATAGAGGCAGAACAGCGTGAAAACCACGCCCAGCGCCGCCACCCAGCCGGCCACGAACAGCCCGGCGAACGCAGCCACCAGGCCACCGCCGATGAAGGGATACCCGGCGCGGTGCGGCTTTGACAGAACGATGCGAAGCGATTGAGCGAGCGACATGATTTTCCAGGGAACGGGCCAGATTGGCGCGCGGGATTTATGGATCGTTCACCCTTTGTCGGCAAGCTGTCTCCGACAACCCCTCCGGAGAGCGCACGCATGAAATCGATCCATAGCCTGGGGCCTTTCAAGGTGGACAGCAACGGCCTCATCAGCCCGGCCTCTCCCGCGCTGCTGCCACGGTTCTGTGTCACCTGGCGGCGCCGCCTCGTGCAAGCCCGGATGCAACAGTCGCACCCTGAGGACACCGCAACCGGCACGCTGGAACTGCAAACCCAGGTCGGCCGCGTGCCAAGCACCGGCCGGCGGCTGGAGGCCGGGCAGGAAAGGGAGCGCGCGCTCGAGCTTTTGCGCCATCTGCCCCGGCTGCTGCCGCAAGGCTGGTCGGTTCGGGTGGCGGCGGACCATTCGGTCCAGGTTCAGGCCCAGGCCAGCCTGGTGCTCCCGATCAGCGCCATCGGCCTCGTGACTCAGATTTCGCTGTTTCTGCTGTCCCTCAACCCTTATCTCGACGTTTTGGACGATGGCGGTATCGGCCCCGCCACCGGCCCCGGGGTGGGAAGTGTCTTCGCACCGCCGTTTGCCGCCGCACTCGCCGGCATGGCAAAGACCTGACCCGGAAAAATCAGATTGGGGTCGCGGATCTGATCGCGGTTCGCCTCGAAGATCTCGGTATAGCGAATGCCCTGGCCATACGCGCGGCGCGCCAGCCGCCATAGATTCTGCTTCGGCTGAACCACCACGCGGTCCTGTGGAACCTCCTGCGCGGTCAGCTGCGCCCGCTCGAACGGCAGCTCCAGCCGTGCGGCAACGCTGCCGTCGCCACCGATCTGGTCCATCCGCAACCGGTGCAGCCCCGCCGACATCGCGTCGCGCGGCGCCAGTTTCCAATGCCCGCTGGCATCGGCCACAGCATCGCCGATCGCGACATTATCCACGTAGACACGCGTGGAGCTACCGGGTGGGGCGATCCCCGCAAAACGGATGGCGCCCTTCTGATCGTAATCCACCACCTCCAGGCCGAGTTTCGCGCCGGCACCCGCCGACGGCCCCTGCAACACCCGCACCGGCGCGTCGTCGGTGCCTGCCAGAACCGCGATGCCTGTTTGTGGCCCCGCGGTGGCGGGCGCAGCCACAGGAGCAGGGACAGGCTCCACCTTCGTTGTGAGCGCAGGCTTGGACACAGCGGCCACCGCAGATGGCGGGGCAGGGCGCTCGGGCACGATCACCAGAACCGGCGCGGCCGCTTCCATCTTCGCGCCCTGTTCGGTCTTGGCCGACAATTCCAGCGCCTGCCCGCCGGACGGCAGCGGCTTGGCCGGCAGAAGCACGAACTGTCCCGCCTGATCCGCCTGCACACGACCGATTTCCGTGCCGTTGCTCGTCACAGCCACTGTGGCGCCCGGTTCGGCCTGCCCCGCCACCACCGCCTCGCCGGTGGGGCTCACGCGCACGATATCGAAGCTCGGCGGCTTGGCCGGAACGGCGGCGACAGCCGCAACCGATGTCGAGGGGTGAGCGGCGGCTGTCACCGGCGTCGCCGGTGGGGGAAGGCTGACACGCGCACCGGCCGTGGGCGGCGCGCGATCAGCCGACCCGTTTTGGCTGAGCCAGATCGAGGCCGCCAACACGCACACCCCGGCCACGGCAAGCCCTAACGGGCGGATCAACGAGGTTCGGCGCCGGTGCGGCAGGAGATCGGGCATGACCCGACGCTAAAGGCAGTTTCCCGCACCCGCAATCGCCATGGCCGCGCGCAAGCCCCGGCACCGCAAATTTTCGTGACCGTCAGGGCGTGTCTGCCGCCGCGACAGACCCGCGCCACAATCCCGCGCCGCGTTTTCGCCGCCAGATGGCTGGACTTTTCGCCGTCTCGATATCTTAGTCCGTCCCGTCCCCTTGAAGGCTCCTCCCGAATGGCCGTGCGCGCGAAAAAGTCCGGAATGTTGCTGCCCATGCGGGTGTGGGACGGCGCCACACGCCTGTTTCACTGGTCGATCGTTCTGCTGATGATCGTCAGCTACGTCAGCATATCCCTGGCCGATGGCCCGCGCGCGAACCTGTGCATGCGCATTCATTTCGCCAGCGGCGAGACTATGCTGGCCCTGTTGCTGTTCCGCCTCATCTGGGGCGTGATCGGCAGCGACACCTCGCGATTCGCCCGCTTCGTACGCAGCCCGCTCGCCGCCTTCCACCATCTCAGAGACATCGGAAAACGGGAGCCGGACACCGAAATCGGCCATAACGCCGCGGGCGGCTGGATGGTTCTGGTGTTGCTGCTGGTGTTGCTCGCCCAGGTCGGCACCGGCCTGTTCGCCAATGACGACGGCATCAACGAAGGCCCGCTCGCGAAATTCGCCGCCAAATCAACGAGCGATCTGCTCTCCGGCTGGCACGGCCTGATCTTCAACGTCCTGGCCGGGCTGGTGGTGCTGCACGTGATCGCGGTGATCGCCTACGCGGTCGTGAAGGGTCAGAATCTCGTGCGCCCCATGTTCACCGGCAAGAAAAAACTGCCGGCCGCCGCGCGGGCGCCCCGCATGGCAAACCCGGTCCTGGCCCTGGCCGTGCTCGTGGTCTCGGCAGGCGTGGCGGTCTTCATCAGCAGGCTCTGAATCGGCCGGCTTCACCCCCGCCAGAGCACGACTTCCGACCGATCGGAAGCGATCGGTCGGAACGTGCTCTCGGTGGGTGAAGCGCCTTGTGTTCGCTAAAGCGTGATGATTTTGAGT
>JANYFG010000056.1 GCA_025362815.1 Rhodospirillales bacterium
TTGGTGACGTAACGGCGCAGGCCTTGCGGGCGGCGTTTTTGGGGCTGAACGAGGATGTGACTTGCAGGGGATTGTTGCGGGATCTGGCGATGTCCGGATTTGCGGCGCCCCTGCCCCGCGCGGATTACACAGTGATGGAGACCGCGGCGCGTGAGGCAAAGGCCGCTGGCATTCATCAACTATGGGCCTGATGGTGAACCTCTTATAGAATGAAGTTTTTTGTTTCTTTTGTTCACAAAAGAAAACTTTCTCTTCAAACGTTTTGAAATCTGAACTGGAGGCTCAAATGTCCACATCGTCCATGCCGCCGGTCTACATCGATTATCTCAATCGGTTCGACATCGAGGATCTGAAGATGACCGATGCGGAGATCATCGGGGCGATCGAGAATTCGTTGGCGACCCAGGGGCGGGGGGAGGCGGTGATCGAGCCTCGGATGCATCTGGAGCCGGGGGTGGCGCGCGGGCATTTCAATGTGTTGCGTGGCGCCATTGGCGGGTCCATCGACAGTGCCGGCGTGAAGGTGGTGGGGGATTTCGTCGATAACTACCAGCTTGGGTTTCCCTCGGAGTTGGCTGTGCTGATCTTGATGAATCCGCATATGGGGGCGCCCAAGGCCATTCTGGACGCGTCGGGGATCACCGATATGCGGACCGGGGCGGTGACGGCGGTGGGGGCGAAATACCTGGCGCGGAAGGGATCGAAGATCCTGGGGCATATCGGGGCGCGGGGCACGGCGTATTGGAATGTGCGGCTGATGGACAGCCTGTTCGACTTCGATGAGATCCGGGTGCATTCGCGCCGGCCTGAAAGCTACAAGCCGTTTGCCGAGCGTTTGTCTCGCGATCTGGGAAAGACCGTGATTGCGACGGATGATTGGCGGAGTTGTGTGGAGGGGGCGGATATCGTGGTGGAGGCGTCGCGCCTGCCGGAGCCGGCGCCGATGTTGCTGACGGAATGGGTCAAGCCGGGCGCGTTGGTGATGCCGTATGGCACGATGAGCGCGGTGGAGCTTTCGTTGACCGACATCATGAGCAAGCTGGTGGTGGACGATTGGGGCCAGTGCAAAGGCGGCAAGTTCGGCAGTCTGCGCGCGCATGTGGAGGCGGGAAAGCTGAGCGAGGCCACGCTGCATGCGGAGATGGGGCAGATCGTGGCGGGGTTGAAGCCGGGGCGTGAGACCGAGGCGGAAACGATCCTGTTCTGGCATCGCGGCCTGTCGCTTTCGGATATCGCGTTGGGACACGCGATGCTGGAGAAGGGCCGGGCGCTCGGCATTGGGCAGCGGTTGCGGTTTGCATGATCCTGGTGCTCGGCAAAGGGCCTGTTTCGCTCAGCCAGATTGCCGCGGCGACGCAGGTGGCGATCACGCCTGAGATACGCGTGCGCGTGGCGGCCGCGCGGGCGGTGGTGGACGATTACAGAACGCGGCCGGAGCCGGTCTATGGGCTCAACACCGGGCTTGGCGGGAATGTGGGGTTTCGGCTCGATCCTGCTGGCATCGAGGCGTTTCAGGTGCAGATGGTGCGCGGGCGCAATATCGGTATGGGCCCCGTGTTTCCGGAGCGTGTGGCGCGGTTGCAGTTTCTATGCCGGATCGTGGGGCTGGCGCAGGGCGGTGCCGGCATTTCGCCTGCTGTGCTGGACACGATGATTGCGATGTTCAATGCGGGGGTGACGCCGTCCGTCCCTGGCCGGGGGTCCATCGGGGCGGGCGATCTGGGATTGTGCGGGCATATCGGGTCTGTGGTGATCGGCCGGGGGCTGGCCTGGTGGCAGGGGGCGGTGGTGCCGGGGGCTACGGCGTTGGCGGGTGCCGGGATTGCGCCCGCGGTGCTGGGGCCGAAGGATGGGCTGGGCATACTCAATTCCAGCTGCGTCACCTGCGGCCATGCCGCGCATGTGTTGGCGGCGATGGGCGATGTGCTGGTGCTGTCGATGGCTGCGGCGGGGTTGGCGATGGAGGGGTATGCGGCCAATCCGTCGGTGTTCGATGCCCGCATTTCGAACGCCCGCCCGGCCGCCGGCCAGGTTCAGGCCGCCGCCATCTTCCGGACGATGCTGTCGGGCAGTTCGCTCCACGACGGCGCGTCGCGCTCGATCCAGGATGCGTTGAGCTTTCGGGTGCTGGCGCAGATCTATGGCCCGGTGCTGGCGGCGTTCGACACGGCGGTGGCGGCGGTGACGACCGAGATCAATGCGGCGGCGGACAATCCGCTGGTGCTGATCGACGACCGGCTGATTGTGTCGACGGCGAATTTTCACACGCCGGCCATCGCGCTGGCGTTCGACACGCTGGCCATCGCGGTGTGTCATCTGTCCACCGCCGGCATGCAGCGCATCGTGAAGCTGATGAACCCGCAGATGTCGGGCCTTGCGAAATATCTGTCGCCGGTGGGCGGGGCGTCGAACGGGTTGAACTCGCTGCAGAAGACGGCTTCGTATCTGCATGGGGAAATCCGGCTGAAGGCCACGCCGGCCAGCCTGGACACCATTCCCGTGTCCGAGACGGTGGAGGATCATGCGCCGAACACGCCGCTTTGCGTGCGCAAGCTGGAGGAACAGCTGCTGGCGTGGGGCATGCTGGTGGCGATCGAGGCGATGGTGGCGGCGCAGGCGGTGGATCTGCGAGGTGTGCGGCCGGCGCCGGCCACCGCGCGCCTGTATGCGGCGGTGCGCGATGCGGTGCCGATGCTGACGACGGACCGGGAAACCGGGCCGGATGCCGATGCGGTCTATGATTTCATCACCACTTCGCCTGTTATCGCGGATCTAAAGCGCTTTCTCGATGGTTTGTGCCTCAATCCGCTGCTCTCATCCGCCGACTCCTCCGAGGTGACGCCATGAACATGACCCGCCGCTCGCTGCTCGCCACCGCTTCGATGGCCGCCCTTTCCACCGCCTTCGCCGGCGCGTTTCCGGGCGAGGCCCAGGCCCAGGCCCAGGCCCAGGCCAAGACCACGCTGACGGTGCGCGTCGATCGGGACGCCGACGTTCTGGACCCCGCGTTTCGCACGGGCGTGAACGAGGGCAACATCATGCGCAGCCTGTTTCAGCGGCTGGTGTCGATCTCGCCGGGCAGCGGCGAGATCGTTCTGGATGCGGCGGCCGAGATCAGGCAGGTGTCGCCCACGGTGGTGGAGTTCAAGCTCAAGCCCGGGCAGATGTTCACCGACGGCTATGGCGAGATGACCACCGAGGACGTGAAGTTCTCGTTCGAGCGGTTCGCGGTGGCGCCGGTGGACGGCAAGGAAAGCCCCTACAAGGGTGATTGGGTGGGGCTGAAGGCCGTCGAGATCGTGGACAAATATGCCGGGCGCATTGTGCTGGACAGGCCGCGCGCGTCGCTGTTCGCGGTGGCGCTGGGCGATGGGTCCGGCTGCATCGTCTCCAAGAAGGCCGTGCTGGAACGGGGGGCGGGGTTCAACCAAAAGCCGGTGGGCTCGGGGCCGATGATGCTGGTGAGCATCGAGCGGCAGCGGCAGGCGGTGCTGAAGCGCAACCCCGCCTATGCGGGGCCGCGCGCGGGGTTCGAGGAGGTGGTGGTGCGGTTCGTGCAGGACCCGAAGACCACCGAGCTTGCGTTGCGCGCGGGGGAGATCGATTTCGCGTCGTTGCCGCCGTCGCAGGCCGAGAGCCTGGCGAAGGTTTCGGGGTTGAAGGTGGAGCACCAGCCGGGCATCGCCAATGTGTGGATGGGCATCAACATCGAGAAGCCGCCTTTCACCGACATCCGCGTGCGGCGCGCGGTGCGCATGGCGCTGGATGTGGATCAGATGTTGCTGGCCGGATATGACGGCAAGGCGGCGCGGGCCAACTGCCTGGTGATGCCGCAGGTGCTGGGGCATTGGAAGGACGCGCCGGTCTCCAAGCGAGATGTGGCCGGGGCCAGGAAGCTGCTGGCCGAAGCCGGCATGCCGAACGGGTTCAAGACACGCATCACGGTGCTGAACCAGCCGGTGTATCAGACCATGGCGCTGGTGGCGCAGGCGCTGCTCAAGGATGTGGGCATCACGGTGGAGATCGAAGGTCTCGACGGCGGCGCGTTTTTTGCCTCGGGCAAGGGCGATACCGGCAAGAACCTCGATATGTTCATCATCCGTTTCAACGGCAAGCTGGACCCCAACTTCCTGGCGCAGTGGTTCGTGAGCAGCCAGGTGGGCGTGTGGAACTGGCAGCGTTGGGCGAGCAAGGATTACGACGCGCTGTTCGACCAGGCGGCGGTGGAGCTCGACCAGGACAAGCGGGGCGCGCTGGTGGTGCAGGCGCAAAAGCTGATGGAAGACAGCGCCGCGTTCATCTGGCTGACCTACGATGTGAGCTATTTCGTCTCGCGCAGCTGGGTGAAGCCGGCGCTGCTGCCGTCTGGCATCGACTGGGCGCTCGATCGATTCACGCCTGCTTGATCGTCGGGGTTTGACCTCCGTTCTACGGGGCGACACGGCGCGGTATATCGCCAGCAGGGTGGCCACCACCTTGCTGGTGATCGTGGGCGCCATGCTGCTGTTGTTCGCCCTGACGGTGCTGGTGCCGGGCGACCCTGCCTCGGCCTTGCTGGGGCCGCAGGCGACGCCGGAATACGCCCGGCGGTTCATTGCCGAGATGGGGCTGGATCAGCCGATCCATGTGCGGTTCTTTCGTTTCTTCGCGCATCTGTCGGTGGGCGATTTCGGCACCGACGTGCTGACCGGGCGCAAGGTGAGCGGCATCATCCTCGACGTGCTGCCCTACACGGTCATTCTCACCTTCGGCTCGATCGGGTTGGCTGTGGTGCTGGGGATTCCGCTGGGGTGCCTGGCGGCGACGCGGCCGGGTACGGTGCTGGACACCGTGCTGGCGGTGGGGTCGGTGGCCGTGATCGCGGTGCCGGGTTTCGTGGTGGCCATCCTTCTTTTGCTGGTGTTCTCGATCTGGCTCGACTGGCTGCCGGTGCTGGGGGCCGGGCGGGCGGGGGATCTGGGCGACCAGGCGGTGCGGCTGATCCTGCCGATAGTGGCGCTGTCCATCGGGTGGGTGGGGTTCATCGCGCGGCTCGTGCGCAGCTCCATGCTGGATGTGATGGGCGAGGCGTATATCCGCACGGCCCGCGCCTACGGGCTGCCGTCTGGCATGGTGGTGTTCAAATACGCGCTGAAGAATGCGTGCATCCCCACCCTGGCGGTGCTGGGCCTGGGCGTGGGGCGGCTGCTCGGCGGCGCGGTGCTGGTGGAGATCGTGTTCGCGCGGCCCGGCCTGGGGCGGCTGGTGCTGGATGCCATCAGCACGCGCAATTTCCCGGTGCTGCAAGGCGCGGTGCTGGTGGTGGTTGTGCTGTTCGTGATGACCAACCTGGTGGTGGACCTGTGTTATTCCGCCATCGACCCGCGGATCCGGCGCGGCGGATGAGGTCGATCTTTCGGCATGTGGCGGGGTCCGGCACGGGGCTGCTGGGCCTGGTGCTGGTGGTGGCGATCGTGTTCGCCGCCGTGACCGCGCCGTGGATCTCGCCTTACGATCCGGATCGGCTGGATGTGCTGCACCGGTTTGCCGGCATGTCTGGCGCGCATTGGCTGGGCACCGATCACCTCGGCCGCGATCTGCTGAGCCGGCTGCTGCATGGCGCGAGCGTGGCGATGGCGGTGTCGTTGCTGGCGATCGCCGTGGCGCTGTCGGTGGGAACGGTGCTGGGTGCATTGGCGGCGTATCTGCCGAGCGGGCAGGAACGGGTTATTCTCGTGCTGTTCGACATCATCTCGTCGTTTCCGTCGCTGGTGCTGGCGCTGGTGGTGGTGGCGGTGTTCGGGCCGAGCACGGTGAACGTGATTCTGATCGTGGCGGTGACGCTGATGCCGCAGTTCGGGCGGGTGGCGCGGGCGCAGGTGCTGTCGGTGAAGTCGGCGCCGTTCCTGGAGGCGGAGATCCTGCTCGGCGCGGGTTGGGCGCGCATCTTCCTTCGCCATCTGCTGCCCAACATCGCAGGCCCGCTGATCGTGCTCGCCAGCGTGGAGGTGCCGGTGGTGATCACGGTGGAGGCCGGGCTCAGCTTCATCGGCCTGGGCGTGCGGCCGCCTTTGGCGAGCTGGGGTACGCTGATCTATGACGGGTATTCGTATCTGTCCGACAGCCCGCTTCCGGTGGTGGCGTCGTGCATCACGCTGTCGCTGGCGACGCTGGGCTTCACGCTGTTCGGCGAGGCGTTGCGCGATGCCGTGGACCCGAAGCGGAGTTCGGTGCGATGACCGCGCCCTTGTTGGAGATCCGCGATCTCCATCTGCGCGCGGCGACGCAGCGGGGATCGGCGCATATTCTGCGCGGCATCAACCTCGATATCGGGGCGGGGCGCATCGTGGGGGTGGTGGGCGAAAGCGGGTCGGGCAAATCCAGCCTGGCGCTGTGTCTGCTGCGGCTGCTGCCGTCCAACATCACCGAGCTTTCGGGGCGGATGACGATGGCGGGCACCGAGCTGCTGGGGCTGCCCGAGGCGCAGTTCGCGGCGTGGCGCGGCGGGCGGATCGCGATGATCTTCCAGGACCCGATGACGGCACTGAACCCCGTGTTTTCAATCGGCACGCAGCTGGTGGACGTGGCGCGGCGGCGGTTCCCGGCCCTGGATACGAAGGCGGCGCGGGCGCGGGCGGAGGCGATGCTGGGGCGTGTGGGGATCGCCGATCCCGGGCTGCGGATGGGCGCGTATCCGCATCAGCTGTCCGGTGGCATGCGCCAGCGGGTGATGATCGCCATGGCGTTGCTGGTGCAGCCGGACCTGCTACTGGCGGACGAGCCGACCACCGCGCTGGATGCCACGGTGGAGGCGCAGATCGTGGGGCTGTTCGAAAGCCTGCGGGCGGATTTTTCCGGCTCGATCCTGTTCATCTCGCATCACCTGGGGCTGGTGGCGCAACTATGCGACGACGTGGTGGTGATGTATGGCGGCACCGTGGTGGAGACCGGGCCGGTGGGTTCGGTGTGCGCAGATCCGCGTCATCCCTATACCGCGGCGTTGCTGGCGTGCGAGCTGGAGGACGCGCCGGCTGAGAACGATGGCAGCGGGCGGCTGATGTCGATCCCGGGCGACGTGCCGGACCCGGTGGTGACGCAAGCCGGCTGCGTGTTCGCGCCGCGCTGCGCGCTGGCCGAGGCGCCGTGCGAGATGCCGCAGGTGTTGCGGCGCGCGCCCGATGGCCGTCAGGTGGCGTGCTGGAAGGCCGTGTCATGACGACGCTGATCGATGTGCAGAACGTGTCCATGCTTTACGACGGGCGGGTGCGGGCGCTCGATGGCATATCGCTGGCGTTGCGGGCGCGCGAGATCGTGGGGCTGGTGGGCGAGAGCGGCTCCGGGAAAACCACGTTGTGCCGGGTGATGATGGGGCTGGTGCGACCCACCGGCGGCGATGTGATCGTGGACGGCACCACGCGGCTGATCGACATGCTGCGCCGCGACCGGCTGGCGTATCGGCGGCGGGCGCAGATGTTGCAGCAGGATGCGTTGGCCTCGCTGTCGCCGCGCATGCGGTTGCGCGACCAGCTGGCCGAGCCGATCGCCATACACGGGATGGACAAGGCGCAGGGTTGGGCGCGGGTGCTGGACCTGCTGACGCGGATGGGGCTGTCGCACGGGATTCTCGACAAGTATCCGCATCAGATCTCGGGCGGCCAGGCGCGCCGCGTGGCGGTGGCACGCGCGCTGGTGCTGGCGCCTTCGGTGATCGTGGCCGATGAGCCGACGGCGGGGCTGGATGTGTCGGTGCAGGGCGATCTGCTCAACCTGTTGCTGGATCTGCAGGCGGAACTGGGGCTGACCTATCTGGTCGCCAGCCACAACCTGAATGTGATACGGCGGATTTCCGATCGGATCGTGGTGATGTATCTCGGCCAGATCGTGGAGCAGGGGCCGACGGACGAGGTCTTCGCGCGCCCGGCGCATCCATACACGGCGGCGCTGCTGTCCACCAATCCGGTGGTGGACCCGGCCCGCCGCAGGCCACGCATCGTGCTGGAGGGCGAGATCCCGAGCGTGGTCAATCCGCCGCCGGGGTGCCGGTTTCACACGCGCTGCCCGCAGGTGCAGGACCGGTGCCGGGTGGATGTTCCCGCATTGCGCCTTAACGAGGGGCGCGAGGTGCGGTGCCACTTTCCCCTGGCGTAGGGCCTATGTTCTATCGATCATCATGATGATCCTGGCACCTCACCCGATGAGGTTGGACACCCAGCTGAACAGGCCGAAATGCGACAGGTCGTTCCATGTCGCGAAGACGAACAGGCCGATCAGCAGCGCGAAGCCGGCGCGCAGGCCGTATTCGAGGGCCTGGGGCGGCAGCGGGCGTCCGCGGATGGCTTCGAAGGCGTAGAACACCAGGTGGCCGCCATCGAGCACCGGGATGGGGAACAGGTTGATCAGGCCGAGATTGACCGACAGCACCGCGATGAAACTGACGAGGCTCGCGAATCCGAGCGAGGCCACCTGGCCGGACAGCTGGGCGATGCGCAACGGTCCGCCGAGATCGTCCGTGCCACGCTTGCCGGTGATCATCTGCCACACGCCGGCAAGCGTTTGGGAGCCCACGTTGTAGGTCTGCACGACGCCGGCGGGCAGCGCCTCAAGCGCCGAGACCGGCACGTATTCCACCTTGCCGCCGCGCACGCCGAGCACGCCGGCGCCGCCGCGCGCATCCGGCGTGGCCTCGAGGGTGAGCGGCTTGCCGTCGCGGGTGATGGACAGGCTGAGTTTCTGGCCGGGATGGCTGCCGACGGCGGCCTGGATATCCTCGAACCGCAGGACCTTGGTGCCGTCGATGGCCTCCACGCGATCACCGGCCACGAGGCCCGCGCGGGTGGCCGCACTGTCCGGCATGACCTCGCCGAACACCGGCTGGGTGACGGGGCGGCCGGTGACGATGAACAGCAGGGCGAACAGAACGGCGGCGAGAATGAAGTTCGCCACGGGGCCGGCTGCCACCACGATGGCGCGCGACAGCACGGATTTGGCGTGGAAGGTGCGGCCGTGCTGCCAGCCGGCGATGGTTTCGGGCGAGGCGTCCTGCGGCTGTTCCTGCCCGTGCAGCTTAACGTAGCCGCCCAGCGGCAGCAGGCAGAGCTTCCAGACGGTGTTGCGGCTGTCGGTCCAACCCAGCAACCGGGGGCCGAAGCCGATCGAGAACGCCTCCACATGCACGCCGCGCCACCGTGCGGCGAGGTAGTGGCCGAGTTCGTGGATGAAGACGAGCACACCGAGAACGATGGCGAAGGCCACCGGCGTGCGCAGAACTTGCGGAAGGAAATCGAACACGGGTGGGTCGTCCTACTTTGATCAGGCCGCGTGCGGCTGGCGGGTGCGGCAGAAGGCGTGGGCTTTCTCGCGGGCGATGCGGTCGATCTCGATCACCGCGTCCAGGTTGTCTGTGGTGCACGCGCCCATTTCGAGCATCACCTGCTCGACGACGGCGGCGATGTCCAGAAAACCAAGGCGGCGTTGCAGATAGGCTTCGACCGCCACTTCATTGGCGGCGCTCATCAAGGTTGGCACGCCGCCGCCCGCCTGCAAGGCCTCGCGTGCAAGACGAAGGGCGGGGAAGCGGATGGGGTCGGGCTCGCTGAATTCCAGACGGCCGATGGCGGCGAGGTCGAGCTTGGGCGCCGAGGTGGCGATACGCGACGGCCAGGCGAGGGTGTGCGCGATGGGCACCCGCATGTCGGGGCTGCCGAGCTGGGCCAGCACGCTGCCGTCGCTGTAGCAGACCAGGCCGTGGACGGTGGATTGCGGGTGGATCAGCACGTCGATCACGCTGCTGTCCATGGCGAATAGGCGGGCGGCCTCGATCACCTCGAGACCCTTGTTCATCATGGTGGCGCTGTCGATGGAGATCTTGGCCCCCATCGTCCACACCGGATGACGCAGCGCGGCCTCGGGCGGGGCGGCGCGCATCTCCTCCATGGTGGAAAGCCGGAACGGCCCACCGGACGCGGTGAGGATGATCCGGTCGACGGCGCCGCGATTGCCGTCGGCCATGGCCTGGAAGATGGCGTTGTGCTCGCTGTCCACCGGCAGCAGCGTGGCGCCGGCGGCGGCCACGGCGCGCAGCATCACGTCGCCGGCGCAGACCAGCGCCTCCTTGTTCGCCAACGCCACGGCGCCGCCGTTCTGGATGGCGGCAAGCGTGGCGTGCAGGCCGGCGGCGCCCATGATGGCGCACATCGTCCAGTCCGCGGGGCGGGCGGCGGCGTCGATCACCGCCTGCGGGCCGCCTTCGGCTGCGATGCCGGTGCCGGCCAGGGCGGTGCGAAGGGCGGCCAGGCGCGTGGCGTCGGCCACCACCGCGATGTCTGCGCCCAGTTCCACCGCCTGTCGGGCCAGGAGATCGACATTGCTGCCGGCCACCAAAGCGCGAACGCTGTAGCGCCCGGGATTGGCGCGCAGGAGATCGATGGTCTGCGTGCCGACGCTGCCGGTCGATCCCAGCACCGTCACGGTCTTGCGCGCCGTGTTCGGAGCCTGCGTTGTCATTGCCACAGCGTCATACCTCGCCCGAGAGCCAAAATCAGAAGCGCGGCCAGCGGGGCCGCCGTCAACATGCCGTCCAGCCGGTCCAGCAATCCGCCATGGCCGGGGATCAGCCAGCCGGAGTCTTTCACACCGAATCGGCGTTTGACGAAGCTTTCCAGCAGATCGCCCAATTGCGCGGCGATGCCAAGCCCCCCGGCGACGCAGGCCGCCTGCAAGGCCGCGCCGTGGCCGCCGAGCGACACCGCGACGACGCCCACGAGACACGCGCCGATCAGCCCGCCCACGGCGCCCGACCAGGTTTTGCCCGGCGAGATCAAGGGCGCCAGACGCGGGCCGCCGATCAGCCGTCCGACCAGATAGGCCCCGATATCGCTGGCCCACACCACGAGCACCACGAACATCACGTTGCCGCGCCCCACCACCGCGTCGTCTCGCATCCAGATCAGCGCGAGCGTGGCGGGGATGAGATAGCAGAGCCCCGCGATGAGGATGAGCCCGCGCGGCGCCACGCCACGCTTGCGGAAATTCCGGCTCATGGTGATCCATTCCAGGGCCATCCCAGCGGCGAGCAACAGGATCAGCGTGTGCCACGCCAGGCCGCCAAGCCACAAGGCGCCGAGGCCCACGGGGGCCAGGACGGCAGCCGACAGCACCCTCACCCGAAGGTCCCGCCAGGCCGGCGCCGTGCTCATGAGCCCTGTGGTGTCGGCATGCGGCCCGCCCGCCGTGAAGACCTCAAGCGGGACAATCTCAAGCGGGGCAATCTCAAGCGGGGCGGGCACCAAAGCGCCGCTCCCGCCGGCCGTATTCGGCGATCGCCGCCTCGAAATGCGCCGCGGCGAAATCCGGCCACAGCACCTCGTTGAACACCAGCTCGGCATAGGCGGATTGCCACAGCAGGAAGTTCGACAGCCGCTGTTCGCCGCTGGTGCGCAGGATCAGGTCCGGGTCGGGGATGTCGCGGGTGGACAGCAGGCGGGCGAAGTGCGCCTCGGTCAGCGTGGCGGCGTCCAGCGTGCCGGCGGCGGCGGCGGCGATGGCGGCCTTCACGGCATCCAGGATCTCGCCGCGCGCGCCGTAGGACAGCGCCACCACGAGGTTGAGTCGTGCGTTGCCCTCGGTCGCCACTTCGGCGCGGGCCAGTTCGCCCTGGATATCCTGGTCGAACCGGCCACGATCGCCGATGAAGCGCAGGCGCACGCCCTCCCGCCCGAGTTCGGCCAACTCGCTTTTGATGAAACGGCGCAACAGGCCGGTGAGGTCCGACACCTCGGCGGCCGGACGGCGCCAGTTCTCGCTGCTGAAGGCGTAAAGGGTCAGCCAGCCGACGCCACTGGCGATCGCCGCCTCGATGGTGCGGCGGACAGCCTGCACGCCGGCGCGATGGCCGGCCACGCGGGGCAGACCGCGCGCGGCGGCCCACCGGCCGTTGCCGTCCATGATGATGGCAACGTGGGACGGCACGCGTGGCAGATCGTCCGCCTCCTTCGGGGCTGAGTCTCGCGGCGCCACAGCATTGATCTGCCCGATTGCCAAATCTCCCATCTTCCCATCCCCATCGATCATGGCCCGGCGCGCGGGCTCAGACCGTGCGGATCTCCTTGTCCTTCTCGGCGAACATCGCGTCGACGCGCTTGATATAGCCGTCGGTCAGCTTCTGGATGTCGTCCGACCAGTTTTTCAGCTCGTCTTCGCTGATCACGTTTTTCTTTTCCAGCGCCTTGGTCTGGTCCATGCCGTCGCGCCGCACGCCGCGTATGGCGATCTTGGCGCCCTCGGCGTATTTGCCGGCCAGCTTGGACAGCTCGGCGCGGCGTTCGCCGGTCAGCATCGGGATCGGCACGCGCACCAGCTGGCCGTCGCTGGCCGGGTTGAGGCCGATGCCGGCATCGCGGATGGCGCGCTCCACGGCGGTGACGAGGGTGCGGTCCCAGACCTGCACGGTCAACATGCGGGCTTCCGGCACGGCGATGCTGCCCACCTGGGTGAGCGGCACCTCGCTGCCATAGGCCTCCACGCGCACCGGTTCCAGCAAGGCCGGGCTGGCACGGCCGGACCGCAGGCCGCCGAAATCGCGCTTCAGGCTGTCCAGCGCACCGTCCATGCGCCGCGTCAGGTCGGTCTTGAGGGTGGCGAGTTCAGCCGTGGACATGAAAGGCTCCTGCAGGCATGGCGGCACGCGGATACGGTGCGGACAGTCTATTTTGTCTCGGTGATCTTGGTGAAGCGCCCTTCGCCGCGCATCACCTGGGCGAAGGCGCCGGGCACATGAATGTTGAACACGATGATGGGCAGCCCGTTCTCGCGCGCCAGGCTGATGGCGGACGCATCCATCACCGACAGGTCGCGCGACAGAACCTCCAGATAGCTCAGCTCCTCGTAGCGATGCGCGTCTTTCACCTTGCGGGGATCGGCGGAATACACGCCGTCCACCTGCGTGCCCTTCAGCAGCGCGTCGCAGCCCATTTCGGTGGCGCGCAGGGCGGCGGCGGTGTCGGTGGTGAAGAACGGGTTGCCGGTGCCGGCGGCGAAGATCACCACGCGGCCCTTTTCCATGTGCCGCTCGGCGCGCCTGCGGATATAAGGCTCACATACGGTGGACATCGGGATGGCGGACTGCACGCGGGTGGGCGTGCCGGTGCGTTCCAGCGCGTTCTGCATGGCCAGCGCGTTCATGACGGTGGCGAGCATGCCGATATAGTCGGCCTGCGCGCGCTCCATGCCCGACGCCGCCGCGGACACGCCACGGAAAATGTTGCCGCCGCCGATCACCAGGCACACCTGGGCGCCGGTGGCCACAACATCCGCCACCTCGCCGGCGATGCGGGCCACGGTCTCGTTGTCGAGGCCGTATTCGCGCTTTCCCATCAGCGCCTCGCCGGACACTTTGAGCAGCACACGCTTATAGGCAGGGGTCTGGCTCATCGATTCCGCACAAAACTGGGGCGGGCGCACCGTAACGGGCGCGCCCGCCCCTCACAAGAGAGCAGGATCGGCTTGGGCCGCGGGAGACGGCCCATCCGAAATCAGACCGTTTGGGGAACGCCGGAGACCGCCGCCACTTCGGCCGCGAAGTCGCCCACTTCCTTCTCGATGCCTTCGCCGAGCTGGAAGCGCTGGAAACCCACCAGCTCCGCGCCGGCCTTCTTGACCACGGCGCGAACGCGGCTTTCGCCGTCCAGCACCCAGATCTGCTCCAGCAGCACCACTTCCTCGTAGAACTTCTTGATGCGGCCTTCGACCATCTTGTCGATGATGGCCTCGGGCTTGCCGGACGCGCGCGCCTGCTCGGACAGCACCGACCGCTCGCGCTCCAGCGCGGCGGGGTCGACGGCGTCGATATCCAGCGCATCGGGGCGGGTGGCGGCCACATGCATGCCGATCTGGCGGCCGAGCGTGACCACGGCATCGAGCTCGCTGGGGCTTTCGAGCGCCACGAGCACGCCGATCTTGCCCAGGCCGGGCCTCAGCGCGTTGTGGACGTAGGTGGCAACCGCGCCATGCGCCACGGTGAACACCTTCGCGCGACGGATCGTCATGTTCTCGCCGACGGTGGCCACGAGCTGGATCAGCTCATCGGCCACGTTGCGGTCCGAGCCGGGATAAGGGGCCGCCTTCAGCGCCTCCACATCGTCGCCCACCGACAGCGCCAGCTTGGCCACGGTCTCGACGAAATTCTGGAACGCCTCGTTGCGCGCCACGAAATCGGTCTCGGCGTTGACCTCGACCATCGCGGCCTTGTTGGCGGCGGACGCCACGCCGATCAGGCCCTCGGCGGCCACGCGGCCGGACTTCTTGGCGGCGGTGGACAGGCCCTTCTTGCGCAGCCAGTCGATCGCGCCCTCGATGTCGCCTTCGACGGCGACCAGCGCCTTCTTGCAATCGCCCATGCCGGCACCGGAACGGTCGCGCAGTTCCTTCACCAGGGCAGCAGTAACCTCGGCCATGGATTCTTCTCCGTATCAGGGCCGGCCGGTCCGCACGCTGGACCGGCCGGCGTTGTAAACGATATTACGGCGCGGCGGCTTCCACGGTGGCAGGGGCCGCCTCAGGGATCATTTCCGGAACCAGGTCGGGCAGCACTTCCGGCGCCAGTTCCTCGGCGCCACCGATGTCCTGGCCGGAGGCCTGCATCTCGGCGCTGATGCCGTCGAGCACGGCGCCCGAGATCAGGTCGCAATACAGCGTGATGGCGCGGATCGCGTCATCGTTGCCCGGGATGGGATACGTGACGCCGGCGGGGTCGGAATTGCTGTCCAGGATGGCGATGACGGGGATGCCGAGCTTGTTCGCCTCCACGACCGCCAGCTTCTCCTTGTTGGTGTCGATGATGAACAGAATGTCCGGCAGGCCGCCCATCTCCTTGATGCCGCCCAGTGCGCGCTCCAGCTTCTCGCGGTCGCGCGTGATGTCGAGCACCTCTTTCTTTGTCAGGCCCTGGGTGTCGCCGCCCAGCATGTCGTCGATCTGGCGAAGGCGCTTGATCGAGCCGGTAATAGTCTTCCAGTTGGTCAGCATGCCGCCGAGCCAGCGGTGGTTCACGTAATACTGGCCGCATTTCTGGGCTGCTTCGGCCACATGATCGGCGGCGGCGCGCTTGGTGCCCACGAACAGCACGCGGCCACCGGCGGCGGTGGTATCACGCACGGCCTTGAGCGCGCGATCGAGCATCGGCACGGTCTGCTGCAGGTCGATGATGTGAACCTGGTTGCGGATGCCGAACAGATACGGCGCCATCCGGGGGTTCCAGCGACGGGTGTGATGTCCGAAATGGACACCGGCTTCGAGAAGTTGACGCAGCGTGAAATCGGGCATCGCCATGAGCGTGCTCCTGTCCTGATAGTCCGGTTGAACCTCCGCGGGAGTTGTCTTGCGACACCGGATCCGGCCCGTGACAGGGTCAGGAAGGCTTCCCGCGTGTGAATTACCCCTGGCACGATGCTGGGGCGCGCCGGATATCGCGCAGAACGGGCCCGGATGCAAGCAATGCGCTGATATCGCGGACCGCGATCCGCCATTCCCACGCCGCATGGGTGAAAACCTGGTGTCGACGTGTAAGTGAGCTTCGTCAAAGCGTGCATGCGACGACGAGCAGGGGGCGGCATATGGATCAGGCGCAGACATCGGCCGCCATGCTGGCAGACGGATGGAACATCATCACCGACGAGGGCTTCGTGGGGCTGATCGGGCCGTTCTGGCAGAAATCGACCGAAACCGGGCTGCTGTTTTGCTTTCCCACGGATCATCGCCATCACAATCTGCGTGGCGTTCTGCAGGGCGGCGCGCTGATGACCTTCGCCGACCGCGTGCTGGGCATGACCACACGCATGCTCACCCAGGCGGCCCGCACGGCCACCATGCAGCTGGACGTGCAGTTCATCGATGCCGTGGAGATCGGTGAGGTCGTGCAGGCCCGGCCGGAACTGCTGCGGGCCACGCGCAACACGGCCTTCCTGCGCTCCACGCTCACGGTGGGCGACCGGGTGGTGGGCAACGCCCAGGGCCAATGGAAGCTGCTGCACCCCCGCGCGCCCAAGCCCATCTGACGACGGAACCCGGCCACGCCGCCGCCCTCGTCGGCGGCGTTCAGACGACCCGGCACCCCTGTGCCGCGAAACAAACCCAGCCCCGAGACCTTTATTCGCACAGCAATATCATTAACTAAACGGAACGATTTGGGTGCGCGTTCGACTTTCATGCCGTTAACCCATTTTGCCGAAGCCCTGTCGTCTTGCGGCCGCCAAAACACCCCGTGGCAACGGAATGCGAAAGGGCTCAACCCCCCGCACAACCCGCGCCCTGGGGGCAGGCGCCCGGCGAACCCCGGCCACCACCCCGGCCACTTCCCCGGCCACCATCTCGGCCACCACCTCGGCCGGATCCAACCGAACGCCCAGCATCACACATAACGGCCGCAGAATGCGCCTGGCCTGCGGCACATCACGCAACAACGCCGCCACCTCAGCATCCGCCAACACACACGACAACTGCGACGCATAAGCGACCGCCTCACACGGCAGCAGCCCGATCAACCAACCAAACCGCCGCGGCAACGAACGCCCGGCCTCCCTCGGCGCACCCTGCGTCGCGCCCTTGAAGGGCGCGTGAGGCAAAGGCGCGCCCGGCAAAGGCGCGTGAGGTAAAGGCGCGTGAGGTAAAGGCGCGCCAGGCAGAGGCGCGCCGGGCAGAGGCGCGCCGGGCAAACAAGCCGCAGGCGCACGCGCGAACCCTCCACGATACCGCCCAGACCGCACCCGCTCCACCAGCGCCAGGAACAAACGCTCCACCCTGCGCACCCTGCGACAAACCAGCACAATCGTGGGGCCATCCATCCGCCCGTCCTTCAGCCCCGCCGCCACCGCCCGGCACAACGCCATGGCGATCCAAGCAAACCAACCCTCCGGGCCAAGAATGGAAGAAAAAATCATGAACATACCAAGAACATAAAACACGCCAAATTGCAATACATATCTCAATGACAGCCCCTCGCCCGTCGTGCGCGCAGACTTCCGCCAAACGGCACCCCACCTTGAACCCGCCAAAATAACATCTACATACCATCTAACAGGATGGTGAGAGCAGCAAATGGGGCGACATCAGGAACTTCGGCCACGCAGCGCCGACAGCGAAAAGATCACCCTCAATCTGGGCCATATCGACCTCGGCCATATCGATCTCCTGGTCCAGGACGGCTTCTACGCCAACCGCGCCGACTTCATCCGCACCGCCATCCGCAACCAGATCGACAAACACAGCGACTTCATCCGCAAAACCGTCGAACGCAAAGCCCTCGACCTCGGCCTGCGCCACTACAGCCGCCAATACCTCGAAGCCGTCCGCCAGCGCGGCGACACCATCGACATCAACGTGCTCGGCCTCGCTAGCATCGCCCTCGATGTCCCGGCCGAGCTCGCACGCGCCACCATACGGTCCATCACCGTGCTCGGCGCCCTGCAAGCTGCGCCCGACGTCAAGGCAGAACTTGCCGACCGCATCCACCCCGCTCTTTGAAAATCATCCCTTTGAAAACCCGCACACAGGCCGCCAAAATGACACTCCCAAACGCCCAAACCATGGCCGACGCCACGCGCCTCACCCGATCCGGCAACCTCATGGCCGCCACCGCCGCCATCCAGAGCATGCTCGGCGCCCGTCAACCCGCGTCCCCCTCCGCCCCGCAACCCTTCATCGGCCCCACCCTCGAAGGCATCGCGGAGCCCCCAGCCACGCCACACGCGAAGCCACCCTCGCAAGCCGGCACCTTCACATCCCACCAATTCAAAAACGAAGCCGGCGCCCGCCCCTACAAGCTCTTCGTCCCCAGCGGCGCCACGGGCCAGAACGTGCCGCTGCTCATCATGCTCCACGGCTGCACCCAATCGCCGGACGACTTCGCCGCCGGCACCCGCATGAACGACATCGCCGAGCGCGAAACCGTCATCGTGGCCTATCCCGGCCAAACCCAGGCGGGCAACCTCCAAGGCTGCTGGAACTGGTTCAACCCCGCCAACCAGGCACGCGGCCACGGCGAGCCCGCCATCATCGCCGGAATCACCGCCCACATCATGCGCACCCAAAGTATCGACCCACGCCGCGTCTACATCGCCGGCCTTTCCGCCGGGGGCGCCCAGGCCGCCATCATGGGCCAGTGCTACCCCGATCTCTACGCCGCCATCGGCATACATTCCGGCCTCGCCTGCGGTGCGGCCACAGACCTGCCATCGGCGCTCGCAGCCATGCAGCGCGGCCCCGCCGAGGCAAGCGCACCCCACGGCAAAACCCCAGTCCCCACCATCATCTTCCACGGCGACCGCGACATGACGGTCAACCGCAAAAATGCCGACGCCATAGCCGCCCAGGCCACCCACGGCATCGTCCTCACCACCGAGACAACCGAGGCCGCTCCCGCCGGCCAGCACCGCTACCGCCGCACCATCGGGCGCCGCGGGGAAGGGGCCGTGATGCTGGAACAATGGACCATCCACGGCGCCAGCCACGCCTGGTCCGGCGGCAGCCCCACCGGCAGCTACACGGACGCGAGAGGGCCCGACGCCAGCCGGGAGATGGTGCGTTTTTTCCTAAGCAATAACATTAAGCAATAGATGTTCTTTTGTGAACAAAAGAACCAAAAAACTTTATTCTATAGGGTGCGTTATGCGCATATCGCCGCAACACGTATCCAAATGAATGAAGTCTTTTTGCTTCTTTTTCTTCAGAAAAAGAAGAACACTACCCTGAATTCGCCATCTCGCGCAACCGAAACCGCTGTATCTTCCCGGTCTCGGTGCGCGGCAATGTCGCCAGATATTCAATCCGCCTTGGATATTTATACGGCGCGATCATCGCCCGCACCGCCGCTTGCAGGTCCGCCGTCAGATCGTCAGACGGGCGAAACCCCGGGGCCAGCACCACATACGCCTTGATCACCTGCCCCCGCTCCGCGTCCGGCGCGCCGACAACGCCGCACTCCAGCACGGCCGCGTGCTGCAGCAACGCCTCCTCAACCTCGGGTCCCGCGATGTTGTAGCCGCTCGACACGATCATATCGTCAGACCGCGCGCCGTACCAGAAATAGCCGTCCGCATCCATCACGTAGGTGTCGCCGGTCAGGTTCCAGCCGCCCTGCACGAACCGCGCCTGGCGATCATCGTCGAGATACCGGCACCCGGTCGGCCCCCGCACCGCAAGCCGCCCCAGCGTGCCGGGCGCCACCTCCACGCCGGCGTCGTCCACCACGCGCGCCACAAACCCCGGCACCGCCCGGCCCGTGGCACCGGGCCGTATGTCGTCGCCTGCCGCCGAGATGAAGATATGCAGCATCTCGGTGCCCCCGATCCCATCGATCAGCCGCAACCCCGTGGCCGCATGCCACGCCTCGAACGTCGCGCGCGGCAACGCCTCCCCGGCCGAGACGCATTTGCGCAGGCTCGACAGATCGGCGGTCTCGCGTTGCTGCAACATGAACCGATAGCTCGTGGGCGCCGTGAACAGAATGCTCGGGCGAAACCGCGCAATCGCCGCCACGAGATCGGCGGGCGAGGTGCGCTCCAGAATCAGCCCGGCCGCACCGGCATGAAAGGGAAACAGCACCGAGCCGCCGAGGCCGAACGTGAACGCCAGCGGCGCCGAGCCCAGGAACAGATCGTCCGGCCCGGGCTGCAGCACATGGCGCGAGAACGTGTCGCAGACCGCCAGCATGTCGCGATGAAAATGCATCGTCCCCTTCGGCACGCCCGTGGTCCCGGAGGTGAACCCGATCAGGCACACATCGTCCCGCGCCGTGTCGCACGCCGCAAAGCAGGCCGGCACCGCAGCCATCTCCGCCTCCAGCTCGCACGGCGCCTCCAGCCCACAGAACGCCAGCACATGCGCCGGCCTGTCCTCTCCCAGAAGATCCATCTCGCCCATCAGCCGCACATCGCACAGCGCATGGGTGATCCGGGCCTTGCGGATCATGAACGACAATTCCTTCGCCCGCAGCAGCGGCATGGAGGCCACCACCACGCCACCCGCTTTCAGAACGGCGAAGTAACAAGCAACCATCATCGGCGTGTTGGCCGCCCGCAGCAGCACCCGGTTGCCGGGCGCGAAATCATGGAGCCCCACCAGCACGTTGCAGATCCTGTTGATCCGCTCGCTGAGGTCCGCGTAGCTCCAGCGCGCCCCGTCCGGCCCCACCAGGGCGGTGCGCCCCCCACGCCCCTCGCGCACATGCCGGTCCACGAAATGGTCCGCGCAGTTCAACCGCTCCGGATATTGCAGCTCCGGCCGCGTGAACACCATCTCCGGCCACGCGCTTGCCGGCGGCAGATTGTCACGCGCGAAGCTGTCCACATGGCCGGATCGCAGCATGGGCACTGACGGCGCAGGGTGCATGACGGCGATCCTCCGATGACACCGCATGCTGGCAGATGAGAAAATGCTTTGCACCTAAGATATCCTGTCCCAAGCTGAATCCCGCAAGCACGGAGCACGACGTTGTCATCGGACCCGCTGAGCCAGCTGATTGCGGCCCTCGCCACCGGCGCCGTGAAGATCGTCGACCTCTCGCAGCCGTTGTCGGCCCAAACCCCGGTCATCGGCCTGCCACCCCCGTTCGCCCCGTCCGCGCCCTTCTCCATGCAGACGATCTCGCGCTACGACGACAACGGTCCAGGCTGGTACTGGAACAACATCAGCATGGGCGAACACACCGGCACCCACTTCGACGCCCCCATCCACTGGATCAGCGGGCGGGATCAGGCCCACGGCGCCACCGACACCATCCCCCCGCAACGCCTCGCAGCCCCCGCCTGCGTGATCGACGCCGAGACGGACTGCACCGCCGACCCCGGCTTCCTGCTCACCCGCGCCCATGTCGAGAACTGGGAGGCCACGCACGGCCGCATCCCCGCCGGCGCCTGGGTGCTCCTGCGCAGCGGCTGGTCCCGCCGCGTGGGCGACGCCTTCATCAACGCCGGCCCCACCGGACCCGTCTCCCCCGGCCCGGATGTCGCCTGCGTGCGTTTCCTGGTCGAGGAACGCGATGTCGCGGGCTTCGGCACCGAGACGGTCGGCACCGATGCCGGCCAGGCCTTCACCTTCGAGCCCGCCTTCCCCTGCCACACATTCATGCACGGCGCCGGCCGGTTCGGTCTCGCCAGCCTCGCCAACCTCGATCAGCTGCCACCCACCGGCGCGCTTCTCATCACGCCCCCGCTCAAGATCGAAGGCGGCTCCGGCAGCCCCTGCCGGGTGCTGGCGCTTATTTCGGCCTAGCACCCGCCCACCGAACAGCGCACGAAAGGTCCTGCATGGCCGAGCGATCTTTCAAAACCGAGGTGCAGCAGCTTCGCCTCGGCGAAGGTGCCGAATTCCGCGGCGAGGGCATTCTCGCCGTCACCAAGGCCCTGCTGCAATCCGGCGTCGCCTATGTCGGCGGCTACCAGGGCGCGCCCATCTCGCATCTGATGGACGTGCTGGCCGACGCGCAGGAGATCATGGACGACCTCGGTGTCCATTTCGAATCCTCGGCCAGCGAGGCGGCGGCGGCGGCGATGCTGGCGGCATCTGTGAACTATCCTTTGCGCGGCGCCGTCGCCTGGAAATCCACCGTCGGCACCAACGTCGCGTCAGACGCGCTGGCGAACCTCGCATCCGGCGGCGTCATCGGCGGCGCGCTGGTCATCGTGGGCGAGGATTACGGCGAGGGCTCCAGCATCATGCAGGAGCGCACCCACGCCTTCGCCATGAAATCGCAGATGTGGCTGCTGGACCCCAGGCCCAACCTGCCCAGTATCGTCCAGGCCGTCGAACACGGCTTCGCGCTGTCCGAAGCCAGCTCCACCCCCGTCATGCTCGAAATGCGGGTGCGCGCCTGCCACGTCTATGGCCGCTTCACCGCGCGCGACAACCGCAAGCCCGCCTTCGGTGTGCGCGACGCCATGATGGCGCCTCGCCGCGACACCAGCCGCATCGTCCTGCCGCCCGCCAGCTTCCAGCACGAACATGAGAAGGTGCGCGACCGCTGGCCCGCCGCCGTGGCCTATATCCGCGACCACGGCCTGAACGAGATCTTCGCCGACGGCAGCAAGGATGTCGGCATCATCCTGCAAGGCGGCATGTACAACCAGGTCATCCGCGCCCTGCAACGCGCCGGCCTGTCAGACGCATTCGGCAAAGTCTCAATCCCACTCTACGTCATGAACGTCACCTACCCGCTTGTGGACGACGAGCTCGTGGCCTTCTGCGTCACCAAGCGCGCCGTGCTGATGGTGGAGGAGGGCCAGCCCGAATTCCTCGAACAGGCGCTGCACACCATCCTGCGGCGCGCCGACGTGCAAACCAGGGTCCACGGCAAGGACATGCTGCCGATGGCCGGCGAATACACCGCCGCCGTCATGCACGCCGGCATCTCGGCGTTCCTCCAGCGCCACCTGCCGGCCCACGCGCCCGCCATCCCCGTCGCCACACCTGCAGCAGCGGCGCCCATGCCCGAAATCCACGGCCGCCCGCCCTCGTTCTGCACCGGCTGCCCGGAGCGGCCGATCTTCACCGCCCTCAAGCTGGTCGAACGCGAACTCGGCGCCCACCACATCAGCGCCGATATCGGCTGCCACCTGTTCTCCATCCTGCCGCCGTTCAATCTCGGCAACACCACCATGGGCTACGGCCTCGGCTGGGCCGGCGCCGCCGCACTCAACGACAAAACGTCGCAACGCCGCACCATCAGCTTCATGGGCGACGGCGGCTTCTGGCACAACGGATTGACCAGCGGAGTCGGCAACGCCGTCTTCAACAAATCCGACAACGTTCTCGTCGTGGTCGACAACGGATACTCCGCCGCCACCGGCGGGCAGGACATCCTGTCCTCCGGCGCCGCCAACGCGAACCGCTCCACCGGCAACAAGATCGAACGCGCCGTGCGCGGCGTGGGCGTGAATTGGGTACGCACCATCGAGCACACCTACAGCGTGGGCAAGATGGCCGCCGTGCTGCGCGAGGCACTCACCACCAAAACCCTCGGCCCCAAGGTCATCGTCGCCTCCTCCGAATGCCAGCTCAACCGCCAGCGCCGCGTGAAGCCGCTGATCCGCGACGCCATCCGCCAAGGCCGGCGCGTCGTCCGCGAACGCTTCGGCGTCGACCCCGACAGCTGCACCGGCGACCACTCCTGCATCCGCCTGTCCGGCTGCCCGTCGCTCTCCATCGCCCCCAACCCCGACAAACTCCGGCGCGACCCGGTGGCCGCCGTCGACAACAGCTGCGTCGGCTGCGGAGTCTGCGGCGAGGTCTCGCACGCCGCCATCCTGTGCCCGTCCTTCTACCGCGCCGAGATCATCAGCAACCCCACCGGATGGGACCGCCTGCGCCACCGTCTCAGCCAGGCGGTGATCCATTTCCTGCAACGGCGGATGGCCCATGCCTGAGGGCCTCCGCGCACCCACCGACGCACCCGCCGACGCATCCGTTCAAGAGCGGGCCATCGGAATCGCCATCCTCGCCATGGGCGGCGAGGGCGGCGGCGTGCTCGCGGATTGGCTCGTCGCCATGGCCGAGGCGCACGGCTACCACGCGCAAAGCACCTCCGTCCCCGGCGTGGCCCAACGCACCGGCGCCACCATCTACTACGTGGAGATCTTCCCGCACGCAGCCGCCGCCGGCCGCGAGCCGGTGCTGGCCATGATGCCCATCCCCGGCGAAGTCGATGTCGTCATCGCGTCCGAGCTGATGGAGGCCGCACGCGCGGTCCAGCGCGGCCTCGTCACGCCCGATCTCACCACCCTCATCGCCTCCAGCCACCGCGTCTATTCCATGACGGAACGCACCGCGATGGGCGACGGGCGACTGGATTCCCAAGGCCTGCTCACGCTCTGCCGGCAAGCGGCCAGGCGCCTCGTCATCGCCGACATGCGCCAGCTGGCCGAGGCCCACGCCAGCGTGCTGAGCGCCTCGCTGTTCGGCGGCCTCGCCGGCGCCGGCGTGCTGCCGTTCTCCCGCGCCCAGTTCGAACAGGCCATCACCCAGGGCGGCGTCGGCGTCAAACCCAGCCTCGCCGCCTTCGCCGCCGGGTTCGACGCCGCCCAGACGCTACCCGCCCAATCTCCAGATCCCATCACGCCGGAAGCGCACGACATCATCGCCGAAGGAATCCGCCGCCTGACCGACTATCAAGACGCCGCCTACGCCGAAGCCTATCGCACCCGCCTCGCGCCGCTGCACGGCACCGGCGATCTCCTGACCGAAACCGCGCGCTACCTCGCCCTGTGGATGTCGTTCGAAGACCCCATTCGCGTCGCCGACCTCAAGATCCGCGCCACACGTTTCCAACGCGTCGAGGCGGAGGTGAAACTCGCCCCCGGCCAGATCCTGCGTATCCGCGAATTCATGCACCCCAGGCTGCAGGAGATCGCCGAGACGCTCCCCGGATTCCTCGGCCGCGCCCTGCTGTCATCCGCCGTCCTGCGCGGCATCGCAGGCCACCTCACCCGCAAGGGCCGCATCATCGAGACAACCTCCATCACCGGTTTTCTCACCCTGTGGTGCGTCGCGTCCCTGCGCCGCTGGCGGCCCACAACCCTGCGCTACGCCGCCGAACACGCCGCCATCGACCAATGGATGCTGCGCATTCTCGCCCTCGCGCCCACGAACCCCAGCCTTGCGCTCGAAGTCGCGCACCTGCAGCGCCTCGTCAAAGGCTACAGCGACACGCATGTCCGCGGCCGCCGCAACTTCGACACGCTGATGGCCCATCTCCCCACCCTCGAAGCGCGCGACGACGGCCCCCAGACCCTGGTCCGCCTGCGAGACGCCGCCCTGGCCGACGACACCGGCCTCACGCTCACGGTCGCACTTGCCAAGGAAGGCCTGGCGTGACGCACGCCCACACCGAGGCCCACACCGTCGCCCACACCTTTCGCGCCACCGCCCGCGCCTGGCCCGACAATGCCTTCCTGTGCATCCTCCCCGAGACCGCCGCCTCCTACGGCGAGACGGCACAAAGTCTGACCTACGCCAAAGCGCTCGACCAGATCGAGCAACTCGCCCGATCCTACGCCCACGCCCGCTACGGCCCCGGCCACCGCATCGGCCTCATGCTGGACAACCGGCCCGCCTTCTTCCTGCATCGCCGTCATCCGTGAGATGCATGCGCGCGTCGGCTTCGCCATGCTGTTCATCTCGCACGACCTTTCCGTCGTGCGCTATCTCTGCAGCCGCGTGCTGGTCATGCATCGCGGCAGCGTGGTCGAGCAGGGCCCCACGGCGGGCGTGTTCGAAAACCCCACGCACCCCTACACGAAAACGCTGCTCGCAGCCGTGCCGTGCGAGCCCGCTATTCCAGGCGAAGCCCTGCCTTCACCAGCAACGGCAACACCGTCTCGATGAAATACGGCAACTCGTCCGTGAAATTCACGAACGACACGGTGGTGCCCGCAAACCCCGCCGCACTCATCTCAACCATCTCGGCCGCAATCCGCGCCGGCGTGCCCACCAGCGGATAGGTACCCGCACCACCGGCGAAACGCTTGCGATGCTGCAGATACGCGGCCGGATCATGCGAGTTGGAGTTGGCGGATTTCGCGGCGGTATAGATATCCAGGCTCTCCTTGTCCGCCATCGTCACCGCGTAATGCTCGTAATACTCGTCCGCCTCCGCCTGGCTTTCCCGGCACACCACATGGCAGGTGGTGAAAACCCCCACATCCCGCCCGGTCTCGGCGGAGCGGCGTTTCATATCGTCGAGCGTGGCACGGCCAGACTCGATATCGGTGAACGTGGTGAACAGAAAATCCGCCGCTTGCGCCGCGAACGCCCGCCCGGGCGGCGAGAACGCCGCATTCAGCGTGACCGGCCGCGGACGCTGCACCGGCAGCGGTTTGCCGGACACGGCCTTGAGGTCGTAGAAATTCCCCTTGAAATCGAAAGGCGCAGGCTCCGTATAGAGCCTTTGCAACACCTCGAACCATTCCAGCCCCTGCGCATAGCGGTCCTCGCCCATCGGCAGGCCGAACAGCGCGAACTCCTCCGGGTTCCAGCCGCACACGATGTTCAAACCGGCCCGCCCGCCCGACGCGTGATCGATCGTCGCCAGCGCCTTGGCCGCGAACACCGGATGCACCATCGGCACATGCACCGTGCTGAACAGCGCGATACGCTCGGTCACGCCCGACAGCGCCGCGGCGAAAGTCAGCGTCTCCATGCTCCACTCACGGCTGTTCAGCGCCCCGCCGAACCCTTTCCACCGCGCGATCGGCAAAATGAATTCCAGTCCGGCCCGATCCGCCATCCGGGCCGAGGCCACGATGCCGTCCCACGTCGCGGGCCAACGCTCGGCCACCTTCGTCAGCGTCAGCCCGCCATCGGCATTGGTGGAAAACAGGCCGAGCTTGAAACGATTGGGGCCGTGCATCGGGTGGGTCATGGCTGGAATGTCTTTCCGGGATTGAGGATGCCGGTGGGGTCGAGCGCGCGCTTGATGGTCCGCATCAGCGCCATCTCGGCGGGGCTGCGCGTATGGGCCAGAAAATTCTGCTTCGCCCGCCCGATGCCGTGCTCCGCGGACACCGACCCGCCGAACGCCCGCACCACGTCATACACCGCCCGATCCACCGCCGACTTGTCCAGCGGCTCGCCGATGCGGGCCACCAGAATATGCAGGTTGCTGTCGGCCACATGCCCGAAGAACAGGCCGAACGCGCCGGGAAAACGCTGTGGCAGCATCGGCTGCAACACGCCCACCGCCTCGGCCATCCGGTCGAGCGGAATGCTGACATCGAAACCCAGATGGCCCGGCAGCAGACGCGGATATTCCGCCGGCGCCTCGCGCACCGCCCAAAGCCGGCGCCGCTCGGCCTCGGATTTCGCCATCACCGCATCGCCGATCGCACCGCTTTCAAGCAGCGCGCCCAACGCCGCCTCCAGGGCGTCATCCTCGCCGGACGCCTCGATCAGCAGAACAAGATCGGCATCGGGAAGCGGGCAGGGCCGTCCGAATTGGGCGGCAAAGGCGGTGAAATCATGCCACATCGCCTCGAACGCCAGCAGCCGCGCCGGCAACGCCGCTTCCAGCGCCCGCAGCACCGAAAGCGCCGCGTTGAAATCGGCCACAGCGCACAACGCGGTCCGCAGGCCCGCCACACGCGGATGCAGCGCCACCACCACCTGGGTGATCACCCCCAGCGTGCCCTCGCTGCCGATGAACAGCTGCGTCCAGTCATAGCCGGCATTGTTCTTCGTCAGCTTGTGCAACGCGCACACAACGGTGCCGTCGGCCAGCACCACTTCCAACCCGCGAACGTTCTGCCGGGTCATGCCGTAATGCAGCACGTTGTTGCCACCGGCATTGGTGGCCACATTGCCGCCGATGCTGCACGTGCCACGCGCGCCGAGATCAATGCCCACGGCAAAGCCCGCCGCATCGGCCGCCTGCTGCACCGCCTGCAACGGCGTCCCCGCCCAGCACGTCACCGTCCCGCTCGCGGGGTCCACCTCCACGATCCCCGTCATGCCCCCCTGCGGCACCACGCTTTGGCCATGCGCCTGGCAGATCCGCAAAACGTCAGACACCTGCGCCGTCGTGCGCGGCAGCACCAAAGCGCGCGGCAGCGTCGGCGGAAAATGGATCCAGTCATACCGGTTCCGGTCTGGCACGCCGTCGCCTTGCACCACAGCGTCCGCCCCCAGCCCGGCGATCAGCTCCGCGATCACATCCACATCGTCATCCCCGCGGCCCACCGCCGAATTATCTAGTACCTAAACGATTGACGCGTCAAAGGCGTATCGCCACCATACCGAAGGGTTCGAGGGGGGCCGCGGAATATGCGCATCGTCTGCATCGGCGGCGGGCCAGCGGGCCTGTATTTCGCGATCCTGATGAAACGGCGAGACCCGTCGCACCACATCACCGTCATCGAGCGCAACCGTCCCTACGACACGTTCGGCTGGGGTGTCGTCTTCTCCGACGAGACCTTGCGCAACCTCAAAGGCGGCGACCCCGAAAGCGAGGCGCGCATCACCGAGGGCTTCGCGCATTGGGATGACATCGACATCCACTTCAAAGACCAGGTCATCACCTCCGGCGGACACGGCTTTTGCGGCATCGAACGCAAACAGCTGCTAAACATCCTGCAGCAACGCGCCGGGCAGCTCGGCGTCGAACTCATCTTCGAACGCGAGGTGGACGACCTCCAGGAATTCGCCGACGCCGATCTCATCGTCGCCGCCGACGGCGTGAACTCCCGCGTGCGCACCATGCACGCCGCCCATTTCAAACCCAGCATCGCCCTGCAGAAGAACAAGTTCGTCTGGCTGGGCACGCACCGGCTGTTCGATGCCTTCACCTTCGTCTTCGTGAAATCCGAGTGGGGCTGGTTCCAGGCGCACGCCTACAAGTTCAACGACACCACCTCCACCTTCATCGTCGAAACCCGCGAGGAGACCTGGCGGGCGGCCGGGCTCGACACCGCTGATGTCGCCGCCACAACGCGCTTTTGCGAGGCCCTGTTCGCCCCCTGGCTCGACGGCCACCCCCTGCTGTCCAACGCGCGGCATCTGCGCAGCTCGGCCTGGATCAGCTTTCCCAGCGTATCCAACGAACATTGGGTGCACGACAACATCGTGCTGATGGGCGACGCCGCGCATTCCGCGCATTTCTCCATCGGCTCCGGCACCAAGCTGGCACTGGAAGACGCCATCGGCCTCGCCGCCGCGTTCGACCGCCATGCCCAGGTGCCGGCGGCCCTCGCGGCCTACGAGGCGGAGCGGCGCGTGGGCGCGCTGCGCATCCAGTCCGCCGCCCGCAACTCCACCGAGTGGTTCGAGAACGTCTCGCGCTACGAAAACATGGCGCCCGCCCAGTTCGCCTATAGCCTGCTGACCCGAAGCCAACGCATAAGCCACGAGAACCTGCGCCTGCGCGACAAGGCCTATCTCGAAAACACCGAGCGCTGGCTTGCAACACAGGCCACGGGTGCTGCGACGAACGAGGCCGTGCCGCCGATGTTCCTCCCCTTCCGCCTGCGCGGCCTGCGCCTGGCCAACCGCATCGTGGTCTCCCCCATGGCCACCTACAGCGCGATCGACGGCCTCGCGAACGATTTCCACCTCGTCCATCTCGGCGCCCGCGCCTTGGGCGGCGCCGGGCTGATCGTCACCGAAATGACCTGCGTCTCCGCCGAGGGCCGCATCACGCCCGGCTGCCCCGGCATATGGTCGGACGCCCAAATGCAGGCCTGGCGCCGCATCGTCGATTTCGTCCACGCGCAATCCGACGCGTCCATCTGCCTGCAACTCGGCCATGCCGGTCTCAAGGGCTCCACCAAGCTCGGCTGGGACGGGATGGACGAGCCTTTGGACTCCGGCAACTGGCCGCTTCTCGCGGCCTCGCCGGTGGCCTGGAGCCCCGCCAACCAGGTGCCCACACCCATGACCCGCGCGCACATGGATGCGGTGCGCGACCAGTTCATCACCGCCACCCTCCACGCCGAGCGCGCCGGCTTCGACATGCTGGAGCTTCACGCCGCCCACGGCTATCTGCTGTCGTCGTTCATCTCCCCGCTCACCAATCACCGCGACGACGCATACGGCGGCAGCCTCGAAAACCGCCTGCGCTTCCCGCTCGAAATCTTCACCGCCATGCGCGCCGCCTGGCCCGCACACAAGCCGATCTCGGTGCGTATCTCGGCCACCGACTGGGTGGATGGCGGCATCGATGCAGACGCCGCCGTGCTCATCGCGCGCGCCCTGCGAGAGGCCGGCGCCGATCTGGTGGACGTCTCCGCCGGCCAGACCTCCCTGCAGGCCAAACCCGTATACGGCCGCATGTTCCAGACGCCGTTTTCCGACCGTATCCGCAACGAGGCCGCCATCCCCACCATGGCGGTCGGCAACATCACCGAATTCGACCAGCTCAATTCCATCATCGCCTCCGGCCGCGCCGATCTGTGCGCCCTCGCGCGCCCGCATCTCTCCGACCCCCATTTCACGCTCCTCGCGGCGGCACGGCAGGGCTACGGCAAACAAAGCTGGCCCAAGCCCTACCTCGCGGGGAAAGCCCAGCTGGAACGGGGCCTGCAACGGGGCAGCGAGGCCCCCGCTTGACACCCGGGCTCACCCGCCGCCGCGCCCTCGTCACCGGCGGCGCCAAGGGCATCGGCCTTGCCATCGCAACACGGCTGCACGCCCAGGGCGCCACGGTCACCATCCTGGGGCGCGACGCGGCGGCGCTCGCGTCCAGCGGCTTCGCATGGCGCATGTGCGACGTCACCGACGCGGACGCGCTGACATCTGCCATCGCCGAGGCAGGCCCGTTCGACATCCTGATCAACAACGCCGGCGGGGCCTTCTCCGCCCCCTTCGCCCGCCACACGCACGCCGACTGGAACGCCATGCTGGCCGTCAATCTCACCGCCTGCTTCACCGCCTGCCACGCCGTGCTGCCCGGCATGGTGGCGCAAGGCAGCGGCCGCATCGTGTCCATC
Source organism: Rhodospirillales bacterium (assembly GCA_025362815.1). Lineage (GTDB taxonomy): Bacteria > Pseudomonadota > Alphaproteobacteria > Acetobacterales > Acetobacteraceae > CAIQQQ01. The sequence continues at coordinate 30,441 of JANYFG010000056.1, forward strand.
GCCAGCACCGCCGGGCTGAAAGGCTACGCCTACACCGCCGCCTACTGCGCCGCCAAACACGGTCTCATCGGCCTCACCCGCGCCTTGGCGATCGAGACCGCCCGCAGCGGCGTCACCGTCAACGCCGTCTGCCCCGGCTTCACCGACACCGCGCTGGTCGACCGCGCGGTCGAGACCATCGCGGGCAAAACCGGGCAGTCCGCCGACAGCGCGCGCCAGGCCCTGGCCCGCCTCAACCCCCAGAACCGGCTGATCGCGCCAGACGAGGTCGCCGAAGCCGTGGCGTTCCTGTGCACCGATGCCGCCGCCGGATTCACCGGCCAGGCGCTGGTCGTGGCCGGTGGAGAAGTGATGTGACGCCCAAACAGCATTTTCAATACGCGGTCGCCGAGGGCGTCGCCACCATCACGCTCAACCGCCCCGAGCGGAAGAACCCACTCACCTTCGAAAGCTACGCCGAACTGCGCGACACCTTCCGCGACCTCGCGACAGACACCACGGTCAAAGCCGTGGTCCTCACCGGCGCCGGCGGCAATTTCTGCTCCGGCGGCGACGTGTTCGACATCATCGAACCGCTGACGAAAATGAAGATGCCGGCCCTGCTCGCCTTCACCCGCATGACCGGCGATCTCGTGAAAGCCATGCGCGCCTGCCCCCAGCCGGTGATCGCGGCCGTCGAGGGCGTCTGCGCCGGCGCCGGCGCCATCCTGGCCATGGCGTCGGACCTGCGCTACGCCACCACCGAAACCCGCACCGCCTTCCTGTTCGCCCGCGTCGGCCTCGCCGGCTGCGACATGGGGGCCTGCGCCATCCTGCCCCGCATCATCGGCCAGGGCCGCGCCAGCGAACTGCTCTTCACCGGCCGCGCCATGACAGGCGATGAAGGTTTCAACTGGGGTTTCTACAACGCGCTGCATCCGGTGGGCGACGTGCTGGCCCACGCCCGGGGCGTCGCGTCAAAACTTGCCCGCGGCCCCGGCTTCGCGCATGGCATGACGAAAAAGATGCTGCACCTGGAATGGTCGATGGACGTCGACAGCGCGATCGAGGCCGAGGCGCAGGCCCAGGCGGTCTGCATGGCCACACAGGATTTCACCCGCGCGTTCGAGGCGTTCGCCGCCAAACGCGCGCCAGATTTCAAGGGCGACTGATGGCCGACCGCAGCTACCTCCAATGGCCCTTCCTCGAAGACCGCCACCGCGCCCTGGAGATGGAGGTCGACAGCTGGGCCCACGCCCAGCTCGGCCACCCCCATGGCATCGATGTCGATGCCATCCGCCCCCACGGCACCGATGTCGATGCCGTCTGCATCGATCTCGCACAGCGGATGGGCGCGGCGGGCCTCCTGCGGCACGGCGTCCCCGAAGACGGCGTGATGGACGTGCGCGCCCTGTGCCTCATGCGCGAAACCCTGGCACGGCACGACGGCCTGGCGGATTTCGTCTACGCCATGCAGGGCCTCGGCACCGGCGCCATCACCCTCTACGGCACCGAGGCCCAGAGGCAGCGCTTCCTGCCGCCGGTCCGCACCGGCCACGCGCTGGCCGCCTTCGCGCTCAGCGAACCCGATGCAGGATCGGACGTCGGCGCCCTCGCCACAACGGCCACGCGCACCGCGTCCGGCTGGCGGCTGGACGGTGTCAAAACCTGGATCAGCAACGGCGGCATCGCGGCCCATTACGTGGTCTTCGCCCGCACCGGCGAGGCACCCGGCACACGCGGCATCTCCGCCTTCATCGTGCCGTCGGACACACCGGGACTCATCGTCGCCGAACGCATCGAGGTCATCGCCCCGCACCCGCTCGCCCTCCTGCGGTTCGAAGCCTGCACGCTGCCCGAGGACGCGCTGCTCGGCGTGGCAGGGCAGGGCTTCAAGGTGGCGATGTCCACGCTCGACATCTTCCGCCCCACGGTGGGCGCCGCCGCCCTCGGCCTCGCGCGCCGGGCGCTGGACGAGGCGGTGGCGCGCGCCCGCACACGCATGATGTTCGGCAAGCCGCTGGGCGACATGCCGGTCATCCAGGCCAAACTCGCCGACATGGCCACCGAGATCGACGCCGCTGCCCTGCTGGTCTATCGCGCCGCCTGGGCGCGCGACACCGGCGGCGGCGGGCGCATCACCCGCGAAGCGGCGATGGGCAAGATGTTCGCCACCGAAGCCGCCCAGCGCGTGATCGATTCCGCGGTCCAGATCTTCGGCGGCCTCGGCGTCATGCGCGGCAACATCGCAGAGCAGCTCTACCGCGAGGTCCGGGCCCTGCGCATCTACGAGGGCGCCACCGAAGTGCAGAAGATGATCATCGGCCGCGAGGTTCTGGCGGCAGGGGGAGGCGCATGACGGGCCAACACCGTCTCCAGCCGCCCGGCTGGCCGAAGCCCTCGGGCTACGCGAACGGCATCGTCGCCAGCGGAGCCAGCATCTTCGTCGGCGGCCAGATCGGCTGGAACGCCCAGGGCGTCTTCGCCGAAGGCCTCGCGGCGCAGGTGGGCCAGACGCTATCCAACATCGCCGCCGTCCTGGCCGAGGCCGGCGCCACCCCCGCCCACATCGTGCGCCTCACCTGGTTCGTGGTTGACGTGGACGACTATGTCAGCCAACGCGGCCCCATCGGGCGCGCTTACGTCGCCGTCATGGGCAAGCACTTCCCCGTCATGTCGGTCATCGGCATAAGCCGCCTCGTCGAACGCCAGGCCCTCGTCGAAATTGAGGCAACGGCCGTGCTACCAGCTCCTAACGGCACCTGAAAGTTTGCATCCGACATGGCGTCCGACCCGACCTCGCTGCGCACCGCCGACCGTGAAACGGCGGCTCAGACCGGCGATCACCTGAAACTCCGCCTCTGGCTGCGGCTTCTCACCTGCGCCCAACTGATCGAAACCACCATCCGCGTCCGCCTGCGCACCGAATTCGACACCACCCTGCCGCGCTTCGACGTCCTCGCCCAGCTCGACGCCGCCAGCGGTGCCAACACCCCCGGCAGCCTCACCATGGGCGAGCTCTCCGCCCGCCTGATGGTCACCAGCGGCAGCGTCACCGGCCTGGTGGACACGATGGAAACCGACCAGCTCGTCCAGCGCCGCGTCCATCCGGCAGACCGCCGCAGCACGCTGATCAGCATGACCCCGCGCGGCCGCGCCCTGTTCAACCGCATGGCCCCCGCCCACGCCATCTGGATCGACGAGCTGATGGCGGGCCTGCCCACCCCCGAAGCCCACACCCTGCACCGCCTGCTCGGCCGCCTGAAGCAATCCGCCTCCGAGGCCGACCGCACCGACGCTTGAAGACAAAAATATGTCGGACGTCGTGCTCTGGAAAACTTATACGCTGAAGCAACTTATATCCGCGTGGCTCAGTTCGGTCGGATGTTGCCTTGGATCATGACGCGTTTGGGTTGCTTAACCCGAGCGCATGAACATGATCGATAAAACAACGAGTTAGAGCGTGATGATTTGTCTACTCAAAATCATCACGCTCAAGCGCATGAACACGGCTCGGCGGCTGTGTTTCGGGGGGCTTCTTTCGCCTACCTAATCGAACGCACATCCTGTAAAACCCTGTCATGTTGAGCGCTTGCACCACCCTCAAAGATTTTGTTCACGGATCGTGGATCGGCTCGGTCGCATGGCTCGACCGCGCTCTGATGATCGTCATCGATTTCCTGTTCGGCCCCCTGACCGGTCAGAATACGCGATATTACTGGGTGTTCCTGGCACAGGCCCTCGTGCTCCTCGCGATCGTCCACGCCCGACAGGGCGGCACGCTGCGGGGGCTGGCGCGTTTCTGCTTCCCGCGTGGCGCGATGACCCATCGGTCCACCTGGTTGGATTGGCAAATCAATCTCGCCAACCAGTTTGTGGGCTCCAGCGTGAAGCTGTTCTGGCGGCTGTCGCTGCCGACCCTCGCCCTGGGTGTGTCCCATGCGATCGCCGCCGCGATCGGGCCGGCGCCGTTCCTGATCGACTGGAACCTGCCGGCGCTGCTGGCGCTGACCTTGCTCGTCGCGGTCGGCGACGATTTCGGCTATTACGTGTTCCACCGCGCCGCGCACAGCATCCCGGCACTCTGGGCGTTCCACAGCGTGCACCATTCGGCCGAACGGTTGACGCCGCTGGTGGCCGGGCGCGTGCACCCATTTGAAATGGCGCTCAGCGAGCCGGTGCGTGCCGCGGCCGCCGCTCTGGTGCTGGGACCCGCGCTGTATTTCGCCGAAGGACCGTTGAACCTCGTCACCATATTCGGAATCAGCCTGACCGGACTGATCTTCGGTGCGCTCGGCAACCAGCTCCTGCATTCCGAGGCGCCGATATCTTTCGGGCCGCGCTGGGACCGTATTTTGGTCAGCCCCGCGATCCACCAGCTGCATCACAGCCGGGCCCGGCGGCACTGGGACCAGAATCTCGGCGGCCTCCTGTCGGTGTGGGACTGGATGTTCGGCACGCTGGTTCTCCCCGTTCCCGGCGAGAAGATCGAGTTCGGCATCGCCGAGAACGTCCGGCAGCCGCATCCGCACCTCCTCGCCGCCTACACGCGCCCATTCCTTGATATCGGTGCTGGCGTCGAGCGATCCGTCACGCGGGTCGTTCGACGGTTGCGTGCGCCGCCTCCGGGAAAACTGGAGCGACCTTGACCACCGCCTCGC